>CANRET010000010.1 GCA_947629715.1 uncultured Akkermansia sp.
ATCGATATCGTGTTACCCTTCAGCTCAAGCGAATCTATCAACTTGGGAATCGCCGTCACTTCATTGCTCTTCTGTTCGACTCGCGTTTGTCCCAACACCAATCCGCTCTCGCTCTCGTACGCACTCACCACGTGTACATTGTACTCTTTCCCGTACTTGCCCGCTCCACAGATCGTTTTGCCATCTATGCTGATGTTTCTTTCTGCCGCCTGCTCTCCTGCTTCTTTTTCTCGTCGCTGCCTGAATTCTTCGATTAATTCCCGAAACATATTTTCAAAGCCCTCTCTGCTCAGCATCCGAAATACCCTCGCAAACGTGTCGGCCGATGGTATCCCTCCGGGCAGTTCCAAATACTTGCTGAAGTACTCTGTGTGATGGCTTGCGAACTCTTGTATTTCTTCCCATGTTGACATACCCGCTACGACTGCCGCGATTACCATAAAAACGATGTCCGTCAACTTATGTGTCTCTGGGTTACCGGTCCTTGGGTCTTCCATCAGGTTGATTTTTGCAATGAGTTGGTGCATTCCCGTGTCCTATTATATTTTATATTTAATATCAATAATTTATTGATGCTAAATTCCATACTCCGATTCTGCTCCCAGGTTTTCAAATGCGTTTGCCCTGCTCCTCACGGAGTCGTGAGTTGGTGAGGACATGACATCCGGGAAGGTGGCGTGTGTTCGCGTGAAAGATTGTACCGTGATAGGGGGCATTGCTTGAGCAAAAACGATGCACCACGATGGTTGCATGGTCAATGCGTGCAATGAGCAAGGATGTGTTGCGATGTCCGGAGAGACGAGAAAAAGCAGGCAGCAAATCAGATTTCAGAGGCAGGCGTAGGAGTTGAGGCTGATGGCGGTTCAGTTTCATCCTCAAAATTAATGGACTTGCACCAACCGTCGCGGGGAGTGAAGGTATTGGGAAAGATGGCGCGCGCGATATCGCGGTAGGCTTTGGGATTAGGCATGGAGGGACTGTAGTGAGTGAGCCACAATTCTTTCACGCCACCGGCGTCAGTGGCCATTTGAGCGGCTTCTTCAAAGAGCAGGTGGCGGTTGGCCCAGCTGCTCGCTGACATCTCTGCAGTGCCATACATGCCTTCGCAGATGAAAAGGTCAGATCCCGCAGCCATACGTGGGATGGTGGGAGTAGGACGTGTGTCGGTGCAGTAAGTCAGCTTGATGCCCTTCCTCGGCGGACCGAGCGCCATATCTGGCGTGAAGATACGTCCAGCATCCTCCACAGTTTCGCCTCGCTGGAGGCGCTTCCAGAAGCGCATAGGGATACCTTCTTGTTCTGCGCGCTGCACGTCGAATTTGCCTGAACGTGGCAGGTTAAAGCTGTAGCCATAGCAAGGGACGCCGTGGTTGAGTGCAAAGGCGTGAATATCGCACTCCAGAAAAAACATTGTTTCTTCCTCTGTTTCAATTTCCGACACTTGCACGTCAAAGGGCAAGTTTGGCACAATGCAGCGCAGTGCGCGCACCACTCTCTCCGTACCCACCGGCCCCACAATAGAGAGCTGCTCGGTACGCCCGCTGTTGCCGATGCTCAGCAGCATTCCCGGCAGTCCGCTCACATGGTCGGCGTGCAAGTGCGTGAGCAAAATCTTGTCGATCGGTTTCAGGTTCATTCCTGCCTTCGCTGCAGCTACTTGCGTTCCCTCCCCGCAGTCTATCAGAACGCTGTGCCCCCGGTAACGCACCATTAGCGAGGTGAGCCACCTGTTCACCAGAGGCAGAGTCCCGCCTGTTCCCATGAGACATACATCCAGCACGCCGATAGTGTCGCACACTGCTGCGGCGTTGTCAATGTCGGATTGCGTGTCCTCGCATTGAGATGCGGGACTGCATCTTGACAATATGTGCGGAATTCAGTAAAAGGGGGTCATGGCATCTCAGCTCATTTACACGAGATCACGGGCGATACACGGCAGCATGATGCAGCGGTTGTGCCGAGCCATCAAACCGGGGTATGCCGTGGTCGGCAAGACGCGTATAAGTCTCGAATTAGAGGGCAAGCTTATTGAATTGGCTCGCCATGGAAAGGGAAAGGAGAGCATGGGTACGGAGCCGCATTTCCTCTACTTGCCTGATTTCACAAGCAGGGGTACGCAACATGTGTTTGGCAGTGTGCGCTTGGCGAAACGCGGTGGGGTGACGGGCGCTGATTACATCGCGCATTTTCTCGTGCTCACGGAAGAGGAGGTACACTCCATCTGGCAGAAAGGAGGCCGTCTCACACCGGCAGGCGTACTACTGACATTGGAGCTGCGCGGATTCTGGGCGCAAAGTTGGAGGGGAACAGCCAAGTGGCTGACAAATGAGGGCCTGCCGAATTGGATGGAAGCGGAGGCGGAGCTGCAAGCTCAGGTTCAGCCGACTTGGCAACATTACACCGGTCATAAGCGTTTTGCTGCGCTTCTCAAGGAGCCACAGTACCGGGAAGCGTGCATGCTGGCTCTGCCCGTTGGTACTCCGATGGCGGATATGCTGGGCTTGTTGCACGAGGCGGATTATCTACGCAGCGATTTGGGCTGGGGCGTACCGATATTCACCCGGGGCGGTGAGGAGATCATGGATCTTCCCCAAGTGCAAATGCTCGGGTTTATTGGCAGTCGCATGCACCAGCAAGCGATGTTGGCCGGACTTCCCGTTATTGAAGTGACCGAGCAGTTGTCTTCCGGTCTGACCGTCCAGAACGCTCAGCTGACACCGCCTCCGGTTTTCACCACACCGCAGGTAGTGGAAAATTTTTCGCAGCGCATCGCAGGACATAAAAAAAGCGAATTTTCAGTCAATGTTTTTTCGAAACTGCTGAAGATGGTCGGGGCGATCATCTTCTTGGGAGCGGTGGCGTTTTGCCTGCGTTACGTGTGGCAGAACAGCAGTGAACAGAGAGACAAGCTAAACGAATTGCTCACGCAGATTGAAGGGAGCGTTGGAGGCGAGCAGGCTCCAAAAGAACTGAGTGCCGTTAAATCGTCAGCAAGCGCCGAACCACTTACCGATGACGAGGAGGAACTCGCGCGCCGACGCATTGTTCCCGTCATGGTTGGTCGTCCCATTCCGGGTTGTGTAAAATGCTTTTTCAGCACCTCCGGATACACGCTAAGCAGCGGGAGAGTCTCAATTTACCGATTCCTCTCGGACGGCAAAGCAGTGAGTCTTTCCCGCGAGTTGGACGGCAGGGCATACCGTGCTGTCATTGCCCCGGAAGATCCGGACGGCACATGGACACTGGAACTCATGGAAGAGGGTGTAGTCATCTCCGGAGGTGCGCTCACCTTGACCATGAAAGGCGACATGTTGCAAAGTATCACGGACGAGGATGGACAGAACGTGGCTCTGCTTCTTCCTGTCTGCAAGAACGAGGTCACCATCGGCAAAGTCTTGCTTCTGCCGGAGATGCAGGTGAAGGTTCCTGAAATCACCGATAAAAAAATAGAGGAAAGGGTGAACGGCGTGGCGATGCTTACGCCGGAGTGTCTGACCGTTGACTCTCAGAAACTCGTCTTCAGTCTTTCTCCTCAGGCAAAAAAATGGGAACAGAGCTTGACCGGCGAAGTTCATTGCACAGCTTCAGATCTGCTGTGTCTCCCGGCTGTGGCTGAACGCAACAATGTGGTGTTGGAAGGTGATGACACCGGGTTTTTCCGATTCCCGATGCAGGGGGAGAAGCGCGGCGAGATGATCTGCTATAGTCCAGAATTAAAAATTCGCTATGATTTTGGGCAGTCGGTTATCTCGAGCGTGCTGAGCTTTGCCAACGCCTCTCACAGCAGCAAGGGACAAAAAAAGCAGAATTCACACAGCATTGCCGGCATTTGGCATGTCGCCACGCGCGTGTTGACCGCCCCGAAGGATAAGAAGACTGAGGCCCTTGCGCAATATGCTCGCCTGTTCGCGGATGCCGAATTTGCAGCCTTCTGTGAAAAGGAACTCAGTTACATGGCTATGCCTCATCACGGAAGCGTAACGGGTGAGGGGACGCATATAAAAGTGGATCCCACGGTGATGAAACGGCTCATGACAGTGAACTTCCTTGATGTACGGCGCTGCCTCTGTGAGAGACTGACCCAGGAGGCGCGATCCGAGTTTTCCCGCTTGCTGAAACAGGGAAGAGCTTCTGCTGCTCCGAGCGGACAATTGTTTCTGCGCGATGTGCAGTTGACAGTCCCCGATGGAATCACATGGTTTTGGGGAGTACGTAAAGCTGAATGATTTTTCAAGTAAACGAATAAAAAACGCTCGCCAAAACACGGGTAAAATGATAGAATGCGGGGCAGGTAACCCCCATTCTGTTTATGGCGATTAAATTGTTTATTCCCGGACCGACCGTTGTGTCGGATACTATTTTGAAAGAACTGAGCGGGCCGATGATCAGTCACCGCTCGAAAGCGGCGTCTGCGCTGCAGAAGCATATATCGGACTATATGCAGAAGGTTCTTTTTACTCAGAACCGCATTCTGCTTTCCACGTCCTCAGGGTCAGGGCTCATGGAGGGGGCAATCCGTTCTTGCACAGCGAAGCGTGCGGCAGTTTTCTCCATCGGTGCTTTTGGGGACAAGTGGTTCAAGATGGCTAAGACGAACGGAGTTCCGGCGGACAAGTTCTCGAGCACTATGGGCGAGCCGACCACGCCGGAGATGGTAGATGCTGCTCTCTCTACCGGTAAATATGACCTCATCACGGTGACTCACAACGAGACTTCCTCTGGTATTCAGAATCCGGTGGAGGAAATTGCTGAGGTCATGAAGAAGTATCCGGATGTGGTGTGGTGCGTGGATGCTGTTTCTTCGGCTGTGGGATCCAAGATTGAGACGGACAAGTTGGGCATCGACGTACTCATTACCTCCACTCAGAAGGCACTGGCGTTGCCGCCGGGACTTGCTGTTTGCGCCATGAGTCGCAAAGCGTATGACCGCACGGAAAAAGTGGAGAATCGCGGGCTTTACTTTGATTTGCGTACTATCTGGGATTTTATCGATAAGAAGAATTACCAGTATACTTCCACTCCTTGCCTCTCGCTCATGTATGCGCTGGATCGTCAGCTTGTACACATCGTGGACGAGGAGGGTATTGAGGCGCGTTTTGCCCGCCACGAGGAAATGGCTAAGTTCACTCGCGCGTGGGCTGATGAGTACTTCCGCGTGTACCCGAACCGCAAGTACCTCTCCAAGACCCTCACGGTGATAGACGCTCACCCCAAAGGCAAGGACGAGCTCATTTCCGTAGGTGAGCTTAATAAGGCTCTGGCCGAGCGCAATATGCAAATCGGCAACGGTTACGGAGATCTCAAGGATAAGACTTTCCGCATTGCTCACATGGGCGAGCTCACCATGGACGACATGAAAGAGGTCACGTCCGCCATCGTAGATATCCTTCATCTCGGCTAATTGGTTACTCCCTTTACCTGCTTCTCATCTTGAAGTCCCAATTTGTTCTTCCCTACCAGGTGATGTACTACGACACCGACTGTGGTGGCGTGGTGCACAATCTGGCTTATCTGCGCTGGGTAGAGGAGTGCCGCTCCAAGATGTCTTTGTCCATTGGCATTGATTGGGTGCGTCTGGCAAAGGAGGAAAACAAGCACTGCGTGCTGGTGAGCCATGAGGTGCGTTACTATTCTCCCGCCTTTATGGCGGATGAGATACGCGTGCTCGGCTGTGTGGAGAGTGTAGAGAAATCCTCCATCTACTTCAGATTCGAAATCCGTCGCGCAGAGAATGATAAGCTCTGCGTGACGGTGCGCCAGAGACTCGCTCTTGTTCAGGCGCCTCAGGGACGGCCCTGCCGTATCCCGGAAGAATGGCGTGCCTGCACGCCCCAAGAAAGCTGACTTCTCTTCTGAATTTCCGTGTCGGGCATGTGGAGTGAGAAGGCGTGTCCACGTGCGCTGCGGATTATAGCATCGGTGCGGGTGATAGCATGGGAGCTTGGATTTCCACGCGCAGCGTCACATTTCCCAGAGTCAATATGGAGCCGTCATTCACCGTCACCCTTTGCTCCGTAGAAGAAAGTCGTTGCCCATTCACACCAGTGCCGTTGGTGGAATTCAGATCCGTTACCGTCACGCTATTGTTGATGTACTCCAGCAGTGCGTGACGACGGGATATAGAACCCTCGGGCAGCACAACGTTGCAACAGCTGCCATCGCGACCGATAGCGACTCCGCCTGTGCGGTTCAGATCGGAAATCGGAATGTTATGATCCCATGGGGCGCCGTTGGAGAGGAGGCCCATGAGTCGTACGTAGCCGCTCGCTTGTTTCGACGATGGTGTACGCGGCGACGGGGAGCTCAAAAACACCGGGGCAGAGTTTTGCACGGTTGAACCTGTTTTGGAGCTCTTTTCCTCCACCTCCGCATTGTGTGTGAAGCGTGCGCCCATCCCTACGCCCCATTTGACGCATAGAGGGTCCAGTATATGCAGAGGTTCCAACAAAATCTGCGGGCCTTCATATTTTTCGGTGTCTTCTATCTTGTTTTCTGGCTCCTTGGATTTGTTATCAAAGAGCAGTGGCACTGATGGAACGTGTGGCGCTTGCTTCTTGCTTTGCAATACCGGAGGAGGTGCAGCAACGTCGGAAGTCATGGGAGAAATGTTGTCCAATACAGGAGGCGGCGGGGGCGTGAGCGGTGGCGCTTTTGGTGGAATTGGTGGCGGCAGCGGTGCGTTGCTTCCCCCCATCGGAAACGGAGGAGGCGGCGGTGCTATACTGGGTATCGGGGGCGGTTCTGGCATGGTTCCATCCTATCATGGAGCCATCACGCTGACAATAGCAAAAATCGGCGGTTTGCTGCATGTTAAGTGATCTTGTTCGCGCAATTGGATCTTCGACAAACCGGATTTATACCGTGGAAGAGCAGTTTCTTGCCATCTTCAGGCAGGATAGAGAAAATGATGCCCTTTTAAGTCTTATGTGTTAGATAGCCGTGGATATTCAATCAAGGGTAAAGTCACTTACGGGATTCGCACGCAGTATCAGCTCCCGCCTCAATGAAGTCATCAGCGGCATTCGTCCCAAAATTAACTGAGAAAGACAGAATCCTTGAAGGCGGGTATCAAATGTATTCTAAAAACTTTCCAAATCTTTTTCCTGTGCCTCCAGCGAATTTAACCGAGACCCGTTTGCCGTGTGAAAAGTTTCATAGGGTCTTGACGCTGCGGCGCTCCTATGGTACGATGGGAGCGAATGAGATATCGGCGCCATATTCAACCCATGCATGCTTGAGATCACCCGGTTGAAGCGGTGAGGCGATTGACTGTACAAGCGCATGCTGCTTGAGCCGAAAAACAAATGATAAGACACATGAATACGAGACTTAGAATGGCCGTTCAATCCAAAGGACGACTGAACGAAGATACGCTGCGGATATTGGCAGAGGCGGGCATGAAGGTGGATGCCGGGAAGAGGACGCTGTTGGTGGAGGCGCGGAATTACCCGTTAGAGGTTCTTTTTTTACGCGATGATGACATCCCGCAAACGGTGGCAGATGGAGTGGCCGATGCGGGAATTGTAGGCATGAATGAACTGGCGGAGCAGGGAGTGGAGGCGGATGTGGTGCACCAACTCGGTTTTGGCGCATGCCGCTTGTCCATTGCCGTGCCCAAGGAGGCGGCTTACACAGGTGTCGATTGGTTGAACGATAAAAAAATTGCCACGTCCTATCCCGGCATCCTGAAGCGGTTTTTGGAGTCACGTGGTGTGCATGCCCATCCCCATGTCATCACCGGATCTGTCGAAATAGCCACGGGGATTGGGTTGGCAGATGCGATCTTTGATATCGTGAGCTCAGGATCTACACTCATCAGCAACAATTTACGAGAGGTGGAGGTGGTGATGAAGAGTGAAGCTGTGCTTATTGCTCACCCAGGGCTGAGCGACGAAAAGCGTCAAATACTTGACGAGATGATATTCCGTTTCAAGGCCTTGCAGGGTGCTGCCGGGAAAAAATATGTGCTGATGAATGTCCCAAAAGGCGCCTTGGATTCCGTGCTGCATGAACTGTCGGGTATCAAGAGTCCTACGGTCATGCCGTTGGCGCAGGAAGGCTGGTGCAGTGTGCACACCGTGCTGGAAGAAGACAGTTTTTGGGTGAAAGTGGGCAAGCTCAAGGAGGTCGGTGCGCAGGGAATTTTGGTGCTGCCGATAGAAAAAATGGTCCTATGATGAAGATGCGAGTTGTGAGCAACCCGGTGAGGGCTCAATGGGAGCATCTGGTGCGAAGACCCATGCAGGATATGGCAAGGCTGCGCGGGGATGTGGAGCCCATTGTGGAGGCTGTCCGCACCGGGGGCGACGCCGCATTGTGCGAGCTGAGTCGGCGTTTCGACCATTGTGAGTTACATCATGTACAAATCACGCCTGAGGAAAGCGAGGCGGGCATCGGGAAGCTGCCGTTGCAGCTCCGCCAGGCCATTGAGCGCGCACATGCCAATATATCTCGCTTCCATGCGGCTCAGCGCACGCCGGACGTCAGGCTTGAAACGCAGACCGGCGTGCTCTGTGAGCAACGCAGTGTACCGATTCAGCGCGTGGGCATTTATGTTCCCGGGGGATCGGCTCCGCTTTTTTCCACGGTGTTGATGTTGGCGGAGCCTGCGCGTTTGGCGGGCTGTCGGGAGCGAGTGCTCTGCACGCCGCCGGGAAAAGATGGGGAGGTGAACCCGGCCATATTGTACGCGGCGAAGCTGTGCGGGATCACTCGGCTTTTCCGCGTGGGCGGTGCGCAGGCCATTGCCGCCATGGCGTACGGGACCGAGACAATACCCAAGGTGGATAAGATATTCGGCCCCGGCAACCGGTATGTCACTGCCGCTAAGCAAATTGTTTCGCTGGATGGCGTGGCCATCGACATGCCGGCTGGGCCAAGCGAGGTGGAGGTGTATGCTGATGGATCATGCAACCCCGCGTTTGTGGCGGCTGACTTGCTCAGCCAGGCCGAGCACGGACCGGACAGTCAGGTGGTGCTCGTGACCACGGAGGAAGAGGTACTCCGGTACGTGTTGCAGGAGTTGGAGGAGCAGCTCCCCTTGCTCGGGCGCAAGGATATAGCAGCTTGCGCGCTTGAACACAGCCTGGCCGTGCTCGTGCGCAGTGAGCAGGAGGCCCTCGACTTCACGAATGAGTACGCGCCGGAACATCTCATCCTGGCCGTGAAAAATGCACGTGCCGTGGCACAAAAAGTAGTGCACGCGGGTTCCGTATTCATTGGCAACTACAGCTGTGAAAGTGCGGGAGACTATGCCTCCGGCACCAACCACACGCTTCCCACCATGGGCTGCACCAAGGGATACAGCTCGCTGGGCCTGCACAGCTTCATGCGCAAGATGACCATTCAGGAACTCACTGCCGAGGGCCTCGGCCATATCGGCCCCACCATTGAAATCATGGCGGCAGCGGAAGGTCTGGACGCGCACAAAAAGGCCGTCAGCATGCGGCTCGATGCGTGCGACAAACAACTTTCTGCCGCGCGGACGGATGACATGCCGACGACTTTGCGCGCTCTTGTGAGACCTGATCTTCTCGCGCTCAAGCCGTACAGCTCGGCGCGAGATGAGGCGGCCGGGCTGCCGGCGGAGGTGTGTTTGGATGCGAATGAAGCGCCCTACAATGAGCCGCTCAACCGTTATCCCGACCCGCTTCAGCGCGAACTCAAGCAGAGCATTGCCAACCGGCTCGGGGTGGCTGCAGGAAGCATCTTTTTGGGGAACGGAAGCGATGAGGCCATAGACCTGGTCATCCGTATTTTCTGTGAGCCGAGGGTCGATCGCGTTGTGGCTCCTGATCCAACGTATGGCATGTATGCTGTGTGCGCCCGCATCAATCAGGCGGACTATACGGCCGTGCCTCTGCGGGATAACTTTGATTTTCGCGCGGAGGATCTACTTGCTGCGACAGATGCGCGCACGAAAGCGATATTCTTGTGCAGCCCGAATAATCCGACGGGCAATCTGCTGCCCAAGGAGGAAGTGTTGGAGTTGCTGCGACGTTTCCCCGGCATGGTGGTGGTGGATGAAGCCTACATAGACTTCGCCGAGGATGAAGGCATGCTTCCCGTACTGAAAGAATACCCGAGATTGATCGTGCTGCGCACCTTTTCCAAGGCGTGGGCAAGCGCCGGCGTGCGCCTAGGTATGGCCTTGGCGCATCCCTCTGTTGTGGCCTGCCTCAATAAGGTGAAATACCCGTACAACATCAACCGACTCACTGCCGCATACGCGCTGGAGTTGTTGAGCAGGGCCGACAGTGTCCGGCAGCAGGTGGCAAGCATACTTTCCGAGCGTGAGCGCGTGGCGGCAGAGCTGAGCAAGCTTTCGCTCTGCCAACGGGTGTACCCGAGTCGGGCGAACTTCCTGCTTGTGCAGGTGAGCGATGCTCAGCGCATCTACGCGGAGCTTGCCAGCCATGGAATCATTGTGCGCAATCGCAGCTCGGCTTTGCTCTGTCAGAACTGCCTGCGCATCACCATCGGTTCCCCGCAGCAAAATGACGCGTTGCTGATGGCTCTGCGCGAACTGGACTCTCCCTCATCCTGAGCATGGCTATGAAAAAAGTACTCTTCATTGACCGCGATGGTACGCTGATCCAGGAACCGCCGGATGAGCAGGTGGACAGCTTGGAAAAACTCGTCTTTATGCCGGGGGTCTTCCGTGCGTTGACAGCTATCCGCGAGCGCACGGATTACCGTTTCGTCATGGTGACCAATCAGGACGGTCTCGGCAGCGCCTCTTTCCCGGAGGAACGGTTCTGGCCGGCGCACAACCATCTGATTAACACGTTGCGGGGCGAGGGCATCGAGTTTGATGAGGTGCTGATCGACCGTCATTTCCCGAGCGACAATGCCCCCACGCGCAAACCGGGTACAGCCATGCTCAAGACCTATCTCGATGGCTCATGCGATATGGAGCATTCCTACGTCATCGGTGATCGCAAGGTGGACGAACAGTTGGCGCGCAATTTAGGATGCCGGGCGTTGAGGATTGGTCCGGCTTTTGGGTGGAAGAAGGTGGCGGAGGTGCTGTTGGCCGGCGAGCGGGCAACCGAGTTGCACCGCAAAACGCGCGAGACGGATATTTACGTGAAGTTGGACCCGGATCGTCCCGGGGAGGCCGATATTGAAACGGGCCTGCCTTTTTTGAACCACATGCTCTCTCAGCTCGTGGTGCATGGCGCGCTCTCGCTCACAATTCACGCCAAGGGTGATTTGGAGGTGGATGAGCACCACACCATGGAGGATACGGCGTTGGCTCTCGGGGAGTGTCTGAGGCTCGCCATGGGCGATAAAGTGGGCATTCAGCGCTATGGGTATTGCTTGCCGATGGACGACAGCCTGTGCCGCGTGGCGCTGGATTTTGGCGGGCGTCCTTGGTTGGAGTGGGATGTCGAGTTCCGTCACGACAGGGTAGGGGAATTGCCCACGGAGATGTTCTTTCATTTCTTCAAGAGTTTGAGTGATGCTGCCCAGATGAACTTGAGCATATGTGCCAGAGGGACGAATGATCACCATCGGATAGAGTCTGTCTTCAAAGCGGTCGCTCGAGCGCTGCGCATGGCGATGCAGCGCGATATCCGCCACTTGGTGCTTCCTTCCAGCAAAGGAGCCCTTTAATATTGATGTTCTGATCATGCAGATTGCCGTTGTCAATTATCACGCGGGGAACACAAAATCGGTGCTGAATGCTCTGCACCGCGTGGGCGCGAACCCCGTACTCACGGAAGATCCCGCTTTGATAACGACGGCTGCAGGAGTGATTTTGCCGGGGCAGGGTGAGGCCTCCCACGCCATGCAGCAACTGCGCGAGAGCGGGCTTGTGGAGGCGCTGCTTGGCTTGCGGCAACCTGTGCTCGGCATATGCATCGGGCAACAGCTCTTCTGCGAACGCTCCGAGGAGGGCGGCTCCGAGGAGGGCGATACGACTTGTCTGGGCATCTTCCCCAAAGCCGAGGTGCGCCATTTCAACGCTGTGTCATCGGACCCCAATCTCAAGGTGCCTCACATGGGCTGGAATACGCTGCACCAGCTGCGCTCTCCGCTTTTTCGCGGCGTAGCGGAGGGCGCCTACGCGTATTTTGTGCACAGCTACTGTGTGCTACCCACGCAGGATACTTGCGCTGTCTGCGAGTACGGAGGGGTTCGTTTTTCGGCGGCGATGCAGCGCGGGAATTTTTACGCCACGCAGTTTCACCCGGAGAAGAGCGGGGCTGTGGGCGAGCAAATGATTTGTAATTTCCTTTCCCTTTGTCATGATTGAGTTGATCCCGGCCATAGATATCATCGACGGCAAATGCGTGCGCCTCACCGCAGGCGACTACGCCGCCAAGAAGGTGTACTCCGATGACCCCGCCGATGTGGCGCGGCGGCTGAGTGATGAGGGATTCAGCCGCTTGCACGTTGTGGATTTGGACGGGGCGAAGGCTCGGCGCTGCGTGAATCTCGCTCAGTTGGAACGTATCGCCTCTGCGACCCCTCTCTGCGTGGACTTCGGCGGCGGCATCGCGAGAGAAGCCGATCTGCAGGCGGTTTTCGCGGCGGGTGCAGCCATGGTGACCATCGGCAGCCTCGCCGTTTCCCAACGCGAGCTTGTAAGATCGTGGATAGCAGCTTACGGGAGTGAGCGCTTGATCATTGGCGCCGATGTTCAGGATGGACGCATCCGCACGCAGGGCTGGCTGAAGGATGGCGGCGTGGAGCTCATGGAGTTCATCGCTGAGTGGCTGGAGGTCGGGGTTTCCCGAATCCTCTGCACTGACATCTCTCGGGATGGTATGCTCAGTCACCCGAACACGGCGCTGTACGTGCGCATCATGCAACGATTCCCGTCGTGCCGCCTCATCGCCAGCGGCGGTGTTTCTTGCACTCAGGACATTTTGGATTTGCAATCGGTCGGCATCCCGTCCGTGGTGTTTGGCAAAGCCTATTATGAAGGGAAGCTCGACCTGCAGAAACTGCTTGCTCTGCCGTAACTATGCTCGCGAAACGTATCATACCGTGCCTCGATGTGAAGGACGGCCGCACCGTTAAAGGCACCTGCTTTGTCAACCTGCGCGAGGCCGGCGATCCTGTTGAGCTCGCCAAGGCGTACGGCGAACAGGGAGCGGATGAGCTTGTGTTCCTCGATATCACCGCGAGTCATGAGGGCAGGAAAACGTTCACCAACATGGTGACACGCGTGGCGGAGGAACTCTCCATCCCCTTCACGGTAGGCGGGGGAGTACAGGGGGCGGATGATGTGGCCCGCCTTTTGGATGCCGGGGCGGACAAGGTGAGCATCAATTCCTCAGCTTTGTGCCGGCCGGAACTTATCGACGCCATTTCAGGGCGGTTCGGGGCTCAGGTGTGCGTGGTAGCCATTGATGCCCGGCCGGTGGAGTCCGGGGGATGGGAGTGCTATGTGAACGGGGGGCGCATAGAGACCGGACGGGACCTCTTTGCGTGGGCGCACGAAGCGCAGGAGCGTGGAGCTGGCGAAATCCTGTTTACGTCCATGCAGCACGATGGATCGCGATGTGGTTTTGCGAACGTTGCTCTCGCCGAGCTGAGTGAGCGACTGCGTATTCCGCTGATTGCCAGTGGAGGCGCCGGTTGCATGCAGGACTTTGCGGATGCATTCAACTTGGGCAAGGCCGATGCTGCCCTGGCTGCCGGTGTGTTTCATTTCGGCGACATCGCCATTCCCCAGCTCAAATCTTTTCTCACCCAACAAAACATACCTGTACGACTATGATACCCCACCCCGACGCCGATCAAATCGACTTTTCCAAAGGCGCAGGACTTGTTCCGGCCATTGTGCAAGATGCCGCCACACGTCGCGTGCTTATGCTTGGCTACATGAACCGCGAGGCTTACGACGCAACCATGCGCTTGGGACGCGTCACTTTCTTTTCGCGGTCACGGAAATGCCTTTGGACCAAGGGCGAAACAAGCGGGAATTTTCTGGAGGTGCAAGAGGTGCGGCTTGATTGCGACGCAGACGCTCTGCTGGTGCTGGCGCGTCCGCTTGGACCGGTGTGCCACACCGGTGCGGACACCTGCTGGGGCGAGAAAAATGAGCCGAGTTCGCTCTTTTTCCTCACCGAGTTGCAAGACTTCATCAACACCCGCCGCGCCGAGATGCCGGAGGGTTCCTACACGACCTCGCTCTTCCGCGATGGCATTAACCGCATAGCTCAGAAAGTCGGCGAAGAGGCGCTCGAGACCGTCATTGAGGCTGTCAACGGGACTGATGAACGTTGCATCTACGAAGCGTCCGACTTCCTCTATCATCTCATCGTTTTGCTCACAGCCAAAGGTTTGCGCATTGAGCAGGTGACTGATGAACTCGCTGAGCGTCATCGCCCGGGGTGGGAAAAACACTGATTCTCCACCAAATAGTCTGAAAAAAAAAGTTGACAAGAAAGCGCAGAATGCTATACTGAGCGCGCTCAGAGCGTGGTTCGCTGCGCGGTGAGTGTGTTGAGCGCCCGTAGCTCAACTGGATAGAGCATCTGACTACGGATCAGAAGGTTTGGGGTTCGAATCCCTACGGGCGTGTGGTTGCGGCGATTGGGCTTTTCGGTCGGTTGCCATTTCCTTTTCAAATGGGGGCGTCCCGGAATCGACTGAACATTCGAGACGTCAGCTGCATGTGGAGGTTGATCGGCTGGCCTCCTTAAAAAGCCGCTCAAAAATCAAGTGCCTATTCTGAGAACGAATACGCCATGGCTGCGTAACATACGCGCCGGATCCCGTGCTTGACGCCCGCTAGGGTGCGCGGATCTCCATTCAGCGGGCAGATACGCGGCGGGGGGAACCGCCCCGCGTACGCTTACCACAGGTTCACAGCTGCGGGAAGGCCGGCGCAGAGCTAACCCAAAGCCCATGCATCATCTGCGCCTGAACATGGAGATGCTTGCGTCAAAAGTGTCCAGGACAGGGGTTCAACCCCCCTCGCCTCCAGACTTGAAAGTGGGTGCAGACCTTTGATCGGCACCCACTTTTTATGCTCGAAAAAATGGGGGCAACGCTATTTTTTCTTTGGGATCAATTGTTTGTTATTTATAGTCCCATAAGAAGGGTCTTGAAACAGATCAAAAGAGAGACTTGAGGTGATTGCGTGGGGAGGAGCAAATGCGCTTGCTATGGACAGCGAAGTATGACAAAAAAAAGACTTGCTATGCCAGATGGCAATACTAAAATGACTCCGAAATGAGCAATCGGCTGGAAAAAAAGACATGCTTTGCGCCATCGATAAGCTGGCGTTGGTGGAGCTATGTCTGAAGAAGATGCCGGTTGCCGAAAGCACAATACGTGCGTTGAAACGTGAAAGTTCGCAGAGCGCTTTGGCACCGGAGAGCCGAAGCGCTTTTTTATTTCGTACCCCCTTTCAACAATGACCTCGAACATACAACTCACCCAGAGCTGCCGCCGCCTCGCAGAAGGCGACACGCAGACCCCCATCCGTTTGTTCATGCAGATCAGCCGACAGAATCCGCAGGCTATCCTGCTGGAGAGCGCTGAAGTGGACGGGCGCTGGGGGCGTTACAGCGTGATCGCGACGGATTACCTGTGCGAACTTACCTGCAAGAATGGGAAGTTGGCAGTGATGGTGAATGATCCTGCCGTGGAGCCCCTCAGGAGCTACGATGGACAGCCATACATGGAAGGTCTGCGTGGGGTGATGCAAAGTCTGCAGATTGTGCCGGAAAACCCGCAGATGGCGCCCATCACGCGGGCCCTGTACGGTTACTGGGGGTACGAGATGGCGGCGGTCTTTCAGCCGAAGCTGGCGCAGACGTTGGATGTGGCGGATGCGGAGAGTCACCTGGTTTTGGCGGCCACGGTACTGGTGTTCGATCACGTGTACAACAAGCTGTACCAGCTGAGCATCGGCGCGCCGCGTGATATCGTGAACATGCCCGTGCTGATGAACTGCCACCCCGGCACCTTTGCCGTGGGCGAAACGGAGCGTGTGCCGACGGAGGTCGATTACAAGGCGGGCGTGGAGAAAGTGCGGCAGATGTTGCACGATGGCGAGGCCATCCAAGTAGTGGGAGCCACACAGTGCAGCGCCCCGTTCGAGGGCGACAGCTTTACCCTGTACCGCCGCATGCGCAGCATCAATCCCTCTCCCTACATGTTCTACATGCGTTTCAGCGACATGGAGCTGTTCGGCGCTTCGCCGGAGGTAATGGTGCAGTGTACAGGAGGCAAGCTGTTGCTTTCTCCCATTGCCGGCACCCGCAGACGGGGCAGGGACGCGTCGGAGGATGAAGCCTTCGCGGCGGAGATGCTCGACAGCCCGAAAGAGCGCGCCGAACATGTCATGCTCGTGGATTTGGGGCGCAACGACCTGGGGCGCGTGGCCACGGGCGGATCTGTGCAGGTGGAGCGCCTCATGGATGTGGAGCGTTTTTCCCACGTCATGCACATGACCAGC
Organism: uncultured Akkermansia sp.; assembly: GCA_947629715.1. Lineage (GTDB taxonomy): Bacteria > Verrucomicrobiota > Verrucomicrobiia > Verrucomicrobiales > Akkermansiaceae > Akkermansia. The sequence continues at coordinate 16,427 of CANRET010000010.1, forward strand.
CGTATCACGGCGCAACTTGCCCCGGGCAAGGATGCGTTGGATGTGCTGGCCGGTGCATTCCCGGCCGGTACCGTGAGCGGGGCCCCGAAGGTACGGGCCATGGAGATCATCCGCGAGATCGAGCAGGCGCCGCGTGGCCCTTACGCCGGTTGTATCGGCTGGATCGGACTCGACAAGGACGCCGTACATCTCGACACGGGCATCACGATTCGCTCCATGTGGCGACGTGGAGGACGCGTGTTCTGGCAGATGGGCGCCGGCCTTGTGTACGACTCCGATCCCAAGTATGAGTGGATGGAATGCCGCAACAAGGGACGCATCATCGACACGATCCTCTACACGGGAGAAGACTAAGCAGGCAGATTTTTATGATACTCTTCATCGACAACTACGATTCATTTTCCTACAACATCGTGCAGTACTTCATGCGCACGGGTCGCGAGCCGTTGGTGCTTACCAATGACAACCCTCGCGTGTTGGAGCTGGCGACCTCGCCGGAGTTGGAGGCCGTGGTCCTTTCGCCCGGTCCCAGCAACCCGGAGCATGCGGGGCTGTGTCTGGAGTTCCTGAAGCGCTTGCCGCATCATATCCCAACCCTGGGTGTATGTTTGGGACACCAGTGTCTGGGCTACCACGCGGGGTGCGCCGTAGTGCGGGGACCGAAAGTCATGCATGGCAAAACGAGTTCCATTGAACACGATGGCACAGGCCTCTACAAGGGCATAGCCTCGACGATGCAGATTGGGCGGTATCATTCATTGGTCGTGAAAGTACCGCAAAATCACCCGCTGCTGGAGGTCACCGCGCGGGATGAAGATGGCGAAGTGATGAGTATGCGCTACAAAGACAGACCATGGGTCGGCGTGCAGTACCATCCGGAATCCATCCTCACATCGGAAGGACTCAAATTGATCGCTAACTTTCCAATGACCATCACCTGAAGACCGGGGAGACGCCGCACTCTCCGGTGTTCATCGGAGAAAAAAGAGTGCGGCATTATCTCACAGTACCATGAACGTGATAGAAGAAGAGGGATGCCTACCCATCCTCAACTGGGCAGGAGAAATCGAAGAAGCGGCGTTGAGGCAGGCAAGGAACGTAGCGAAGCACCCCTGCGTCGTGCAGCGGGTGGCGCTCGCGCCGGATGCGCACTGCGGGTTCGGCGTACCCATCGGATGTATCCTTGCCTTGCATGATGCAGTCATACCGAACGCGGTGGGCGTGGATATCGGATGCTCGATGTCCGCATGCCAAACCAACATTGATGCAGCTGCACTCGATCGTGAAAAGCTGCGTGAGATCATGGGCAAGGCCGAGGGACGACGCACGGGAATCCGCGCCGTCATTCCGGTCGGTTACGCTCACCAGAGCAAAAAGCAACAGCACCCCATCTTTGATGAGACGGAGCGCTGGGAGTCCACCCGCATCTGCAAGCAGGAGTTTAACTCAGCTCAATACCAACTCGGTACTATGGGCGGAGGAAATCACTTCATCGAGCTGCAGGCGGACGAGGAAGGGAAGCTCTGGTACATGATACACTCCGGCTCGCGCAACCTTGGCAACAAGGTGGGTACGGAGTACAACAAGCTGGCCGCCGAGCTCTGTCGCCGTTTCCGGCAGGATGAGGTGGTGAAGCATCAGCTCTCCTTCCTGCCGCTCGGAACGGAGGAGTACGAGCTTTACGTGCGCGAAATGCAACTCTGCCTCGACTTTGCCAAGGCAAACCACGAGAAAATGCAGGAGCTGCTGGAGCGTGTGCTGCGCGAGTTTATCCCGGATATCGAATTCGTCGAACACATTTACACGCGTCACAACTACGCTGCGTTGGAGCATCACGATGGGCAGGATCTGTGGATCCACCGCAAGGGCGCGGTCCGTGTGCGCGAGGGAGATCTCGCCATCATCCCGGGTTCGCAGGGAACGAACTCTTACATCGTGCGCGGTCTGGGCAATCCTGCTTCTTTCTGTTCGGCCTCCCACGGCGCAGGGCGCAAGCTCTCGCGTACGGCGGCTCAGAAAGAGCTTTCGCTGGAAGCCGAGCAGGAGCGCATGAAGGATATCGTTCACGATATGCGCAGTCAAAAGAAGCTTGACGAGGCGCCCTCCGCCTACAAGAATATCGAAGATGTTCTGCAGCGCGAGGCTGACTTGGTACAGCCCGTGGTGCGTCTCCGCCCCCTCGCCGTGCTGAAGGGATAGCACGGCCCTAATACAGACAACCGCATTTTCACCATACACGACAATGACAATAGCTACCATACTCGATCAGCTCGCGCAGAGACATAACCTCTCCGCAGCAGAAGCAAACAATGCCTTTGCATCGCTCATGGACGGGCAACTCACCGCCGCTCAGGCGGGAGCCTTGTTGCTTGGCCTGCGCGCTAAGGGAGAAACCGCTGCGGAGATGCAGTCCGCCGTGCAGAACGCGTTGGAACGCGCTTGCCTCATTCCCGGAGTGGAAGGTGATTATGCGGACGTTGTGGGTACGGGCGGGGACGGTAAGCACAGTTTCAACTGCTCCACGACCACGGCTCTTGTCCTGGCCGGCATGGGGTACCGCATCATCAAGCACGGCAACCGAGCCGCCTCTTCCTCGAGCGGAGCAGCGGATGCTCTGGAGTCGCTGGGCTATTCTCTGGATTTGGATCCCGATGGCATTCGCGAATCGCTGAAAATGCATAATTTCGCCTTTGCTTTCGCACCGCATTTCCACCCCAGTTTTAAGCATATCGGTCCCATCCGTCGTGAACTCGGCGTACGCACACTGTTCAATTTGCTCGGGCCTCTGATCAACCCGAGTCGCCCCCCGCTGATGATGCTTGGCGTGGCCGCTCCGGAGTTCGTGCCGCTCGTTGCGCACACTCTGGCGGCAAGCGGTCACTACAAGCGTGCTTACGTCTTCTGCGGGGCGCTGGGTTATGACGAACTCACCGTTTTCGGTCCCGCTACCGCTTGCTGGGTGCAGGGCGAACTCGTGCAGGACCTCGTCATCGATCCGAAAGACTGGGGCTTTACGGAGCCTCCCGCCTCCCCGGATGAGTTGCGGGTAGAGACCAGGGAGGAAGCTGCCGCCGCCCTGCGCGCCCTGCTTGCAGGACAAGGCTCGCGCGCGATGGCGGACATGGTGGCGTTCAACGTGGCGTTGGGCATTCGTCTGTTCGAACCCGATCGATCCGCATCGGAATGTGGTGCGCAGGCGCGTGAGGCCGTTGCCTCCGGTGTGGGGATGCGTGTAGTTCAAGGATGGCAATCCTGATTTTCATGATGAATCTCCAACGTTTCATTGATTCGAAGCAGGAAGAACTCAGGACATTGCGCGAGGCGATGCCTGAAGCTCTCGCTTTCTCGCGCCCGGATTTTCTCAGCGCTCTGCGTGCACCGTGTCCGGCGGGACAGCCTTTGCGCGTTATCGCCGAGTTCAAGCGCAGCTCGCCGTCCGAAGGGGTTATCAACGACTCTCTGTCTCCTCAGCAGGCGGCACAGCAGTATGCGGCGGGCGGCGCTACGTGCATGAGCGTGCTCACCGAACGTCGGTATTTTCGTGGCAGCACGGAGGATTTGTCAGCGGCTCAATCCGGCGGACTTCCCTTGCTCCGCAAAGATTTCATCTTCGACGAACTCCAGGTGCGCGAAACTTACGCCACGCCCGCAAGCGCTTTGCTGCTCATCGTAGCGCTCACGCCGGACGCCGACAAACTGCGTTCTCTCCGCGAGCTTGCGGAAGAGCAGGGGATTCAGGCTGTGGTCGAAGTGTTCAATGAGGAAGAGCTGAAGCTTGCGCGCGTCAGCGGGGCCCGCATTATTCAGGTGAACGCGCGTAACCTCGAAACCTTCGCAACGGATCGTGCGGAGTGCCTTCGTCTGGTTCGTTTGCGTCATGCCGATGAGGTGTGGATCGCCGCCAGCGCTATGAGTGAACGCGACCACCTGCTGGATGCTGCCTCTGCCGGATACGATGCCGCGCTGGTCGGGACGGCGCTGATGAAATCTCCCAATCCGATGCTGAAATTACAACAACTTCTCCATGAATAAAAAACTCCCCTTCATCAAAGTGTGCGGACAAACGCATGTCGGCACAGTGGATACATCGCTTGCATTGGGGGCCCGGTACATCGGCTTTATCTTTCACCCCAGCAGTCCGCGCAGTATCACTCCGGAACGCGCTGCCGCCATCCACACCCGCTTTACTCGTCGTGTCGGCGTTTTTGTTCGCCAGGGGGCAGAGGATATTTTGCGCATTATGCAAATTGCCCGGCTCGATTACGCCCAGCTGCACGGTGCGCAGACCACAGAAGATGCCGAAAAAATAGGACCGGATCGAGTGATTCGCACCATCTGGCCGGAGCGCTGCGGGACGGTCTCCGCTCTGCAGCAGACGCTGGATGAATGGGTTCCCTTCTGCGCTATGTACCTGTTGGATGCCGGGGCACATGTCGGCTCCGGAGGTACCGGGAAGTCGCTCGATGTGGAACGCTTCGCGCACGTGAGTTTCCCTCATCCGTGGATACTCGCCGGCGGGGTCAGTGCTCGAAATATCCCGCAGCTTCTCGCCCATTGCTCACCGGATGGCATTGATTTGAACTCCGGGGTGGAGCTTGCCCCGGGGCTGAAGGATCCGGTGAAACTTCTTGCCGCTGTGCATGCGTGCAGGACTGCTGTCCGGAAGAGTTGAAACCGGCGTGATCCGTTTGAGAGTCTGCGCTTGCTGAATCAATGCGCAGTACGCGGTTCGTGCCCGGCCGCAATGTGCCTTGTTTTTCTTTGCTTAACGGGGCTCGGGCGATACTTTTTGCCTCCCCGAGGGGTGCGTATTTGGAATACGCATGTCAAGCCCTTATTTGATAATTTTTTCTTTTCCTTTCCAACAACTTATCAGAGACGATGGCTTCCTTTTGCAGGAAAAATTTGTTCGGTATAGTCTGATGCGACTACACATTATCAATGATTTATAAATCATCGGATACGTATTCCAAATACGTATCTTTTCTCCCGTGGCAGCGAAAGCAAAGATTCCAATTCGTCCGCTGCTTCATGACAAAACTCATTTTATTATACATTATGAAACTCCATCTGCCTGTCATACTGTTCGCGGCTCTCATGTCCGCGATGTCTGCCCTGCCTTCCTTCGCGAAACAGGAAATTAAAGTCGATGACCAAATCATAGAAAATTGGGACGGAAAGTTGACCCAAGACGATGAGGAATGGTTTGACGACTCAATCAATATCCGAGCTTGGAAAGAAGAGGGAGAGGAAACAAATCCGGAGGTTGTCATAGGTGATGAAGCAGGCCAGGCTCTGCAGCTGGGTGGCAATATCTCGGTGAATGTGGGGGAAGATAGCACGGTGACGGTGCATCAAGCGGGAATCGGCGTTGGGGCGCAGGGGGACAATCCTGTCAAGACAGAGATCACGGTTGATGGGGGAACGTTCAAGATGGATGGCGGAGAGCAGAGTACGCTGGGAGAAGCAAAGGTTCAGTCCAGCAAAACGGACGTTACAATTCTCGTCGAGAATGGCGGCACATTTGAAGCCGGTGAAGACACCCGCATTGGCTATTTGGGCGCAAAGTACACCGAGACTTCTCTTTCTATCACTGTGACGGGCAATGGGAGCACTTTTTCAACTGAAGGTTCCATCAGCTATATTGGGAAAGATGCAGCCGCTTGGGGAGGTCGTGCTGATCAAACTCTCACTATCCAAGTGGAAGACGGCGCCACGTTCATTTTCGGGGGAAGTTTTTTGGGAACATATGGAAGCTCAAGTTGTCAAGCTGCCGCTGATCTTAGAACTGATATTTACATTAAAGATGCGGAATTCATTTTCAAAGGGGATGGTATCATAGGCTCTGAATATCAGCAGGGTTCTATTTCCAGTAGGACGAGTCGCCATACACAAATCACGTTGCAAGGGAATGCGGTATTTGACTTGACGGAAGCGACTAGTAAGGCGCGCATTTATGGCACGTTGGTTGTGGAAGGGGGGAGCATCAAGTGCAATGCAGAAACGATTGAAGATATCCTTGGTACGAACTCGTTTGACATGCGCATTGACTCCGGGAAAGACTACGTTGGTGTGATTGATGTGGGCGGGTTACCCGGTTCCTGGCTGACCAGTGCGGATGCGGGATCTGCTGGTAATATTGTTGAGTATAGAGCAATGCGCATTAATAACGCAGGCACGACGATTACAGGCATCAAGGCAGGCACGACGCTCACTATGAGCGGTTGTGAAGTTATTTGCATTGGGTTGACAAGCGCTCGTTTCACAGATGGTGAGGCTTTTGGTGACGGCAATAGAGCTCTTTTTGAATTCCAGGGGAGAACTGGAAGGGTGAGGTTTGGTAAAGGGGGGCTCCACACGACAACATTTGTTCTCAGCGATGACATCCTCGATGTCCTTTCCAAGGAAGACGGAGATGTGGGACTCGAGATTTGGGTTACAAATGGTGAAGTTGTCAGTGGCAAGAATGATGATTTCGAGGATATTGAAGGCATTTTCCAGATTGACGGCGGCTGGACGGTCAAAGACTGCACGGCGCAAGACGGCAAACTTACCTTAACCATCGATATGTCAAAGGTGTGGTTTGCTACCAAGCACGACGACCCGAATCACCACGGCACCTCTCATGCTGAGCTCAAGGATCTTCAGGATGCGGAGAAGGTGGTGATCGATGAGAGTACTACATTGCACGTAACGGAGGAAGGAGGTACGGTTAAGTTCCTGGAGGGCGGAAGTGATCTTTCCCTCGAAGGGAACGGCGAAGTATCCTTTGAGAATACGGATGGACTCTCATCAACGTACCGCGGCAAGCTTTCCGCTGTTGAAGATGTGGATATCCGGAAAACGGGGAAGGGAGATTTAACCCTTGCCGGCGGTATGGACGCGGCGGGCGATGTGACGATCGAAGAGGGCGAGCTCATTGTCACCGGGGAGGATAACGTCATCAGCGGTGCGCTCCGTTTCTCTGAGGATGCCGGCAAGCAGGGGACTCTGCAGGTAGATAGTGTACTCCGCTTCTTCGGAAACAGTGATCTGAGCGCCGGCAAAGGCACGATCACGGGAAGTGGCTGGCTGTATGTCGCTGAGGGAGCGAATCTGGAACTTGGAAAAGGCATAACGCTGGGGAACGAACTTTCGATGTGGGTTGATGGCAATCTCACGCTTTCTCAGAGCACGTACAGCAGTCAGATAACTCTTACCGGTAATGGCGTTATCACGATGGGAGAGGGTTCTGATATTGGCGAGAACGTGCAGCTGGGAGAAAATATAAAGTTCCGAATCAGCGAGGACTCTGCTCAACGAGTGAATTTTTATACCGAGGATGAAGTTACTTTGCTGGATTTGAATGGTTCCCGAGAAGTGAAAGCAACAGGAGACGTTGTATTGGAAGGCAAAGGAACGTATTCGGGTTCGCTCTCATATAACAACACGGTTGCAGTACGAGGCGAATATGACCTCAGCGGCGCATCGATCATGGGATCGTTGGACAACGGCGGAGCAGATCCTGCACAAACAGGGGCTGGCATCCTGATTTTCTCGGAAGGGAATGAAGGGACAAAAGTAACAAACGACTTGGTGCTGCGCAAGGGAGCGACCACGCGGGTCAAACTTGACTTCGGCAAGGATGACCTGTGGGAGGGAGACTCTCGAGATGTGACCGTGCTGACCGCGTCGGGCAACATCATTGTGGAGGCGGGAACCATCTTCGAGATTGAGAACCTTTCCGATGTCATCTCGGACAACCTGAGGAAAGGTGAAAAGGAAGTGTTCCTCATGAAAGGCAAGCACGTGTTTTCCTCCGCCAGTCACTACGAAGGAGGAACAGATGGCCTCAGTGATGCAGGATCTATTGGTGGAAGCCTCGAATGCGATACAAACGCCGAGGTGCGTCTGAGTAGCGAAATGAACTGGTTCTTCAAAAATGCTCAGATTGTGTTCCACAACAATGAAGCAGCCGTGGTAGCTTCGAGTGAAGAGGGAATCGCGTTGGCAGCGGAGGAGTCAGTTCCGGAAGGCCCATATATCGCGGTTCGCGTTGAGACACGCTCGGGAGAAGACATCAATAAGGTGGCGGGAAGTTCCAACGCCATAGCCGGTTCTTCCCTGCTGACGCACTACACGGAGGAGAAATTGCCCAGCGAGATTGACCCGGACGTGCGGCAGGTGATCAGTTCTCTTGGGAATGTGATCGACAGTAATTCTGCGGAAGCAAACCGCATCATGTCTGCCGTGGCGGGCAGCACGCTGACCTCACTCTCCGCCGCGCAGAGCGCCGCTCTGCGCAACCAGGAGAGTCGCGTGCGTGATCATGCCCTGCAGGCCGCACGTTTGCGCTGCCAGGGCAACGACGAGACAACGCAGCAGCAGCGTCCCTGCAAGACCACCCACGTCTGGGTGGAAGGCACGAGCTTCTTCTCCGAGCAGCACAGCCGTGGCGACGAGAGCGGCTATCGCCTCAACTCCTGGGGCGGCGCCCTGGGCATCGATGCTCAGGTGGATGCCCACTGGAGCGTGGGACTGAGCCTCGCCGCCAACTACGGCGACTTGGAGGCGCGCGCCGCCGACTACGCCAAGGGCGACTTGGACAGCTACTACGTGAGTGCATGGAGTCAGGCGAAGAACGGCCGCTGGGGCAACACGCTGCTCGCCACGGTGGGCACGAATGAGGGAGACCTCAGGCGCACGGTGAACTACGGAGGCGGCAGCTACACGGCCACGAGCAGCACGAGCGGCAGCAGCCTTGGTGCGATGTGGGAAGTTACGTATGACCTCTACCCGGTGAAGGACAACAAGAGCAACATCATTCAACCGCTCTTCAACGTGGCTGTGCAGCACACGAGCATGGACGGCTTCAGCGAGAAGAATGCGGGGAGCGTGGGTCTCACGACGGAGAAGCAGACGCGCGACACGATGACGCTGGCATTGGGCTTGCGTTGGCTGGCGGCGATTGACTCCGCGAAGGCGGTCAACCGCACGGTGACGACCGAGCTGCACGCGAATGTGGCGCAGGACATGGGCGACCGCCGGAGCATGGCGAACGTGGCGCTGCTAGCTGACCCGAACTACACGCAGAGCGTGTACGGGGCACGAGCAGGCAGCACGGCGTTCCAATTCGGGGCGGGCGTGAACGTGCCTGTGACGCCGAACTCGCAGCTTTATGTGAACGCGGGCGGCGAGCTGCGCAGCCACGCGAACGCATGGAACGCCGCGCTGGGCGTTCGGATGGGTTTCTGAGGAGGACCAACGCGTTCTTCTCAAAAGGAACAAAACAATAGGTAAATGTAGTGCCGCTCGTCGGGGAAACTCGGCGAGCGGCGCAGTATTTTAGCAGTCGCTCGGTCGAGTTGCGGACCCACACAGCATGCGTATTTATAATACGTATGTCAAGCCCTTATTTGATAATTTTTTCTTTTTCTTTCCAACAACTTATCAGAGACGATAGCTCGCCTTTTGCAGAAAAATTTGTTCGGGATAGTCTGACGCGACTACACATTATCAACGATTTATAAATCATTGCATACGTATTATAAATACGTATCCTTTCTGCGGTGCAGCGGTAACAAAGATTTCGATTCGTCCGTTATCGCTCCGAACAAAGAACTATTCTATTTTACCATGAAACTCCATTTACCGATCACATTGTTCACCGCCCTCATGGCGGTGATGGCGACTCTGCCCACCGCGTGGGCAAAAATAACCGTTAAAGAAAATATCTCAGAAAGTAAGCCTGAAGGAGACCCTGTTGAGATTACGGATGGTACTTTTGAAGGTCAATTGGGAAAGGATTCCTCGATCAAGATTGAAAAAGAAAATGAGGAAGACGGAGATACGAGTCTGACGTTTAAGGGGGAAACTACAGATAAGGCCAGGAACGGTATAAGACGCATAGACATTGATGTCCTGCCCGAATGTTCATTCACTCTGGCCGAGGGAGGGGAACTTGGTGTCAGTGTCAGAAATGACTTCGGCAGCACCAACACATACATAAGACTCCAAGGCGGCTCTTTTACTGTAGAAGAAGGAGCCAAGCTAGGCGGAGTGCACAGCGGAGTGGTTCTTCTGGCAAGAGTCGATGTTCAGATGCATGGAGGCGAATTCATTGTGAATGGGAGCGTGAATGACGCTCAGGGAGGAGTAAAAAATAGCGCGCCTTCTTCTCTTAATGTCAACGTACAGGATGGAGGCAAGTTCATTATAGGAGAAAATGCAACGGTTGGCACGACATACGATGTCAATACGACCCTTGGAGGATGGGAATACGACAAAATATGCGGCACAACCACGAGTATACTCATTAAGGATACGAGTTCTTTTGAAATGAAGGGGGGGAAGTTAGGGGTTCCCCTCTCGGCCGATACTGACAAGGGATCTGGTCACACCAACGTAAGTATAAGGTTAAGCGGTGATGCTAAAGCGATCATTTGGGGCGGAGAGATAGGAGGAAAAGGTGTTATTGGTGGCACGAACGAAGTTGCAGAAATTACCCTGTTGGAAAATGCGACACTGGAGTTCAAAGACACTGCGAACGAGAAAACTTCCCAGAATGTCACCATAAAAATGCAGGGGGGGAGGTTAGTAGGTGGAGCGAACTTTTATGGGGAAGTGGAAATTAGCGCTCTGGACACCTTTGATATGGGCGGACTTGATGCATCGAGGATAAAAAAATTGGAACTTAAATCCGCCGGGGCCACTCTGAAGAATCTCAAGGAGGGCTCTACATTAAATGCGGATGCGATGGCTGTGAATTCCACCACCATCATCATGGTAGGGAGTAAGAGCTCGAAGTTGGTTACTGGGGAAAGCAGCGGCGATGTCCTGCCCGATGGGAAAGAATGGCTCATCGGTTTCCAAGGGAACGGGGGCAACGTACAACTGGGGAAAAAGGAGATTAAGCTTGACTTCGATGCCAGAGATGGGTTACTCAGCGAACTATTGGATGATGAAGGAGACGTAAGCTTTGAGGTTTTCTTCTCCAATGCGCAGCTCATGGGGATGGAGGAAGGCGAAAATCTCTCAAAGTATTTCAGCGTTGGAGCCGGTTGGGGTGTAGATGTGAAAAATGTGACGATCACCAATGAAGGCTGTGTGCTAACCCTTAGCGGCAACATAAGCAAATCGGTGTGGGTCGCTTCAAAGCAAGAACCGGCAGAGTCTTATCGCGGATACTCCGTAGAAAAATTTGACCGAGTGGTTATCGATAAGGATACAACGATTGAATTTCCGTCGACCATTAAGCAACTTTGCGGATCCGGCAACTTGCACCTTACCGGTAATGGATCGGCTGAGCTTGAGAACAGGAGTGATGCTTTTCATCATGGTGATACGACCTTCTACGGAGACATCACGGTGGCCGAGGAGGGAAACCTCTCCGTTAAGAAGACAGGGGATTCCACTCTCACGCTGGCAGGCAACCTGAAGATACTCAGGGATCGAGGTTCACTCAACGTGAATGAAGGCATGCTCATATTGAAGGGCGATGACAACGTTGTAAAAAGCGGAATTAACGTGGGGCAAAGGGATTCACACGGTGTGCTGGAAGTAGAAGGGAATTTAAACACCTCAAGTATCCTTGTGAACAGCTATGATGGCAACATGCTTGTTATTGGCAAGAGTGGACACGTTACGGTCAACGAAACAATTACCTCCCTTTCAGAGTCCTGCAGTGTGCAGGTGGACGGAGAACTCATACTATTGGGCGATCAGGACATGACGGGGAAAAACAAACCGATATTCTCCGGAACCGGCATTATTTCGATAGGCGATGGGGAGAGTGAAACAGCTCTGATCATTGATAAAGATAACTTCATCGCTGGTTCCGAAGTCAGCTTGAACGTGGCAAAGGGAGCCTCACTGAGCGTCACGGGGGATAGCTTCTCCGGCAACATCATGGGCGAGGGTAAGGTCTCCACGGAGGGAACGGTTACACTCACGGGAGATGGCTCCCTGACGGGGGAATATTCCGGCACTTTCGTTGCGGACCGTTCGGGACGCATTTTCGGTGGAAACAATCCGAATGCCGCGATCGAAGCACAAAACGGGGCCACCGTGAAACTCGAAGCGGGTTCGACTTTCAAGTCTCTGGATGCCGGGGAGGGCGAGGTCACAGGAAGCAACACCTACACCTTTACCGACAAAGATGCTGCGGGGAGCACGACCAGACATTTCTCCGGCGACATCGTGCTGCGCAGCGGCAACGAGTATGATATGGAGCTGGATCTGAGCAACCCGGCGCTTTGGGAGGGGAGTGGCCAGCATGAGGAAACTCTCATGCTGGATACCCAGAAGAACATCATCATCGAAGATGGAGCCACCATCGTCTTGAACAGCATCGATAATTTGCTTGCGAAGCAAGGAGATCTCACGGGAGTTGTGCTGATGCATGGCACAGGCATCTTCCATGAGGACTATTCACAGTACAAAGTCGAAGAGGAGAGCGGTCATAATCAAGATAAATCCTTGGGGGCCGTGAATGGAGTCAACGTCAAGTTGGGAGGCATCCTCGACCTGCTCTACGAGAGAGCCGAGCTGCGGATTGTAGAAGCAGGCGATGGAGCAAGTGCGGCGAACGAACTCAACGCACTCGCCGAAGTTGAGCCCAGGGCCGGTAAGACTTACGATACCATCGTCAATCTCTATCACCGCACACAGAGCAAGTTTGCTCCATACGCAACAAGCGCCAACTCCACCGCCGGTTCCAACCTGCTGTGGTTTGAGGCCGACCAGAAGGGCGTCACTATGGACGAAAGCGTGCTTGCCGTGATGAGCAGTCTGCAACAAATGGCGGATGCAGGCGACGCGGCAGGCGTGCGCAAGGCGCTCGCGGCCGTGGCTGGCAGCACACTGACCTCACTCTCCGCCGCGCAGAGCGCGGCTCTGCGCAACCAGGAGAGTCGCGTGCGCGACCACGCCCTGCAGGCCGCACGTTTGCGCTGCCAGGGCAACGACGAGACAACGCAGCAGCAGCGTCCCTGCAAGACCACTCACGTTTGGGTGGAAGGCACGAGCTTCTTCTCCGAGCAGCACAGCCGTGGCGACGAGAGCGGCTATCGCCTCAACAGCTGGGGAGGGGCCGTGGGTCTCGATGCGCAGGTGGACGCGCACTGGAGCGTTGGACTGAGCCTTGCCGCCAACTACGGCGACCTGGAGGCGCGCGCCGCCGACTACGCCAAGGGCGACCTGGACAGCTACTACGTGAGCGCATGGAGTCAGGCAAAGAACGGTCGCTGGGGCAACACCCTGCTCGCCACGGTGGGCACGAATGAGGGAGACCTCAGGCGCACGGTGAACTACGGAAGCGGCAGCTACACGGCCACGAGCAGCACGAGCGGCAGCAGCCTTGGCGCGATGTGGGAAGTTACGTATGATCTCTACCCCGTGAAGGACAACAAGAGCAACATCATTCAACCGCTCTTCAACGTGGCCGTGCAGCACACGAGCATGGACGGCTTCAGCGAGAAGAATGCGGGGGGCGTGGGACTCACGACGGAGAAGCAGACGCGCGACACGATGACGCTGGCGCTGGGCTTGCGTTGGCTGGCGGCGATTGAGAGCGGCAAGGCAGCCAATCGCACGGTGACGACCGAGCTGCACGCGAATGTGGCGCAGGACATGGGCGACCGCCGGAGTGAGGCGAACGTGGCGCTGCTGGCCAACCCGAACTACACGCAGAGCGTGTACGGGGCGCGCGCAGGCAGCACGGCGTTCCAGTTCGGAGCGGGAGTGAACGTGCCGGTGACGGCGAACTCGCAGCTTTATGTGAACGCGGGCGGCGAACTGCGCAGCCACGCGAACGCATGGAACGCCGCGCTGGGCGTCCGGATGGGCTTCTGAGGAGGATCAACGCGTTCTTCTCAAAAGGAGTAAACAACAGGTAATGTAGGGTCGCCCATTGCTGTATTGGCAGTGGGCGGCTTCTTTTTTTCTGCCGGTGATGCCTCATTGCCGGGAAAATGCGCTTGAAAATGGTCATCCCCGGGAAACAGTTGCCGATCGTTGAGCTTGTCTGTCCCGGAAGAGAAATCGAGATGATGTTTTGTGATGTTCCTTTTGTGAATTTTTGTTGTCAGTGAGATGGCTCAATGGTAGGATCAGAGCATGAGCAACGGTACCCTTCACAAGCTGCGTGCACGCTGGGAGACTTTTGCAGAGAAACATCCCCGCATGAGGGTGTACGGGGAAAAATTGATGAATTACGCGCGTAACGGCATGATGCGCGATTCGGAGGTGGTAGAGTTCAATACGCATTTCACCGGGCGCATGACGCGTCAGACATTTTGGCTCACCGTCATCGGACTCGTATTTATCGCGCTGGCAGCCCAATGGCTGGTTCGTCTCGCACTGGGACTCAGCGCCCTGACACTGAGTTACATAGGGCTGATGCTCAGCCGTGTGCTCGGGGGCTGGCTTCCAGACGTCTTGCATGGTTTTTATGTTGTGTGTGCCTGCTTGGGCTATGCTCTGCTTTTCATCTTCTTTGCATGGCTCGCCGTTGTGGCAGCCAGTGCAGCAGTGCGCAGACTGCACGACATCGGCAAATCGGGATGGTTTGTGCTCATTGCGCTTATTCCGGGCATCGGATGGCTCATCTTGGCAATCATGTGCTGCATGGAAAGTGCAGAGGAGGACGAGGAAGATGTCTCCGAAGACGATGTGTCGCTGAATGACGAGGAGTCTGCGGAATCGATTCCCCAACCCGTGAATCCCGTCCCGCAGCAGACGCTGCCCTCTTCACCGCAGGTCTCGTCACTTCCGCCGCAGGCCATCTCTTGTTCGCTCTGCCACGGAAAAGGGAAACTGCCTAACGGATTTCCATGCCCCCAGTGCGGAGGCAGCGGAAAGGCATGACACATGGAAGCTTCCCGAAGAGTACGGTCCCTTACTTTTTCCGTGGCAGAAGGAGGTCGGAAGCCCATTTTTTGGCGGCGGAAGTAATGCTGCCCGCCACATCGGCATGCTGCACCGCGAAGCGTGGAGTGAACCAGGGAAAATAGCGCACAAGGTCATGGAATACCTGCACTTCGCCATCGCAGGTGCCGTGTCCGGAGCCAATGCCGATGGTGGTGATGGAAGATGAGGCCGTGAGCTGCGCGGCTGCTTCTGCCCGCGTACATTCAATGACAACGGAAAAGGCGCCGGCGCGGGTGACAGCTTGTAAGTCGGCCGCGAGGGCAGCAACGTCGGCGTCCGACTTGCCACGCATGCGGTAGCCGCCGTCTTCCTTGATGTGTTGAGGCAGCAGTCCGATATGCGCCTGCACGGGAATGCCGGCCTGCACCAGGGCATGAATCATGGGCTCCACCGTGCAGCCGCCTTCCAGCTTGACGGCTTCGGCTCCTGCGTCCATGAGCGCGTGTGCGTTTTCCAAGGCTTGTTCCGGCGTGTCGTAGGTGTGGATGGGCATGTCGCTCACGAGCAAAGCTTTAGTTTGAGCGCGCGATACGGCGGCAGTGTGGTGCACCATGTGCTGCAGGGTCACGCTTGTCGTGTCCGGGAAGCCAAGTACCATCATGCCCAGTGAATCTCCCACCAGCAGCATATCCACGCCTGCTTCATCCAGCAGACGCGCGGTGGGGTAATCGTAAGCCGTGAGTTGCGAGACGGGACGCACTCCTTTGCAGGCTTGGATGCGGCGGATTTTTTCTTCAGTGGTCATGACATGACAAATCGAGGGGAGTGACGGCAGGGGATTCGGGCAGGCGGTTGAGAAGCTCCTGCACGGTAGAAGTTTGTCCGGGGAGAACAAGCGAAGGATCGATGTCGCAAAGAGGCTGCAGGACGAAACGACGCTGTGCGGCGTGCGGGTGAGGTAGTGTGAGTCGGGGGGTGTCTATCTGCAAATCACCGGAGTAGATGAGGTCGATGTCGCAGGTGCGCGCCTCACCGTAAACGCCGGTACGAACACGCCCAAGCGCTTTCTCAATTTCCTGACAGTGGTGTAAAATCTCCTGCGGAGGCATCGTTGCGGCTACTTCCACACAGGCGTTCAGAAAAGACGGACTGCCGGGAGGGCAATTCACCGGCTCCGTCTCATACACCCGCGAGAGGCGCAAATCACCGAAGAGCTGCGCGAGACGATCGCAGGTCTTCACCAGAAAAGCCAGACGGTCTTCGCAGTTGGATCCGAGGGAAAATCCTGTGCGGCGTGCGCCGGGAGCATCAGTCTGTGAAACCGAGCACATCTTGCATGCTGTAGAGACCGGCCGGTTGATTCGCCAGCCACAAAGCCGCGCGAACAGCGCCGGAGGCAAAGGTCATGCGGCTGGAGGCCTTGTGCGCAAGCTCTACACGCTCCCCGTCGGTGGCGAAAATGACCGTATGGTCGCCTACCACATCGCCGCCGCGCAAGGAGTGCATGCCGATCTGCCGTTGAGGGCGCGCGCCCACCATGCCCGCGCGGCCGTGCACCACATCCTTCTTGTAATCCATGCCCGACTCGGTGCACACGACCTCTGCGAGGGAGCGGGCGGTGCCGCTGGGAGCATCCAGCTTGTGATGGTGATGCATTTCCACAATTTCCACATCGTAATTTTGCAGGATTTGCGTTGCCTTGCGGGTGAGCCAGAAGAGCGTGTTCACGCCTACGGAATAATTGGAAGCAAAGACGATGGGAATGATCTTGGCAGCATCGGCGATGGCGGCGCGTTCTTCATCCGTGTGCCCGGTGGTGCCGATGACGAGGGGCTTCCTCTGCTCCACGGCGACAGAGAGCAATTCCGGCGTAAATCCATGGAAGGAGAAGTCGATGGCGAGATCAGCTTGGGCAAGCGCAGCAGCGATATCCTGCCCCACGTCATGGGTGGCGGTCAAGGCTGTATCCGAGCAAAGTTCTACGGCCTGCTTGACGGCTTGGCCCATGCGGCCCGAGATACCGGTGACGAGAATATTCATATAGCGAGTTAAAGTAAGAGGTCAGGCAAGCAATTCAAAGCGGCGGAGCAAGTCAGTCAACGCGGCTTTTTTCTCTTCTGCCAGCGGGGCAAGCGGCAGACGCAGTTCCCAGGAAATATCCCCGCGCAGAGCCAAGGCGGCCTTGATGGGCACGGGGTTCACATCCAGACTCATCAGTCCTTTCATGAGCGGATAATACTTCTTCTGCAAAGCCAGCGCCTTCTTGCCATCGCCGGAGAGGGCAGCATCCACCAGCTCCTTCATCTGGACCGGCGCTACATTCGAGGTTACTGACACCAGCCCCACTGCACCGCATGAGATGAAAGGAACGGTGAGTCCGTCATCGCCGCAGAGCACGGCAAAATCTTCCGGCACAGCCTGCACGAGGCGGTTGACGCGATCCACACTGCCTCCGGCTTCCTTGATGGCGACGATGGTGGGACAATCCGCTGCCAGACGTGCCACGGTTTCCACGGCGATCTCAATGCCGCTGCGTCCCGGGATGCTGTAGAGCAGCACCGGCAAATCAGAACATTCCGCAATGGCCTTGAAGTGGCGGTACAGTCCCTCCTGGCTCGGCTTGTTATAGTAGGGACACACCTGGAGCGTACCATCCGCGCCCATGGCCGCAGCTTCTCGGGTCATGGCGATGGCTCCGGCTGTGGAGTTTGAGCCCGTGCCGGCAATGACTTGGCAGCGTCCGGCTGCGTACTCAATTGCCATGCGAATCACCTCCATGTGTTCGACGTGCGAGAGCGTGGGCGATTCACCTGTGGTGCCTACCGGGACAATGCCCGTAACTCCTGCGGCGATTTGAGCTTCGATCAGGGCGCGAAAAGCACTCGTGTCCACCCTCCCGTCGCGGAACGGGGTGATGATTGCTGTGTAAAGGCCTGAGTATCTCATAAGTTCCCCGTTACTATACCGCAGAGAGCCCCACGTTGTCAAGGGCCGGGAACAGGGCAAACGCATGGGGAATGCGTTTGCTTTTACGATATTTGCAGGGCGGCGGCGTGGCGGAACTTCGGAAACGCGCAACGCGGTTGTTTCGCAGCGGCGGTGAATGAGGGATGAGAATCGCAAGGCTTTCACTGCATTTACGGGCCGAGAATGAATGCACACTTGCAAGTTTTTGGGAGAGCGTGTACAATATGAGGCAGATGATGACATTTTACGAAGAGTTGCAATGGCGCGGACTGATCAATCAGATTTCCGATGAGAAGTTGATTGACAAGCTGAATGCGGGGGGCATGACCTTTTACATCGGCACGGATCCGACGGCTGACAGCTTGCACCTGGGACATTATTCGAGTTTTTTGATTACGAAGCGTCTTGAGCGAGCGGGGCACCATCCGTTGCTGCTGGTGGGACTGGCTACGGGACTCATCGGTGATCCTCGCGGCACTGTGGAGCGCGAGTTGCAACAGCGGGAACTCGTGATGCGGAATTACGAGAGTCTGAGGGCCCAGGTGGAGAAGATTTTCGGGTTTGAAGTGGTCAATAATTACGATTGGATCAAGGATCTGAACGTGATTGATTACCTTCGCAACTACGGCAAGTACATCAACGTGGGGTACATGCTCGGCAAGGATCACGTGCGACGTCAGATGGAAACCGGCATCTCTTACGCCGAGTTTTCCTACATGCTTATCCAAGCTATTGACTTCAAGCATCTGCACGAGACACGCGGGGTGAATTTGCAGGTGGCCGGCAGTGACCAGTGGGGCAATATCACGACGGGTATTGAACTTATCCGCAAAACGACAGGGGATGAAGTGTACGGGCTCACGATGCCGCTTGTGACCGACAGCCAGGGAAACAAGTTCGGCAAGAGTGAGGGGAATGCGCTGTGGCTGGATAAGGAGCGCACGAGTCCGTACGAGCTTTACCAGTTCCTCGTCAATGCGGAGGATTCGCAGGTGATCAGCTACTTGAAGCGACTCACTTTCCTCACGCCTGAGCAGATCATGGAGATTGAGGCGGAGCACACAGCTCATCCGGAACTGCGCACGGCTCAAAGAGCGCTGGCGCGAGAGATTATCACGGATCTGCACGGTGCGGCAGAGTTTGATCATGCGGTGCAGATCAGCCGGAAACTTTTTGCCGGGGAATACGCCGATATGAGTGTGCGCGATATACGCAGCGGACTGCGTGGCGCTCCTCATGTGAAGCTGACTCCGGGCGCGCTTCTTCCGGATGCCCTGGTGGAAGCGGGCATTTGTTCCTCCAAGCGCGAGGCGCGCGAGTTTGTGAACAATGGCGCCATTTCCGTGAATGGCGAGGCGGTGACGGATGTCGCTTATGCTTTCACTCCCGCGCATGCGCTGCACGGCGAACTGTTCATTTTACGTCGCGGCAAGAAGAAGTTTTTTCTGGGAATTTTGGAATGAAAACCTTTGTCATACTTGCGCTGCTTTTGGGGAGCTTGACCACGGCTGAGTCGCCCGTTGGCCCTGCCTCTCCGGAATTGTCCACTGTGGAACAGGTCAGGACTATGCCTCCGGAACAATGGGAGACTGAGCGCTGCGCCATGAAACGGGTGATGCTGTTGCGCATGCTCTTTCTGGTTCATGACCGGTACCGGAGTACTCCTGAACACAGCGCCGAATGCCTGGCTTTAGCCCGGCAGCTCCAGGCGCCGAAGGCTTATATTGCCCTGCTGGAAGCAGAGGCGCCTCTCTCCGGTCGGAATCACTACGAACACCAACGCGCTATGAGTCAACTCATGAACGCCTACGCTCTGGACGAGTTGTCCGCCCGTTTGCTTGCCGAATCCGTGCGTTGCGATGAGAAGCAGGCGCGAGAATTGGTGGAGTGGCTTCCCATGCAGCATGTTTTCAATTTGGTGCCGGGTACCAAGCCGGACTTGCAGGATATCACAAACCAGCTCCAAGCTCTGCGAGAACTCTTTGAGTGCATGGAAAAGGAATATGCCGGAGTGAAGGATCGGGCGAGTGCAGATGCCGCTGCGGACGCTTTGTTGACTGCTCTGCCTTTTTTGACTGAAAGCGCCCATGTGCGATTGATCATCAGGAAGCAGCAAAGCACTGATTTGCCCGGCTACCACCAGATTGTTCAACCGATTGAAAATAAATTGAATGAGTTGCGCATTCGTCTCATTGAATCTGCTTTCTACGGTTCAAAACGGTTGATCGCCATGGATGAGCTGTTGTGTTTGTGAGTCCGGCAGAAATACTGATGAGGAGCTGAGTAAAAAATAAAAAAAAGAAAAGAACATATCTTGAAATGTTTGAGAAGACGTGTTATACTTTAGACCAAGCCGCAGTGGAAAAGTGCGGGTTCGGGAGCGAATGGGCCCGGAATAAAATCAGCAAGGCAGGTGTAACATGTTAAACTCGTCACTCAATCCGGATCGGGCTACGCTCAACTTCCTCAACGCCTATACGGAAGATGTACGCAATGAGGGAGAGAGATTGCAAAGAGAAGGAGCTGTCACTCAGATCTTCGGAAACCACCTCTTCATTCAGGGACGGGTCGAGACCAAGAAGGGGGTGTTTCGCACCAGCCTGAGACTCCGGGGCAACAAGTGGTACGGATCATGCCAAGCAGAGGACGAGGTGACAGCGGGGATATGCCTGGTGGCCACGATGGTGGAGCGTCTCTGTCGTGGAATCAGCATGCCGGAGAGTCCGAATGAACTCAACGAGATACCCCTCACCGACGTACTGGAGGAGAAGTTGGGGCGTGATTTGGATGCGCGGGAGGAAGATTACGTGAAGCGCCTGGAGACGCGTTATCGCCGCTTCGTCATTGAACAGGCAATCACCGATCACGATTTGGTGCGTCTCAATCCACGGTGGGAGGTCTCCGGTTATGGGTCATTGGAGCTTTGGCCGACTCCGCCGCGCAACATTTTGGAGTTTTGGAACTACATAGCCTATGCTTTTGCGAAAAAGCGCATCAGTTTTCCCACGTTCATGAGCGTGGTCACTGATCTGGGCAAGGTGCAGACGCGCATGCGCGAGTGGGAGCATGAGAAGAAAATCAACACATGGTACGAGCGCATTCGCAACATCAATGAACGCCCCCCTCAGCCGTCTCGCACCAACCTGCACATGCGCCTTATTTCCACCATCAACGAGGCTCACTTTGAGTACCGTTATCTGGATGCCGATGAGTGGCAGCCCATCCGCGAGAAAGTGCAGTTGGATGAGCTGATGGACGGTTTTATCCGTGGTTCGTACAAAATGGATCCCCAGTCGGACATCCTGCTCAATGTGCTCAACGACTACAGCGAGCGTGAGGGCGCCGTGATGCTTGATTTGGATAAGGACGAGGCCTGCCGGGTGATGAACCGTCTCTTCCATCAGCCAGCCCTCAAGGGCTATTTGCTCAATCTTGACGATTGCTATTTCAAGGTGGTGAAGGAGCCGCTTAAATGGATATGCATCGATGACCCCATCGCCCCTGATTGCTATGGCTTGCAGTTGGTGACAGCCGCAGGAGTGCACGTTACTCACTCCGTGCGTCAGTTGCCCGGGCAGGAGGAACTCTACCAATCGGATGAAACTGTTTTTCCGGGACCGCCTCGTTGGATGGAAGGTACGGAGGTGGAGCCGCGCTACTCCATCCCGAAGACCGTGATTGACAGCTTGGATGGCGTGGAGTTCCTGCGCAAGATCGGCGCTTCCTTGCCACCCAGCATGGAGGAGCGCGTTGTGGATATTGAGATGATTCCCACTTTCCACATGAAGATTGCCAAAGGGCTCACCAGCGTCGATACCGAGCATGTGCTGCTTGAAGTAACGGCGCAGGATAAACCGGGGCGTCGCAGGGAACGACTTGGTAAGGATGATTGGGAGGTCCTCGAACAAGTGCGGGTGAAAGACGGTACCCTGCTGCGCTTTATCCGGGATTATCTTTATCCCATTCCTGCCATGATTGAGGAGATGACCTTCACTTATGGTTTGCCGCGCACCAAGGAGGATGGTCTGACGGGTGAAACGGGAAGCAAGCGTTACACCCAGGAAATTGAGAGGTGGCTTAAGGAGGTTTATGGTGGTAAGGCTGATCTTCCCGGTAACGTCTTTAAAACACGGATCACCAAGCAATTTCCGGAAAAATTTGCCGAGTGGGTGAAGGCCATTCCGGAAACCGTGCATGTAAAAATGGACAAAGGCTTGCAGTCCTTGCTGGCCGATCCCGTGGCCGCCTCCATTCGTTTCGAGGTCGTTAAGCAGGAGATCGACTGGTTTGACCTGCGCGTGGTTTTCGACGTGGAGGGACTCACCCTCTCCAAGGAGCAGATTCGCGCTCTTGTAGCAGCTCGTGGCGGCTATGTGCGCATGGATGATGGGACATGGATGCGACTGGAGATCAAGCTCAACGATGATGAACGCGATGCTGTAACCAAGCTGGGCTTGGATCCTTACGATTTGTCCGGCGAGACCCACCGCATGCACACTCTGCAGTTGGCTGATCCGCGTGTGGCGGAGGTTTTTGATCCGCAGGCTTGGGCGAAAATCAAAGAGCGAACGACTGAGATTCAGATCGATGTCCGACCGGACGTGCCGAGTTCGTTGCAAGCCACGTTGCGCCCTTATCAAGTGGAAGGTTTCCGTTTTCTTGCCTATCTTGCGGTCAATGGTTTCGGCGGCATTCTTGCAGACGACATGGGCTTGGGCAAGACCATCCAGTCCATTACCTACATTCTCTGGTTGCGGGAGGAATGGGTGCGCAATCACTCCGGCAAAGGGAAAAAGAAGGAACCCACGCCGCCTGTGCTCATCGTGTGTCCCAAGTCGGTGTTGGACGTGTGGGCCGGGGAGACGGAAAAATTCGCTCCCGGCGTGCGCGTGATGGTGATTCGCAACAAGGAGCAGGCGGATGTCAAGCATATCCGCTCCCAAGTGGACATGGTGGTCATCAACTACGCTCAGCTGCGCGTGTGCGGGGATCAGATCAACTCCATCAAGTGGCTCACTGTCATCCTGGATGAGGGTCAGCAGATTAAGAACCCGGATTCCAAGGCGGCCAAGGCGGCTCGCGAGATCATCGCTTACAACCGACTTGTGCTCTCCGGCACCCCCATCGAGAATCGCCTGCTCGATATGTGGTCTCTCATGGCCTTTGCCATGCCCGGCGTTTTGGGAAGTCGCGCTTACTTCAAGAAGCGCTTTGACAAGCGCAAGGATGCGCAGAGCCAGAATCGCCTGGCCGCTCGGCTCAAGCCCTTCCTGCTTCGCCGTACCAAGCAGCAGGTGGCTAAAGATTTGCCGCCCCGCACGGAGGAAGTGGTACTGGCGCGCATGGAGGGTATACAGTTGCAGCTCTATCGCCACGAGTTGCGGCAGATCCAAAAGGCGTTGCTGCGGCTTGATTCCAACGAGGAGGTGAAGAAAAATTCCTTTGCCATTCTGCAAGGCCTCATGAAGTTGCGTCAAATTTGCTGTCACCCCGCCTTACTGCCCGACTTCAAGGAGATCGTTGAGAAGCGCGGCTTAAAGACCGACTTGAGCAGCCCCGACCTCAACTTCCGGGATGTGAGCAGCGCCAAGCTCAACGCGCTCTTTTACCTGCTCGACCAGTTGCGCGAGGAGGGGCACAAGGTGCTGGTGTTCTCCCAGTTTGTGAAGATGCTTGACATTATTAAGGACCGTTTGGTGGAGGAGAACCGCACTTTCCACTATCTGACCGGGCAAGTGAAGGACCGCAAGGGCGTCATTGAGAGTTTCCAGACGACGAAAGAGCCGAGCGTGTTCCTGTTGTCCCTGAAAGCGGGTGGCGCCGGTCTGAACCTTACCTCGGCCTCCTACGTGGTTCTTTATGATCCGTGGTGGAACCCGGCGGTGGAGAGTCAGGCCATTGACCGTACACACCGTATCGGTCAGAAGAACAAAGTGATCGCCTATCGACTCATCACACGTGATTCGGTGGAGGAAAAGATTCGAAAGCTTCAAATCCTCAAGAGTCAACTTGTCACCAATGTGCTCGGCGATGATGGCTTCGCCTCCAGCTTGGATCTGAAAGATCTGCAGTTCATTCTGGCTCATGGTGGTGAGGATGACTCGGATATGACCGAGGAGCCGGATGCAGCAGAAGATGAGTAGGCTGCAGTCCAGCCGAGGCTTCTTGCACAGCTGCTCGATTGCACGCATGGGACTGGGCATTGCGCTTGGTTTGCTCTCGGCGTGCGGAGACTCTGACAGGAGCGCAGATGCTGCGGCGAAGCAGGGAGTTCTTCTGCTTGGCAACAATACGGAAGTGCAGAGTCTCGATCCCCACAAAGCGACGGCCGTGGCAGACGGCAAGGTCATATCTGCTCTGTTGGAGGGCTTGGTGCGTCCGGATGCAAGTGATTCCGAAGTCGTATTGCCGGGTATGGCGAAGTCGTGGGAGCAGAGTGCGGATGCTCGGGTGTGGACCTTTCACCTGCGCGAGGCGGAGTGGAGCGATGGGCGCCCCATCACATCCCATGACTTTTCGTACGCCTACCAGCGTCTCTTACACCCGAAATTCGGCGGGCGCTATGCCGAGATGCTTTACCCGCTGCGCGGCGCACGAGCATTCAATCGCGGTGAAATTGCGTGGGATCAAGTGGGCGTGCGTACTCCGGACGACCGCACGCTCATTTTGGAGCTCGAAGCTCCGGAACCGCAGTTGCTGCGGCGTTTGCTGCACTACACGTGGTATCCGTTGCCCGCCCATCATGTGGAAAAAGCGGGCGGTATGTTGGATCGTCAGAGCCTTTGGTCGCGCGTGGAAAACTGGGTGGGCAACGGAGCGTACGTGCCGCGTGAGTATCGTCTCAATGACCATTTGAGCGTGGTTCCCAACTCGCACTACTGGCGTGCCAACGAAGTGCGCAACCGGGGCGTCCGCTTCCTGCCCATTGTGAATGGCTACACCGAGACGCGCATGTATTTCGGCGGCAAGCTGCATATCTCCAACAATGTGCCGCCGGAGATGCTCGACTACGCACGCTGCCGGGCGCCGGGCGAGTTTTGCCGCGATGCCTACTATTGCACCGTTTTTTACCGTCTCAACACCGCCCGACCGCCGCTGGACGATGTGCGCGTGCGCCGAGCCCTTTCTCTGGCGCTGGATCGCGAATCGCTGGTGCAGCATGTGGCGCGAGGCGCGGGCAGAGCGGCCTATGGCTTTACTCCGCCTACAAAAGATTATCCGGGAGTTGCCGACGTCGATTTGCGGAATATGCCGCAGCAACAACGCGAGCAGATGGCGCGTGAGCTTTTGGCTCAGGCCGGATTTCCGGGAGGGCGTGGTTTCCCCACGCTGCAGATTATGACGACATCGCGTGATGTGCAGCGTGTCATGGCTGAGAGCATTCAGGCGATGTGGGTGCGGACTCTCGGAATTCACGCGGAGATACGTGCGTGCGAGTGGACAGCTTACAAGGCAGCCCAGCAAAATGGGGAGTACGACATTTCCTCCTGCTCGTGGAGCGGCGACTTTTTGGATCCCGCCACCTTTGTAGAGCTTTGGCAGAGTGAGGCAGGCAACAACTGCACCGGCTGGGGCAGCCCAATTTGCGATGCCCGGCTTGCCGCCGCTCGCCGGGCCGCCGATCCGCAGCAGCGCCTTGCTCACTTGGCCGCGGCGGAGAGCGAAGTCCTGCGTTCCTGCCCAATCATTCCGCTGTACTGGAGTGAGCGCACCTACATGAAATCACCCTGCGTGAGGGGGTGGCACCCGCTCCTGTTGGACAATCACCCCGTGGATGCCGTGGAGGTAAAACCGAGCCTATGATACGCTACATAGCCAGACGCGTGGGGCAGGGACTTCTGGCGCTTTTTGCGTTGGAGTCGCTCACCTTCTTTCTGGTGCGGGCGCTGCCGGGCAATCCGTTTTTAGGTGAACGGAAATTGCCCGAGCATGTGCTTGCGCAGCTCAATTCTTTGTACGGACTGGATGCCGGCATGGGGGAGCAATTTTGGCGCTACTGGAAGGCCATTCTTCTGCACGGGGATTTCGGCCCTTCCCTGGTGCGCGAAGGCGTGCAGGTATCCGAAATCATTGCTCAGGCTTTCCCCGTGTCGTTGGAGTTGGGGTGCCTGGCCATGCTTCTGGCCATTGTGGCGGGCATACCGGTCGGCATGCTGGCGG
Source organism: uncultured Akkermansia sp. (assembly GCA_947629715.1). Classification (GTDB taxonomy): domain Bacteria; phylum Verrucomicrobiota; class Verrucomicrobiia; order Verrucomicrobiales; family Akkermansiaceae; genus Akkermansia. The sequence goes on from CANRET010000010.1 coordinate 42,401, forward strand.
CCTGGCGGCGCAATACTCGTACGGATGCGCTGCTCATGTTCTGCGCCGTGGCCGGTATATGTATCCCTTCTTTTGTGCTGGCACCGGTGCTGGGCATCACGCTCGGCGCGCATGTGCCCGGGTTGAGCGTGGCGGGGTGGGACAACCCGCTGTGCGTCCTGCTGCCGGCCGTAGCGCTGGGTGCGGTGAATGCGGCGTACGTGGCGCGTCTCACCCGTGCGGGCATGGTGGAGGCATTGTCCTCCGACTTTGTGCGCACAGCGCGGGCGAAAGGCGCCGGACCCGGACGCATTTTGTGGGTGCATGCCCTGCGCATCGGGCTGCTGCCGGCGGTGTCGTACCTGGGGCCGGCCTTTGCGGCGCTCATCACGGGCTCTTTCGTGGTGGAGTCCTGTTTCCAAGTGCCGGGCCTGGGGCTGCACTTCGTGAATGCCACGACGGATCGCGACTATTTTCTTATCCAGGGACTCGTCTTTTGCTACGGCGTGCTCATTGTGGCGGCGAACTTAGCCGTCGATATCTGCCAGGCTTGGCTTAACCCGCGTCTCCGCTCATGAACTCAGCCGCTCCCAAACTTCACGGACACTCACTGCTGCAGGATGCCTTGCAGCGTTTGTTGCGCAATCGCGTGGCGGTGTACTCTGCCGTTTTTTTAGCGCTCATGGCTCTGGCGTGTTTTGTCCTGCCGCTTTTCGCATGCATTCCCAACCCGAATCTCACGGATTTGGATCACATTGCTGCCGCAAGCAGCTTGAAGCATTGGCTGGGCACAGATCACTTGGGGCGCGATATGTTGGCTCGCGTGCTCTACGGGGGGCGCATTTCGTTGCTGGTGGGACTGTTGGCCACGGCGGTGGCGGTGGCGGTGGGGGTGACGTATGGTATGATATCGGGCTATGTGGGCGGGCGTACGGATGCCGTGATGATGCGCATCGTGGATGTACTCTTTGCCTTGCCCTTCATCGTGGTGGTCGTGGTGCTCTCGCTGAGCATTGAAGACCCCTGCCGACAGATAACGGCTTCCGTGGTGCAGCTCACTGGCTGGAGCCATGATGCCGTGGCGCCCATCCTCGGACTCTTGCCCGTTTTTCTGGCAATCGGCGCGCTTGGCTGGCTCACGTTGGCGCGCATCGTGCGCACTCAGACTTTCGTGCTGCGCGAGCAGGAGTTTGTACTTGCCGCCCGCTCGCTGGGGCTGAGTCATTTCACCATCCTCTTCCGTCACATCGCGCCGAACTTGCTTGGCCCCGTCATCGTTTACACGACACTGGCCGTGCCGGGCATCATCCTCACGGAATCCACGCTTTCCTTCATCGGCTTGGGAGTGAAGGCGCCCAATTCTTCATGGGGCACTCTCATCAAGGAGGGCGCAGATCGCATGGAGGTGGCGCCGGAGCTGCTCATCTACCCCGCCGCCTTTTTTTGCCTCACCCTGCTTGCTCTCAATTCTCTGGGCGACGGATTGCGGGATGCCTTTGACCCCAGGTCCGTCAAGGATTGAGACGAGACGCCCATTCTGAATGACGGATGAAAACATGATTCTGTTCTTGCTCGAAAACGTTGAATTTTTGCAGATAACCTGTGAAAAATTGCACTTGCTTCAGATTTTAGTCTTGCATGATTTCTAAGTCTGCGTATAATCCCTCCACCTTGTAAGGTCGATTTGCCGCAGCCACGAAAAATCAACCCTAACACAAGTTACACACAATTATGAGTGAAATTAATGTCAACGACTTCAAGACGGATGAGAAAGACACCGGCTCCACCGGGTTTCAGGTCGCCGTACTGACGAAGCGTATTGCCCATCTGACTGAACATCTGACCGATCACAAGCATGACCATGCGTCACGACGCGGTTTGCTGATGATGGTGGCCAAGCGGCGCAAGTTGCTGGATTATGCCAAACGCACGAATCCGGAACTCTACCGCAGCTTGTTGGAGCGACTTTCGCTTCGTCGATAAAGTTGCGTCTGACGATTTGAAATCCTTGGCTCCGCCGCAGGCTTTCCTCCTGCGGCGTTTTTTTGACGCGCGCAAAAATCGCCAGAGGAGGTCCTTTTGTTGCAGAAGAGAGGGCGGTCGCAAGAACAAAGACAATTCGGAAAGTGCGACTGAGGAAGCGGATGAAGTCGGGGCGACAGGATTCGAACCTACGACATCCAGCTCCCAAAGCTGGCGCTCTACCAGGCTGAGCTACGCCCCGCTGCGCCTGTGTGCAGAAGAAATTGGCTCGGGACGGAATCGAACCGCCGACACAAGGATTTTCAGTCCCTTGCTCTGCCAACTGAGCTACCGAGCCGTTGCGCCGCCCCGACAAGGGTGACCGCTGCGGCATGATACACGTAAAGCGGAACCTTGACAAGACAAAATGTTCGTTTGATCCATTTTTTTTGCACGAGCGCAGGGATGAGTCAGGCATTTGTGGAACGGCAGGAGGCGCGTAGAGCTGCCACGAGGAACACAACTCCCAGTGCGATGACGGCAAAGGAGAGGTACTGACCCCGGGTGATGCTGCCCCACATGGGAGCGTCCGGTTCACGGAAGCATTCGGTGAAGATGCGAGCCGCTGCGTAAAGAAAGCAGAAGAGAGCGCTGAAGATGCCGGCCGGGGCCTTCTTCCACACGAGACGCAGGGAAATGAGGACCAGAAAAATGATGAGACCTTCGCCGAGCGCTTCAAAAAGTTGGGAAGGGTAGCGAGGGGACAAGAAGTTGCCGAGAGCTTCACGTGCTGCATCATTATCGCGACACAGTTCCGCTATTTGCTCAAAATTGCCCCAGCCGTTCACAGGAACCCCGGTGGCACGGCTCATGGCGACATCAGCGGAATGACGCAGAGAATCGGGAAGTTCCAAGTACTCCAAGGGGAACTTCATAGCCAAAGGATTGTCGGGCGAGCAAATTCGTCCGTAAAGTTCGCCGTTGATGAAATTTGCCACGCGTCCGAAGAAGAGGCCGATGGGACATACAATGGCCAAACCGTCACACACGCCGGGGATAGAGAGACGCCGACGCCATGCGTAGATCACGGCCACCAGCAGCACAGCTGCGATGCCACCGTGGGATGCCATGCCTCCTTCCCACACGCGGAAGACCCAGAGAGGATCGTTGCAGAATCCTTGCCAACCGCGAGCCGGGAGCCAGTAAAAAAAGAACTCCCCGAGGCGTCCGCCTGCAATGACTCCAACCAAGCATACCAGCGTGATAAAGTCGCCGAGCTTCTGCGGCTCTACGCAGTATAACCCGCGTTTGGAGAGCTGTAGAAGCGCCCAGTAACCCAGTACGAAGCCGGTCACGTAAGCCAAACCATACCACCGCAGGGCGAGGTGATCAATGGGCAGATTGACGATGACGGGGTCAAGGTGATGGATGTAGAGAGCGAGCAAGGGATACATGGATGCACGGCTTTATAGCACAAAAGCAGAGTTGGGACAAGTCTTGAGTTGCGACGAGGATCAGCTTGTCCCGCGTTTCAAAAAGTCAGCTCTTTGACAGGAGCAGAACCCTTGACCGGAACGCTTGTTTTTGCCGGATAAATATAGCACATGACCCAATTTCCACATCCGTCCCAAGAAAATGTATCTCGTGGGCGGGAAGTATGATGATAGCAGGAGTTGGCGATTTTTGGGCAATTCCATAAAACTTTACGTGCTATTGAGCACTAAAACCTCTTCCGTCCCAGCCATGTCATATGGTTGGTTTAGCCACGAAAACAGGTTCTGCGTGCTCAGCAGTGATATTCGTAGGTA
>CANRET010000011.1 GCA_947629715.1 uncultured Akkermansia sp.
TTTATATTTCAAATCAAACGGACAAAGTCAGGGCGTCTTATTGTTAAGCTATTTCGCATCCCTGTATGGTGGGGGAAGGTAGAGAGTCGGTCCTCTGTGCATAAGGAGGAAATTTCTTCAGAACCAGTGCAAGGGCACAGCGAACAGAAGAGGGTTTTACTTGTATCCCACGATCTGGCGCTTGGAGGCGCCCCGGTTGTTTTGCTATGGTTGGCAGAGTATCTGCAGAGGAAGGGGTATAAAGTCGATTTATGGAGTATAAGAGGAGGATCCCTTGAAGAGAGTTTCAATAAAGTTGGAATAAAGGTTCAATATGTTGCGGATAGCAGAACGGAAATTTGCAGGGCATTCATCCAACAAAAAACATCCTATGAGCTCATTATATGTAACACGGTTATTACCTACAGATATGTGGATGCGTTGCAACGTTTCAAAGTGCCCATTGTTTGGTACATTCACGAATCGGGTCTTTTGAAGCAATTTGTAGCAAATAATTCCGATGCGATGGGCGTACTTGAAAACTTCTACAATATCTACACCGTTTCGGAGTTAGCTGCTAAGAGCATCCGAGAGTACAATCAACATGTCAAGATAATCCCCAATCCTGTTATCGATACGTTTCGCGAGTACGTTTGCCACAGAGATCGTGTTGTCTTTGGGTTCTTGGGATATGTTGCAGAGCATAAAGGGATCAACACGCTGATTCACGCATTCGAGAAATTACAAACCCGGGTTCCGCAATGTGAACTTTTCATTGCAGGAAAAAACACGGATCCGTATGCTGGGGAACTGCGGCGTAGGACGTTTGGCAATTCAGCCATTCATTGGCTGGGAGAAGTTCAAGGAGAGGAAAAAGAAAAATTCTTTGATTCTATTGACGTGTTGTGTGCCCCATCGGTATATGATTCCTGCTCATTAAGCGTCCTTGAGGCGGCTATGAAAGGGAAAGCTATTATAACGACTGATACGACTGGTGCCCATTACGTAGTGAAAGAAGCCTCCTCGGGGTATGTCATCCCGCCGGAAAACGAAGAAATGCTTCATGCCTGCATGGAGCCTCTTGCTGTCCATCCGTCAATGGTTGCAGAGATGCAGAGAGTCTCGCGCGAGATGTACCTGCAGAAGGCGAGTGAGCAGTGCAGCATGCATGCTATAGACCAAATGCTTTCTGAGAATGAAGGAAATCTCCCTGTCATCACGACCTCCACCAAGTACGGCTTCCCTATTTTGTGGAAACAGAGGTTAGCCAACGGGAAAAGAGAGATAAGATTCATGGGTCATAGGCTGTGCCACTACACAAGCAGGAAGTATAGACGATCAACAGCAGAGGATGTCGCCTGTGGGACAGATTCCCATGACGGCGCTACGGTGGGACATGAGAAAGGAGGGAGTTTGTTATGAACAACAGATCTACGGAGTTATCCAACGGACAAGCGTTAATTTCCATTATCGTCCCGGTATATAATGTAAAGCCATATCTACGACAATGCTTGAAAAGTCTTGTCAATCAAACATTGCGAGAAATAGAAATTATATGCGTAGATGACGGCAGCACGGATGGGAGCGCAGAAATTCTCGCGGAGTATGCCGCAGAAGATCAAAGGGTACGAGTGATTAAGCAAGAACGTGTTGGGGCTGGAGTCGCGCGCAATGCGGCGCTGCGAAACACTTCTGCGCCCTTTATCATGTTTTGCGACAGCGACGATTCGTATGCGCCCAAGATGTGTGCTGAGATGCTAAAAACTGTGCAATCCCAACCGGAAGTGGATGTGGGAGAGTGCGGCTACTCGGTAGTATGTGATGGAGGAGTGGCTGAGATCGCAAGTCCGGAGATTCCGGAACAGTTGACAGAGGCTGCACGTGCACCTATCGTGTATAGCTGTTGGAATAAGATTTTTAGACGAGAAATTATAGAACGTTATGATATTGTCTTTCCCGGGATTCGTCTGGGTGAGGATGCAGCGTTTTGCGAAAACTACCTCGCACACTGTCGATGGGTAGCATGCATAAAGAAATCCTTCTACAACTATAGACAGCGGAAGGATTCCACGATGCATACAGCCCCGTTGAAGAGGTCAGGTTACACAGATCGACTGAAAATCGCGGAAATTATCTTCGAGCATCACAAGACATGGGGCAAATTAACAGAGAGGCGCGACCGTCTATGGCTCAATTTTTACACTCTTTATGAGGATAGCCTTATGACCATACCTTCCGAAAAGATAAAAAGATCCTGTTTTCGGGAGGGCGTTTCATTTGTGCAACGGTGGTTACCACAAGTGAGTGTGGGAGATTTACCGACCCACGTCTCATGGCTTCTTTCCTGCTTGAACGCGGGGAAAGAACCGAATTTTACCCGAGGTCTTCTTCAGAAAAGAAGCACATGGAAGGTTAAGGACGGGGAATTGATCGTCAATGAAAAATGGAGCTTTTGTGGATTGACATTACTGAGAAGAAAAAGTGGAAAAGAAGGATCCATATATTACTGGGCGGGTATTTTTCCGATAAAGGGAAAACTCATGCCTGAATATCCGCAGAAGACTGTACATGAAATTGAGCAAGACAAACAAGAAGGAAGCGGATTATGAAAGATTATCTCTTTTTCCTGCATCTCTCAACGTGCGGCTTTTATGGTACAAATGGCATACATGCGAGAAGCATATGTGGTTTACCAACTCTCCAATTTATAGATAAGACCCAATATGATATCAATTTCTCACGAGATAAAATATCAGTCAATAGCAAAGAAAACAAGCGGTGCGCTTCATAGACTATTAACAAAATTTTTACTGAAATAAAATATAAAGAGAGACATTAAAAAATCGAAGTTTACAAAGATGATACCTACACCCATTAATCCTTTTTTTGAAAAAAACAATATTGCGGTTTTTTTTGTTTGTTCAGATATGTATGCGCCGTACTGCTGCGTAGCGCTTGCGTCAATGCTACGGCATATTTCGACCGAGTTAAACTACGATATTATCATTCTGTGCAATGACTTAACTGAAAATGGGAAAAATCTTCTTAGACAAACTGTTATGTCACATAAGGAAAATGTTTCCCTGCGTTTTTATAATACGACCGAATTGCTCAATTCATTGAGTGAAAGCATACCCGACTTACGGGAGTCACTCCTCTCCATATCATTTCTAGTTCCGTATATATTTGAGAATTATGAAAAGGTGTTACGGTTGGGGGCAGATACCCTTATAAAAAGAGATGTAGGCGAACTGTTTCGGCATGAATTACACGATAAATGGCTCGCCGCCTGTCGTGATCTTGGCATTCAAAAAGTACTCGGTACAGACGGAATAAAGAACTACTATGAAAGAGAACTAAAAATGAACGCGAGTGATGTAATAAGCTTATATTTCAACTCGGACGTTCTCCTTTTCAATATAAAAGAATGGAAAATAAATCATGTTTGTGAAAAATTATTAAAATCCGGTCTGAAAGCAAACAAAAAAAAGTGGTTATACGGAGAGCAGGATGTGTACAACTATGTATGCAAAGACCATGTCCTTTACATAAACCATGCATGGAATTGCTTTCCCGCGTATGAGGAAATTGAAGAGTGTCTGCCGAAAGATGTCGATTTGTGGCGTGATAGTATGAAGGAACCCTGCATTGTCCATTTTGCAGGAGATTTTCGCAAACCATGGGGAAAACATCTCACCTCTTCCTTCGATCTTGAGTGGTGGGAGTGCGCACGGCAGACATCTTGCTACGAACTGCTGTTAAACAGACTTATGCAGTTTGAGACGACTGAAGTTGCTAACAGAATAGAGAAAATGCTCCAAGGAACGAAAAAAATGCCATCTCTCAAAAGAAAGGCTAGGTTGCTGGCTACTCTTCGTCTGTTTACGTTCGGTAAGATACACCGTCGTCTCAAGGAAAAGGGGGAAACAATCCGGAAGCGTATTGAGGCATTCGAAGCAGCAACTCAATAAGTACATACTCCATGAAAGTCATACTACTAGCAGGAGGGCTTGGTACGCGTCTTGGTGAGGAGACGCAGGTGATTCCTAAGCCGATGGTGCAGATCGGCGGTCACCCAATTCTCTGGCACATTATGAAGCTATATTCTCATTATGGCTTTCATGAGTTCATTGTCCTTACCGGCTACCTCTCGCACGTTATAAAGAGCTACTTCGTGAATTACTACGAGCGATACTCCGACCTCACGGTCGATATGGAGCACAATAAGGTGGAACTGCACAAAATGCGCACGGAGCCGTGGAAAGTCTCCATGCTCTACACCGGCGAACACACGATGACCGGCGGACGTATCGCGCGGGCTCGTTCTTTCATCGGGGACGAACCCTTCCTGCTTACCTACGGCGACGGAGTGGCAGATGTGGACATCCCGGCGCTGCTGCAGTTCCACAAGAAGAGCGGCAGACTCTGCACGCTCACAGCCGTGCAAGTGGCGGGTCGCTTCGGTGCGTTGGGAATTGACGAGCAGGGAGGCGTAGGACAATTTGCCGAGAAGCCGCTGGATGATACAAGCTGGATCAATGGAGGCTTCTTTGTCTGCGAGCCTGAGGTATTCGATTACATTGGCAGCGGCGATGACGTGACATTTGAACGCGAGCCGTTGGAGAAATTGGCACGTGCGGGGCAGTTGGGAGCCTACAAGCACCGCGGTTTTTGGCAGTGCATGGACACACAGCGTGACAAAGCTCTGCTCAACGGCATGTGGGAACGCGGTGAAGCACCATGGGCTGTGTGGCAAAAATAAAACACATTACCAAATGAAATTCAACGACATTTATCGCGGCAAAAAGGTTTTAGTAACCGGAGCCTGTGGGTTCAAGGGAACTTGGCTCTCTCTTTGGCTCAAGCAGCTCGGCGCGCGCGTTGCCGGTTATTCCCTGCTGCCGGAAACGGAGGAGCGCATGGCAGACGTCGTGCGCCTTCATGAGGTCCTTGATTCTCTCTGTATAGCAGATATACGCGACGAGGGGAAACTACGGACATTCTTTACCGCCGAGCAGCCAGAAATCGTCTTCCACCTCGCTGCCCAACCCCTGGTGCGTCTTTCCTACCGCGAACCTCTGCTTACTTATGAAACCAACGTCATCGGCACACTGAAAGTGCTGGAAGCCGCGAGAGCTACCGATAGTGTGCGCGCCTTTGTGAATGTGACCACGGACAAATGCTATGAGAACGTGGAGAAAGAAGCAGGCTACCGGGAGGACGAACCTATGGGCGGCTGGGACATGTATTCATCATCCAAAGGTTGTTCCGAGTTGCTCACAGCCTCTTACCGCCGTTCCTTTCTGCAGGGCGGACATCCCTTTGCACTGGCATCGGCACGTGCCGGCAATGTGATCGGCGGCGGCGATTGGTCGGTAGATCGACTTATCCCGGACTGCATTCGCGCATTCCGGAAGGGGGAGGAGGTTCGGATACGCAATCCTTATGCCGTTCGTCCATGGCAACATGTGCTGGAGCCCCTCAGCGGCTATCTGCGACTCGGGCAGAAGTTGCTTGAAGAGGGAGAAGCGTACGCGGAGGGCTTCAACTTCGGACCGGAGGTCGGTCGGGTGGTGCGCGTGTCTGAAGTAGCGGAGAAGGTGGCGGAACTATGGGGCGGGGGCAAAGTCGTGACGGATTCTCCGGCTGAGCTCCATGAGGCGACGCTGCTCCAACTGGATCCGACCAAGGCCGCGCAACGGCTCGGCTGGCACCCGACGCTCAGCATCGATGAAGCCCTTCATGCCACCATCGCATGGTATGCCTGCCATTACCGAGGCGATGAAGATATGCTTGCTTTCACGCGCGGGCAGATTAATGACTTCTCCGGCAAAACTCATCTATCCTGACATGAAGAAAGAAGAAATTAAACGACAAATGATGCAACTTGCGGCGCAGTACGCCACTTGTCTGGCACAAGAGTCTGCAGAAAAGCCGAAGACGTACATCCCGGCTTCCGGCAAATCAATCGGTACGGAGGAACTGCAGAACATGATTGAAGCATCGCTGGACATGTGGCTCACCGCCGGGCGCTTTAATGATGCCTTCGAAAAAGCGTTTGCGGAAAAGCTGGGAGTGAAGCATGCGCTCACGTGCAACTCCGGCTCCAGCGCCAATTTGCTGGCATTCTCCGCGCTTACTTCTCCCAAACTCCGGGATAAGCAACTACGTCCCGGGGATGAAGTCATCGCAGTAGCCGCAGGTTTCCCCACAACGGTTAACCCCATCATTCAGAATGGACTTGTCCCCGTCTTTGTGGATGCAGAGGTCGGTACGTACAACGTGGACATCGCCAAATTGCGCAAGGCAATCAGCCCCAAGACGAAAGCAATCTTCCTCGCCCACACCTTGGGCAATATGTACGATATGGACGTTGTGATGCAGCTTGCCGAGCAGCACGGACTGTGGGTTATTGAGGACAGTTGCGATGCACTCGGGGCTCGTTGGAAGGGACGTTACGCCGGAACGATCGGTCATATCGGTACGTTCTCTTGTTATCCCGCACACCATATCACCATGGGTGAGGGAGGTGTCGTCATCACAAATAACGCTCTCCTGCATCGCATCCTGCTTTCTTTCCGAGATTGGGGACGCGATTGCTGGTGCGCTCCCGGTCGCGACAACACATGCCACGCGCGTTTCCGTATGAAACTCGGCAATCTCCCGGAGGGATACGATCACAAGTACACGTATTCGCACATCGGTTACAATCTCAAGATAACCGACTGGCAGGCGGCCATCGGTTTAGCTCAGTTGCAAAAGCTGGATTCTTTCCTGGAGATGCGTCGCACCAATGCGGAAACCTTGCTCCATGAATTGGACGATTTGCGCCATGTGCTCATCCTCCCCTCCCACCTCCCGGACTGTTCGCCTTCGTGGTTCGGTTTTCTCATCTCTGTGCGGGAGGAAGCTCCATTCACCAAGCAGGAAATGGTGGAGTTCTTGGAGGCGCACGGCATCGGTACGAGGCAGCTCTTTGCGGGCAATATTCTGCGTCAGCCTATGCTCACTGATACCGATACCCCACTACGCATCGGTAACGATGAGAAAAAGCTTTCTTCCGCACTCACGGAATCCGATTATGCCAAGCTCCCCGGCACCGAGTTCATGATGAATCATACCTTCTGGGTCGGGGTCGCTCAAAACAACACGCCGCAGGACATGAAGCGCACGAGTGCAGTGATTCATGAGTTTGTGCGCAACTTTGTACAGACACTTCATTAATCGACATAGGAAAATTCATCTACATAAACATTTTTATATAACCGCCATTTTTACTGACTATGCGTATTTTACTAACAGGGGGGGGAGGATTTATAGGGCAGAATATTTTCCCCATATTGAATAAAGATCACGATGTTCTGGCACCTTCTCGAAATGAATTCGATGTTGAAAATCAACACAACGTGGATACATACTTGGCGGACGTGCAACCAGATTGTTTAGTCCATTGCGCTATCGCGGATCCTTCGAAACCTGTACATGCAGGGAAGAGTGTCCTACAAACAATGCTCCTATCGTTTATGAACCTATTGCGTTATCCCTTCAAGAGGATTATTTACATTGGTTCCGGGGCCGAGTATGACAAGAGCTCTGACATTTCTTATGTCAGAGAAGAGGATGATGGAATCAGGGTTCCCACGGATGAGTACGGATTGGCGCGGTACATTATGTCGCGATTAACGGAGAAGGCGGCGCATATCTATAATCTACGTGTTTTTGGTTGTTATGGCCCCCACGAACCCCTACGGCGTTTCATCCATCACGCAATTGACTGCTGTATTAAAAATGAACCCATAAGTATCAGAAAGGATTGCCGTTTCTCCTACGTGTTCGTAGAGGATCTGGGAAGAATAATTAGTCAGATTCTCACCGAAAAAGAACCTCCTTCCCATATATATAACGTGACAGATGGGAAGGTGTACCCGCTTTCTGAGCTTGCCCGCCAAGTCCAAAATCTGATGGGAAAGAATGGACCAATCACCCTTTTATCCCCGGGATGGGCGAATGAATACACGGCATCAAATGAGCGTTTTGTTACAGATTTCCCTGACTTTGTTTTTACTCCAATTAGCGAGGGCATTGCCCGGGAAATTTCATGGAAACTTTCTGAATGTTCTAACCTATGAAAAAAAGAGTAGCTGATATAATAGTAGATACACTTGCCGATCTCGGCGTGAGACAGGCCTTTTGTGTAGTCGGTGGCGGAGCGATGTACCTCAACAATGCTTTGGGGATTACTAAGCGTATCACGACCATGTATAATCACCATGAGCAAGCATGTGCAATAGCTGCCGTTGGCTATGCAAAATATATGCAGAACACCCCTGCTCTCGTGTGTGTTACTACCGGCCCCGGTGGAACCAATACTCTCACCGGCATTATGTGCGCATATCAAGATAGCACTCCAATGATTGTTATATCCGGTCAAGTTCGCTATGATACGACCGTTCCTCATTGTGGGTTGCCTCTCAGAAGACGGGGGGAGCAAGAATTTGATATTATCAATTCTGTAACCAATACGACAAAATATGCGAAAATGGTTCTGGACCCTCTGAGTGTAAGACGCGAGGTTCGGAAAGCATACCACATCGCAATGGAGGGGCGCCGAGGACCTGTGTGGCTGGATATTCCCATGAATGTCCAAAGCGCGCTTGTGGATGAAGAGGAGTTGATGCCGGATGAACCCGTGTTGCCATCTGTCTGTCCGGACAAGAAAGCCATACAACAGTGTATAGGTATGTTAAAAGGGGCAAAACGTCCATGCGTTCTTGCAGGACGAGGGATTCGTGAAAGCGGAACACACGCACAATTTATGGAATTTCTTTCGCGATTTCATATCCCTGTTGTCAATGCAATAGGCGCAGGCGATGCGGTTTCGTACGAGTACGATCTTTGCGGAGGAACAGCCGGTATGTCCACATCACGATCGGGCAACATCGTCATCCAAAATTGTGATGTCCTTCTCGTTCTAGCCTGTTCATTAGGATACAAGCAAACAGGTTTTGCCCAAGAAAAGTTTGCCCCCAGGGCCCAAATTATCATGGTTGATGTGGATGAGTATGAGGCCCAAAAACCCGGCCTCCATATCGCTCATTTCGTTCACGCTGATCTTCACCGTTTTTTTGAATCAATGTCCCATGAACACCTTGAAGCCGGGGACTCATGGAAAAAGTATATTAAGGATATACGGCAAGCCTTCCCCCCCCACGGAGAAAAGGAAGAAGAGTTGCCACAGGATCGCGTTAATGCACGAGATTTTTGGAGAAAGATAGATGCCACTAATCACTTCCACCTATTCGCCTTAGGTAATAGTTCATGCATCAGCTCAAAACACGTTTATCCCGTGAGTAAACAGAATGATCGTGTCATTGTGAATGAGAACACCGGACCGATGGGCTCAGATTTACCGGTAGCCATAGGAGCTGCTGTCGCAGCGGGGAAAGAACTCCTTTTGGCAACCGGCGATGGGAGTTTTATGATGAATATGCAGGAATTGGCCACAATAGCCCATCATCAATTGCCCATTAAGATAGCCTTGTTTTGTAATCAAGGGTACGCATTAATACGAAATACCTGTAAAAATTATTTTGATGGGTACAACGTGGGCTGTGATTCTTCCGATCTCAGCTTCCCCAACTTTGAAGAAATTGCACACGCCTTCGGAATTAAGTACAGACATTGTAAAACGCCGGATGATCTTGATGGCACCATTGAATGGATGATGAGTCAACCCGGACCATGTCTCGTCGAAATTGATCAGCTTCTTTCAAATCCGGGTGTCCCCCGACTCATGTCTAAATACCATGAGGACGGGACATTCAGTGCGAGCAGTTTCGAAGATATGTATCCGTTCCTTCCCCCGGATACTCTACAAAAATGGATGCTCTGGGATAAGTCTCCCTCTTCTGACCTTTCTTGATATTACAGATAATTCAAATCCCTAGAATATATTTTATGATAAACGCACAAAGTATACTCATAACAGGAGGCACCGGATCGTTCGGTAAGTTATTTGCCAAGACGATTCTGGAAAATTATCCGAACATTGAGCGACTTGTCATCTACTCGCGAGATGAATACAAGCAGTTCATGATGCAGAATATGCCGGAGTTTAAGCCTCACTTGGACAAATTACGCTTTTTCATCGGTGATGTGCGTGATAAGGAGCGTATGATGCGAGCGTTCGATGGTGTGGATTATGTGGTGCATGCCGCTGCGCTCAAGCAAGTGCCGGCTTGTGAGTATAATCCTTTCGAAGCAATCAAAACTAATGTAAACGGCGCAAAGAACGTGATTGATTGTGCGATTGATTGTAAAGTAAAGAAGGTGGTGGCGCTGAGTACGGATAAAGCCTGCGCGCCCATCAACTTGTACGGAGCAACAAAGCTGTGCTCCGATAAGCTTTTTATCGCCGGCAATGCTTATAGTGGTGGAAACATCACTCGTTTTTCCGTGGTACGCTACGGGAATGTAGCCGGCAGCCGAGGATCGGTGATTCCCTACTTCAAAAAGCTCGTGGAGCAAGGAGCTAGCGAACTTCCCATCACCGATCTGCGTATGACGCGCTTCTGGTTGAAGCTCGAACAAGCGGTGGAAATGGTGTTACGCGCATTTGAGATCATGCAGGGCGGAGAATTGTTTGTGAAGAAAATTCCTTCCATGCACATGCCGGAGTTGGTTCAAGCCATCGCACCGCATCTCAAGGTGAAAGAAGTAGGAATACGCCCGGGTGAAAAAATACACGAGCAGATGATCACTCGCGAGGATGCACAGAATACAATCGACTATGAAGATTTTTACATCATCCTGCCACAAATGAAGTTTAAGGGGATCAAGTACGACTGCTACAAGGATGCAAAGCCTGTGCCCATTGATTTTGAATACAACTCCGGCAATAATGACCGTTGGCTTACCATTGAGCAAATGCGTGAGCTTGTCAAGGATATTCAAGCTGACTAAGAGAAGATGAAACTTTGTCTTGGAACAGTACAATTCGGGATGCGCTATGGCATCCAAAATGCGGGACAGCCCAACGTGGAGGACTGTATGCGCATTCTCGACTACGCCGTGCATCATGGCGTGGACTACTTAGATACAGCAGCAGCGTATGGTACGGCTGAAGAAGTGGTAGGAGAAGCCATACGTCGTAAGATAGTGCCGCGTGAAAAGGTGCATATTTGCTCCAAATTGACAAGTGAATTGCCAGGGGCCGCTGGGGTGGAAGAGTGCGAACGCATTTTACTCGCGGATGTGCAGAAAAGTTTACGGCGACTGAGCACGGATTATTTAGACGCCTGTTTACTGCACCGCGCGGAATATGCCTATCGCCCAGACGCCTTGGAGGCACTGGCAAAGCTTCGCAGGCGTGGGATAATACGCCACAGCGGAGTGTCGGTGTACGAACCTTCAGAAGCTCAGGCGTGCTTGGACAGTCCTTGGGTTGACATGATGCAGGTTCCCTCCAGTATCTTTGATCAACGGATGCAAAGAGCCGAAATATTCCGCCAGGTCTCGCAGCGGACTGATTTTGCCGTTCACGTACGCAGCGCATTTGTGCAAGGATTACTTCTTATGCGTCCGGGAGATGTACCGGAAGAAATAGCCAATGGCGGAGCGAGACTTGCAGTGCAGAGGTTGCATGATTTATGCATGGCGCATGGAGTTACGCGCATGCAGGTAGCTATCCAATTCCTTAAGCACCTCAAAGGCGTTTCTCATCTCGTTTTCGGGGTCGACAATTTAGAGCAACTGCAGCAATATATTGATGAATTTAACAAGGACGTTGCCCCCCCCTCACTTATACACGAAATACAACGCAAATTTGAAAATCTAGAACCATCAATTTACTTGCCCAATGCTTGGCACTGAGCAATGCTCTCTATCGGGATTCTCAATAGTGAATTTCTACGTGGACAATGATGCATCTCCCACTGAAAAGATCATTCGCCACAAATTTTATTTACATAACTATGAACATGGATAAACGCAAGCAATTGCAGACAAAAACAGCACAACCTAGTTTCGGGAAGGAACGGCTGTTATCAGAGCGATAAGCTAAATTTTGCAAAGGAGAATAACCTTCAAATCAAAATAACAGACACAAAAATAAATCCGAACCTAAGTAAAATGAGTATATTATACAAATAAATTTTTATCAGGCTATGGCAGAAATGAAATATAGCATTTTACACCAAAAGGAACCATGAAAACCTATTCCTACGGGAAACAAAGCATTGATTGGCGGGATGTACGGGAAGTGGTGAGGACACTACGGTCGAACTTCTTGACCTGCGGGCCGAAGGTACGCGAGTTTGAACAAGCATTGTGCGATTACACGGGCGCAAAATACGCCGTGGCGGTATCGAACGCTACGGCAGGATTGCATATTGCCGCGATGGCGGCCGGGTTGGGGCCGGGGGATGAGGTGATCACCTCGCCCATCACCTTTCTCTCCTCGGCGAATTGCGCACGGTTTGTGGGAGCAACAGTGAGCTTTGCGGATGTAGAGGCGGATACCGCCAATATCAATCCCGGTGAAATTGAGAAGCAGATCACGGACAAGACACGCGCGATCATCCCGGTGCATCTTGCCGGACAAAGCTGCGACATGGAGCGTATTCACTCCATCGCAAAGCAGCATGGTCTGATAGTGATTGAAGATGCAGCGCATGCCATTGGTTCGGCCTACAAGGGAAATCGTGTAGGCTGTTGCAAATATTCAGACATGACGGTATTTTCCTTTCATCCCGTCAAGACGATTACCACCGGCGAAGGCGGCGCGGTGATGACAAACGACGAGGGGCTGTACCGCAAACTCCTCGCCCTGCGGGCACATGGTATGCACAAGGACGGCGACATGGCGCACGATTGGCGTTACGAGATGCGTGAGCTCGGTTACAATTACCGGCTGACGGATATCCAGGCTGCGCTCGGTGTGTCGCAATTGCGCAAGTTGGAGCGCTTCAAGCAACGCCGACGCGAGATCGTATCTATCTACAACGAACAGCTTGCGCTGCCGCACCTTACGGAGCGGGAGTTCTCCAACGCTTGCTTCCACCTCTACCCTGTGTTGGTGGAGAATCGACGAGAGTTTTACGAACGAGCACGCAAGGCGGGACTCAACTTACAGGTACTCTACATCCCGGTATATACGCAGCCGTACTACCGCGCACTGGGACACGTCGCGGGTGAGTGTCCGAACGCTGAGGCGTATTATGAACGTTGCATTTCTCTGCCGCTCTATCCGAGCTTGACAAATGCCGACCTTCGCGAGATCATTCGCCGTATTAAGTCCATTCTGCCATGAAGCCTTTGTTGGGTCTGAAACTCTGGTCCATCAACACGGATTGCTACCTCACGGAAGCGCAGCGTCTCTTTGAGGAGGGTGTGTACGATTACTTGGAACTTTATATCGTTCCCGGTACCCGCGCAAACCTTCCAAAATGGCGAGAGTTGAAGATTCCGTACATGATCCACTGCCCGCATTTTGCGCATGGCTTTAATTTGGCACAGGCGCAAAAACTGGCCTTTAACCGCGAAATTTTCTATGAGGTGCAGGAATATGCGGATGCCCTTCAAGCTCCCCTGATCATCATCCATGGTGGGATGGGAGGCGAAGCAGAGGAGACAACCCGTCAGCTTGCCGCACTGCATGAGGCACGTGCGCTCATCGAGAATAAGCCGCACCATGTCATTACAAAAACCGGGGAGCGCCTCATGTGCCGGGGAACCACGCCTGAGGAAATAGACGCCATCTGTCGCACTGCCGGCTGCGGCTTTTGCCTCGACTTTGGTCATGCAATATGCAGCGCCAACTCACACGGCGTGCCATGGATGGAGTACGTACAGAGTTTCTTGAATTTGGGACCGACCATGTTCCACCTCTCCGGCATTCAAGATGCTGCTTCGGAGATCGATTCTCACAGCCATATCTCAGTGAATGAAGAAATCGTCCGGCAAATCCTGCGGCTTGTTCCGGATGGGAAACGCATCTCCATTGAAACTAACAAAGAATCGCGCACAGACCTCAACGACTTCCGCACGGACGTGACGGACCTGCTACGACTTTTGCCCTCTTGATTACAACAACCATGCACACGTACATCATCGCTGAAATGTCCGCCAACCATTGCGGGGACAAGGAAATCGCTAAACGCATCATCAAAACCGCCAAGGAGATCGGCGCCGACGCCATCAAGGTGCAAACCTACACGGCTGACACTATCACCATTGACTGCGACAGCGAGATATTTCGCACAAAAGAAGGCAGTCTGTGGGAAGGGCAAACTCTCTACCAGCTTTATTCAAAAGCTTACACCCCGTGGGAATGGCAGGGCGAGTTGAAGAAGTATGCCGATGAGTTGGGAATCGACTTCTTTTCCACGCCTTTTGACTACACGGCCGTGGACTTTTTGGAAAGCATCGATGTGCCGCGTTATAAAATTGCTTCTTTTGAGGCCATCGACTACCCACTTATTCGATACGCCGCTGCTAAGGGCAAGCCCATGATCATTTCTACGGGTATCTCTTCTCTTGATGAAATCCAAGAAGCTGTGGATGCCTGCAAGCAGATGGGCAACAACGATATTACCCTGCTTAAATGCACATCGGCCTACCCGGCTAAGCCTGCCGACATGAATCTGCTCACCATTCGCGACATGATTGAGCGTTTCGGTCCGCAGGGGGTCAAGGTTGGACTTTCCGACCACTCCATGCGTGTGGAGCCCGTGGTGGCTGCTGTTGCGCTGGGAGCAACGGTCATTGAGAAACACATGACGTTGGATCGTGCCCTCGGTGGAGAAGATAGCGGCTTTTCTCTGAATGCGGAGGAGTTTGCCGACATGGTGAAGGTCGTACGCATTACGGAACAAGCCCTCGGCAAAGTGGATTATACTGTCAACCAAAACAATCGCTCCTACGCCCGCTCTCTCTTCGCCGTGCAGGACATCAAAAAAGGCGACCTCCTCACCCCGCAAAATGTTCGCTCCATTCGTCCCTCCTGCGGTCTGCACCCGCGCTACTACGATTCCCTGCTTGGCAAACCCGCTCCCAAGGACGCGCCATTTGGTACCCCTTTGGATAAGGACTTCCTGCAGTCTTGAGAACTATGTATCCCCGAGAGGCTGACATTTACAAATGCTACCCGCGAACCGAGTGTCGGATCAAAAAATAAGTTTTCCGGACAAATTCTTCTTGCCTCGCCCGCCTTTTTGTGTCAGAGTTTCCACGAACGAAGGAATCGATCTTGCGCGTTTGATATGAAATTCACATCTCGCCTCATCCAAAGCCGTTCTCGATTGCTTGACCTCTTTGAGAAATTCTACGGCATCGCTCTCCGCATAGGCGACAACCGTCCTCCTAAGCCGACTTTCCCTTCTTCCTTTTCGTGTTCCGATGAGAAATTCGGTCGCGGGTACGCCTTTGTTAATAAGGAGCATATCAGCGCAGAAGAGGCGGATAAGGTCAACATGGAAATTCTCCGACGATGGTAAACGAAAACAACAGGAAGAGATGCAACAGAGGGCTTGCAGCTTCCTCTGAGACGAAAAAGTTCAAGAGCAACTTTCACATCTCCTTGTATCATATTTGACTATTGTTCAGCCTATAGTCAATGTGGCAACCGTGGAAAATAGTGGCATTCGCCCGGAGGGGCTCGAAAATGAGATATACTCATGCTTTCATCACATCGCGCGCGGGCTATGTCTTAAGGAAAGACGAGATGAGGTTGCTGTAGAAATTTCAAAAGCGGAAGATTCCCATCTGAAACGACTGCTTTTAGATTCTTACAAAGTGGCGTTACGCCCTAAAATGGAGGCATATCGATTTGTCATCAATGATTTATATAGCCTCTCCCTTGACAAAGACTTTAACAGTGATATATATGGTCCAGACTCCGTCAAGAAAGTATGTAGCCTGTTAAAAACAGCTGACGGCATCAAGGATACATACAAAGCCGCAAAGAACTTTGAAGCTATCGGCGATACTGGCAGAGCGATAGAGGTCTTTGAGCAAGCTCTGGCGGATTGTTATATTTTGGCTAATGACATTCAGGAGGTCATGAAAGAAAGCGTGTTCCTTATTGCACAAGCTCGTGCCGCTCAAAAGGCTCAAAAGGAACAGGAAAAATGGGATGAAACAAAATGCCATAATAGGTGGACAAGAGGAATTGCAATTTTATCTCTCATTCTTTCTGCCGTTGTTGCATTTATTCAAATATATTGCAAACAAGGTTAGTCGGGAATTTTCGAGCAATGAACCTATCGCTCATCAGCTTTTTTGATCCGCAGCTCATATCGCTGTCCTTTAATAATAAAAAAGGCGGGATATTTTTCATTGTCAACAATTCGTAGTAAATTGAATTGCTCTTCTATAGTTTTTCCGATATCCAGCTGACTGTCTTGTGGCGTACGGCGCGAGTAATAACTGCTTTCGCCTTCCTGTTCGATTCCCTTCAAGGTATCGATGTGATTGATGTAGTGTATGCACATCTCTACGGTTTTGCAACCGAGTTTATTGTGCCATTCATGGAGTAATTCATTCCCACTCAGTTGCAGTCTGTCCTTTATGTAATATGCTCCACTATCCACCCTTTCCCGAGCTTCAAAAAGAGTAATCGGTATTTCATTCTTCCCCTCTAAAATTTGCCAGCTTGCCGGACTCCATCCCCGTCCATGCGGCAAATCGCTCTCATGCACCACGATGTTGTGCCGATTGCGTTCCATGACTTCTTTCCCGATTATTTCAAAACAACTTAGTAAAAAGAGTACGTCTCCATGACTTACCTCTTTACTCTTTGTTACCAATTTTACCTCATGCCCACCCTCTTCCAAATGGTTTTTGAGCCGAACGCTATATGGCATCATCCAGCTCCCACTGTCTGTTAATATGCAAAACCTCATCGCAGTATATATCGCTTCCTGTATATCTCTTTTCAAAGGAGAAGTCAAGCATAAAACCCTTTGTTAATTGATATTATTATGATAAGGAAAATCATTCCTCCAAAAAATTCAACACGCCAATCTGCATATTTCGTAAGATTTTATTTTTAAAATTATTAGGAATTAACATATTATGATTCGTGTTTCGGTTTATCTCCTTTGAAAAGAGGTAGGTTGCCCATGCTGTGCAACTTCACTTTAAAAACTACACTCGGCTAACTGAAGAGGAAGCACGGGTCGTATTGCCACAACGGAACGCGCCGAAATGCAGAAAGCAAATGTTCAATTCCCACGAGGTTTCGGAGCAGGATCATTTTGACTTTATCCGGCGGTTGACGCAAAGGAAAGATTGTGCTTACTGGGCGGTTGTTATCGATGGGGAAATACAGGGGGGGGTGTATCTACAAGATATTCATCGACAAGAAGCGGTGCCCGGCATTTTTATGCAAAACATAGGGGTGGGCATGGGAGCTTTAGCTGCTTATTATGCTCACAATCATTATTTCTGCACATTAGGCCTCCAACGTCTCATCATACACGTACTGAAAGGAAATCATCATTCCATGCAAATGCACCTTAAATTTGGCTACACAGCAGCACCGCAGTATACAATTCAGAACGGCGATAAGATATTCTGCGGATTGGAATTGAGGGCAGAGGCTTGGAAGACTCACCAATTCCGGTTGGCGAGGATGTTAGATCTCTTCTTTCCGGCAAAGAGTATTACTTGGGATGATGTGCGGCATTGAGTGATGCTCCATCCAATTTCCACAGCCTCTCCACGAAGAAACCGCCAGCTGGAAAGGATGGGATACATTTTTCATTGCTCAGCCGTTAAGAGTAATGAGTAGTATTAAAGTCGATTATTCAGATAGCTGTCTATCTTTGTCTTCTGAGCCGTTACAATATAAAAGAAGCCTTGCGCGTCCGCAAGATTATGTGAGGGATTCGGATGGTACTCCTGGATCTCAGGATCTACGATAACTTGAGGATTTCTGTGTTGCAGTTCTTTATAGAAGCGAAAATCTGTTTCATGATGAATTAATTTGACGATGCAACTTTTATGCCCAAGATGCATAGCTGATGAACGAAGTCCCAAACTTGCCATGAGAAGCATGGCGTTGAGATTGTCCTTGTACGCCTCGCGCACGAGGACGTCCCTCCATGCACCCATTCTTGAGGTCAGTTCGATTATCTTAAAACCTTTCGTTGTGCGTTTCACTTCGACATGGCATGCTCCGTATTGGATATGAAAAGCTCGTAGCGTCCTGAGTACCAACTCACTCAACGTGGTGAGTTCCGATTCTGACAACCTTGCCGGAACCACTTGTTGCGTTTCCATACAACTATCGATCCCATCCAAATACTCTTCTGTGCAGGCAACGACTTGGTGTTCGCCGCAACAAGAGATTGTCTCAACGCTATACTGCATTCCATCCAAAACTTCCTCAATCAGCACAGTCTTGTCGTAAGAAGCGGAAAGCGCTTCCTGGAAGCTCTCTATCAAGCTCTCCTGATTTTTGACGATAGATACTCCCCTCCCGGCGGAACGATCTGCCGGTTTGATGACAATCGGATAGGTAAACTTCTTACCGGAAATATCTTCCGATTGGTGAATGGCGATGCAGCATGCTGTGGGAAGCGTATTCTTTGCCATGATATTTTTCATGCGCAACTTATGAGTGGTATTCAGCGCTGTCTCATACGAGTTGCTGTAAGGGAGCCCTAACCTTTCCGAAACCCAGCATGCAGAGATATTTCCTACCTCGCACGCTGTCGTGGTTACTGCGACAGGGTCATATTGTTTTGCTAGCTCTAGGATTTTTTCTTTTTCATCAATGCTTATTTCATGGAAAAAATCTGCTACTTCACGACACCGACAATGCGGATCGTAATCAACCACGTGAGTGACAAATCCGTGCGCCTTTACTTCCTTAACGAAATTGTACTGCAACGTGCTTCCCGCAATGATGAAATAGTGCCGTCCTTGACCTCGAACATTACTCATCTTACATTGCTGATCCCACCTTTCTCCCCATAGCTTGACATCCTCTTCTTCCATCTTTACAGGAACAAAATGCGCCTTGATATACAGGGAAAAGGCGCGAAAGTTCTTTTTCTTAACGTACAAATAGACGCTTCCTAATCCAAGTTTGTCAACCTCTGCCAAAAGCAGATCTAACGCCTGTTTACCAATGCCCTTGCTTCTGTATTTTTCCTCGCCAATATAAATCCAAAGCTCCCCACTCGTGCCATCTAATTTTTTTAATCCACAGTTTCCGATATGTTCCTTCCCGAGGCGTATGGCAAAAACTTTTTGCGAGGGATCCTTTAATTTGCTGTGAAAATAGGCGATATGCGTATCCCAGTCCGGCTTTCCACGCATCTCAAAGTCTGCCCGAAATTCCTCATCTTGTATCCATTCCCATGTTTTAACTACGTCCTGCCTTTCAAAAAACGATAAGGTTACTTCCCGCATTATTTCTTCGCTTTTTCCCGCGCTCTTCATACCTTTGCGAATTTTTTAACCCGTATATCTCTTTTTAAAGGATATAGACTTGAATATTTATTATAATATATTAATTATTAATAATGTAAAACAAAATTATACTTAAAATTTAAGTTAGCGTGTTGAAATCTTTGGCAGTTTATGATTTTTCTTATCGTGATAAAGCCAACAAATAAGAGTTTTTATACTTGACATCTCTTTTAAAAAGAGATATACAGATGCGCAGAGCGCTGCGAAATAAAGAAGCTACATGGACATAATTGCCACATCCAATACCTTGTACGAGAATACTTCGTTGACTCGTAAAGCAGGCTTCGCACACATACAGAGCAAGGAGGATTTAACTTTGCATAATCTGCGCGAATTGAATCCGGAGTACATCTTCTTTGTCCACTGGTCTTACATTATTCCTGCGGAGATATATGAGATTTACCCATGCGTTATTTTTCATATGACCGATCTCCCCTTTGGACGAGGGGGAAGCCCTCTGCAAAATTTACTGGAACGGGGAATCTATCACACTAAGATTTCCGCTATCCGGTGTATCGGAGGTTTGGATGCGGGCGATGTTTACCTGAAGCGGGATTTTGACATATCGGAGGGAACAGCGTCCGAACTTTATGCCCGAGCCGGAGAAATTATTTCCGGTATGATTGATGAAATCAGGGCAACTCATCCCACACCTGTGCCCCAAGAGGGAGATATTGTCACATTTAAACGCCGCACCCCAGAGCAAAGCAATATAGCCCCATTGCTCGATATTCGAAAAGTTTACGACTATATCCGTATGCTGGATGCCGATGGTTACCCTAAGGCATATATGGAGACAGAAGGATTGCGCCTCGAGTTCTCAAACCCACGATTAATGGATGACGGACGATTGAATGCACAGGTGATAATTTCCCCCAAGAAATGAAGCGAAAATTGTTCATTGTAGCGGCACACCCGGACGACGAAGTCCTGGGTTGTTTTGGTACGGTCGCAAAGTTAATCCGAAGCGGATGGGAAGCTTACACGCTCATATTAAGCAAAGGAAAGAGATCTCGAGGAGCAACAGATGAGAGCGAATTGGAACAACTTCATGCTGAAATGGTGCGAGCAAATGAGAGCATAGGTGTTAAGCAAGTTTTCCAATATGATCTCCCGGATAATGCTTTTGATTCAGTGCCACTCCTCGATATCGTTCAGTACATAGAGGGCATAAAAAATCGCGTTTCTCCGGAACTCGTCTTTACGCATCACGTCGGCGACATGAATATTGATCATCAGATAACGCATCGTGCCGTCTTGACTGCAACTCGTCCCATGGCAGATGAGTGCGTCAAAGCAATTTATGCCATGGAAGTACCGTCATCAACAGAATGGAACGCTTTTTCACCTGGAAGCACTTTCGTTCCAAATGTTTTCGTTAATATCCAGGAAACGATGGAGATCAAGGTGAATGCAATGGCGTGCTACACGTCCGAATTGCGTGATTACCCCCATCCTCGCTCCCTTGAACATCTGCGCCAACTGGCGCGCACGAATGGAGCAAAGGTAGGTCTCCCATATAGCGAAAATTTTATGTTGATCCGCAAGGTTATCAATTAAGGATCCCCCATGGAGAACACGTCATGCCGTACTGCGGGACGCCACATTGAATGGTCTCACGCTATATATGCACTCTCGAATGATCCGAGCGCTCGACGTTTCTTCATTCATCCGTAGACGGTTCCATGGAAAACGCATGAGACGTGGTGTAAATGATGAAAATGAAACACGGGGCAGGAATCCTTTCTTGGACCTTTCCTGGGTGAAATAGGCGATGCGTACAGCATGATCCTTTGCAAAGCTGGAGTGAAGCAAGGGACTGAATCCCCCAATGTATTTTGTCCCTGACCATGTTCATTGAACATAGTCGGTTTATTTTACTTGATTTACGTCTTCCAGATATGTTCAATGAGCTTGCCGTGCAGCACAAGAAACCCTTCAATGAACAGGAATAAGCAAGAATTCAAAAACGTACTTATCTGCAAGGAAAAACTGTCTCCTTATTGGATTGTGTGGATCGCAAAATTAAATGCAACAGGTTCTTGGCACAAAAAGGGGGCCATGAAGTTCACAGCAAGCCAGAGTAATGCTAGCCAAACAAGCAAGACACTATGAACCAAGGAACCCGGACGTATTATAAGCTTCGTTGCGCGAAAAGGTAAGCGCATTACCTTCCCGCTCGTCACACATTGAACGCTGGCTGCGTGAAAAATTTACCCTGCCTACGCCTCCATCCTGCCGTCACTATTTCCTCTAGTGCCCCCAACTCCTTCTGGCGTATGTTGCATTTATTCTTGCAATCCACAATCAGTGCGATTGCTTCCGGATTGCCCTTGCGGAGCGAAAGAGGATGTGGTATGCTGGGCGCGTGACGGGCGAGCACACGAGTTTTGTGTATTTCGGCAGCGATGAGGGAGCCGCTGCTGCCGCTGCCGCTGGGCAATATAAGGAGTTGACCGCCGACAGCGAGGGTTGGGAGAACGAGGTGATTGATGGCGTGGCTCCCACGGTGGATGAGGCTGTGCAAGCTCTCCGACGCACTTGCGATGCGCTGCAGATGATCAGCATGTTCGGCGGTCGCAAGGTGATTTGGCTGCGCGGGGTGAACTTCATGGCCGATACGCCGAGCGGCGCCCGAAGCGAGGCTGTTCAGGAAGGCTTGGAGGAGTTGACGGACGTCCTGCAGCATATGCCTGCGGAGACGTTTTTGGTGGTAAACGCTGCAGAAGCGGACAAGCGGCGCAGCTTCTTCAAGAAACTCTCCGCAGTGACCGAGATGCACGAGTATGCGGGTATCGACATCACTCGCGAAGGGTGGGAGAGCGACGTGGCTGCGCTCACGCTGAAACTGGCTCGGCCGCTCGGACTCAAGTTCGACAATGCCGCCATGGAACTTTTCGTGCAGCGCGTGAATGAAGGCACTCGCCAAATCTCGGGCGAACTCGCCAAGTTGGATATTTATCTGGGGGCCGAGCGACGCACCGTTACCGAGCAGGATGTGGAAATTATGGTGCCCGTTTCGCGCTACGGCGTGATTTTTGAAATCTCCCGCGCCATCGAGCGACGCAGCAGTCGGTTGGCCATTCGCCTGCTCAATGAGCAGATGGCTCAGGGAGAAGCCGCCGTCACCATTATGCGCGCGGCTATTGTGCCCACGGTGAGGCGTCGTTACAGCACGCGTCTGCTGATGGACGAATACGGACTGGATACGCGGCGCGGTTACCGAAGCTTTGAAAGTGCGCTTTCCGCCCTCCCGGAGGAGGCGCGCAAGCTCATTCCGCGCAAGAAGGATGGTACGCTGAGCTGCTACGGTATTTATACCACGGCCTGTTCCCTGGGCGAGCTCACCCTCGAACAGGCTAAACAACATCTCTATGCTTGTGCGCTGGCGGATCGTCGTCTTGTGAGCACCCAGCTGGATGTGCGCGATGTGCTGCAGACGCTCATTATGATTCTCACCGCGTAAGCCCCATGCAGAGCGCACCTACTCAGGCATACGACGTCCTGGTCATCGGCGGCGGTCACGCGGGCATAGAAGCGGCTCTGGCTGTGGCGCGTCTGGGAGGCAGGGTTGGACTCCTCACGCAGAATCTGGACACCATCGGCCAAATGAGTTGCAATCCCGCCATCGGCGGGTTGGCCAAAGGGCACATGGTGAACGAGATTGACGCTTTAGGCGGCGCAATGGGATTGAACACGGACGCCACTGCCCTGCAACTGCGCGTGTTGAATGCCTCCAAGGGTCCAAGCGTTCAGGCTCTGCGCGCTCAGTGCGACAAATCCGCGTACCGTGCGCGCATGAAGTGGCTCTTGGAACGCACCTCGGGACTGGAACTACTGCAGGGCGATGTGAGTGAAATCTGTGTGGAGAATGGGCGAGCGGTGGGTGCCGTCACCACTTGGGGACAGCGTTTTGCAGCGGGTAGCGTGGTGCTCTGCAGCGGCACATTCATGCGAGGGCTGCTGCATGTGGGCAAGCAGTGTCTGCCGGGAGGGAGGTTGGGCTGTGCGCCCAGCGGCATCTCTGCTTGTCTGGCCAAGTTGGGCTTTCCTCTTCTGCGTTTCAAAACCGGCACATCTCCGCGCGTGAAGGGGGCGAGTATTGATTTCAGCGGTCTGGAACTGCAGTATGGAGATGAACCCGCGCCGCTCTTCAGTCGTCGCTCACGTCGGGAGCTGATGCGTGAGTGTGAGCCTCATTGCACGCTTAACTTCTTTGGCGATCTTGACTTTGAGTTCCGTCAGCTTCCCTGCGCCATCACCTTCACCGATGAAAAAACGCACGACATCATTCGCCGTAATCTGGCGCGCAGCCCTCTTTTTTCCGGCATCATCCAGGGCGTGGGACCGCGCTACTGTCCCAGCATTGAGGACAAGGTGGTTCGCTTTGCGGACAAGGAGAGGCATCAAATTTTCGTAGAGCCGGAAGGGCGTAGCACCGATGAATACTATTTGAATGGTCTTTCCACCAGTCTCCCGTTTGACGTGCAGGAAGACATCGTGCACAGCATCCCCGGGTTGGAGCACGCTCAAATCATTCGCCCCGGCTATGCCGTGGAGTACGACTTTGTGCCGCCCACCGAACTGCTGCCGACACTGGAGACTAAACGAGTGCACGGGTTGTACTTCGCCGGGCAAATCAACGGTACGAGCGGTTATGAGGAAGCCGCCGGGCAGGGATTGCTTGCCGGAGCAAATGCGATGCTTGCTTTGCGAGGAGACGACCCCATCATCCTGCGGCGCGATGAGGCCTACTTGGGCGTGATGGTGGACGACCTGGTGACACGAGGGGTGGATGAGCCTTACCGCATGTTCACCAGTCGGGCGGAGATGCGTCTGCTGCTGCGCCGCGATAACGCCGACCTGCGTCTGTCCGCCCTGGCCGGATGCGTTGGTCTGATTGATGAAGCAACAGCCGCCGCTGCGCAAAAACGCGGAGAGGCTATAAACAGGGCAATCGATTTCTGCCGCACGGCCAAATGGCAGGGAGTGCCGCTGGAGCTGTGGCTGCGACGTCCCGAAAACAGCATCTCCGCCCTGCCAAAGAATTTTCTGCCCGATTCGGAAAACACGGAGCTGTGGGAGACCGTCGCCACGGAAATCATTTACGCCGGCCACATCGAACGCATGCGCGCAGCTGCTGAACGTCTCGCTAAACAGGAACATAAAAGAATACCTCCCGACTTGGACTATGCATCCATCACCGCTTTGAAGACGGAGGCTCGCCAACGACTGGAGCGCGTGCGCCCCGCCACTCTTGGACAAGCGGCGCGCATACCTGGCATCACCCCGGCGGATCTTGCCCTGCTGCTCGTGTGGTGCAAGCGTTTGGAGAGGGCGACCCCGCGCGTCAGGGGGCGCTAATCGTAATTGAAATGGAGCGGACTCTACCGTGCATTTCGCTTGACAATGCAGAAGTCGTACTTTATATCGGGCGTGAAGCGCAGGGAGCGCGACATGAATATGATACACTTTCAAAGACGTTTTGTTGCAGCGTTGGCTTGTGTGGCTGCGGGACTGGGACTCAGCTCCTGCCTGAGCCAAATCGTCGGACAGGCGGTGCGTCAACAAATCAAGGAGGCGGTCGGGACTGATCTGGCGGAGGTCAAGGACAAGCAATTCCGGCAGATGAATTCGAGGGCTTACACGGAGTTCATGCAAAAGGTGGAGCAGGCCTCCTCGGCCAAAATATGGGTGCGCAAGGGATTGCGCCACGGCGTGACAAAAGACTTTGCACTCACGCAGGAAGAGTTTGTCCGTCTCAAACAGATCCTCCAACGTACCGGCGCTGTGCCGCAAGCCAGACAAAAGCTGTTGCCCATGTCCGTTTCCCGATCGTACAACAAGCGTTTGGTCCTTTTTGACGCCTCCGGACGGCAATTGTACTCCGTGGCTTACGGCAACAAATGGATGAAAGAATCACAGATGAAAACGCTTTCAGTGGATCGAACGGCCGGATTGTTTGACGCTGATTGGTATTTGCCTGACGCGGATTACGACGTTTTCTTTGCTCTTCCGAGCTTGCAGGCCGCCGAGAGTTGGGCGGGCTCAGCGAGGTAAAGTCGCTCCGGCCTTGACCCGCAACTCGCAAATGTCTTGCCATGCAGAGAGAGACGGGGTAAAATGCAGGACATGATGAAAAGATGCATCACCATGGCGGTGTGCGCGCTGATGGCGTGGATGTCGGGAGAGGTCGCCGGACAAAGTCCGGATCTGGCGAACGAAAGCAGGGATTTGGCGCGTGTGGTACGGCATCCGGACGGGTCGAAGTCGGTGTACAAGCGGCAGCGCGGAAGCAAGGGAATGCGCTGCGCCTCCTACACGGCCAGTGGGAAATTGGCGGCAATCAACGATTATCACGAGGGAAAGTACGGCCAGCTGGTGGGCTGCAACATTTACAATCACGAGCGCACTCTCATCTACAAGGTGGCGTACGGGTACGACAGCTCTGCCCGGCTGATTGAAGAACGCATGTTCTCGCACCCGCAGGGTAAGTTGGTGCAGCGCGTGATTTACAAGTATATGGCGGATGGCAGTCGCTCCAAACCCATCATTGTGTCACTCGATCCCTCTCGCAGTGGGAGTGTTTCCCCCACCATGCGGGATGATGTGAGCCGCATCCATCGTGAATTGGGTGGTGCGCCAAGGCGCCGCTGAGCAATTTTTACTATGACAGATCGACGAACATTTATGACGAAGTTAGGATTGGCAGGTGGAGCGCTGGCGGCGTCAGCCGTGGCGGGGGAGACGTCCGCTCCTGAAGCGCGGACAGACTCCGGTCTGCGTGTGCTGCTTGTCAATGGAAGTCCGCACATGGAAGGATGCACCCGCACGGCGCTCAATCTGGTGGCCGAAGAATTGCGAGCCGCCGGCGTGGAGCCTGAAATCTTTTACTTGGGAACCGCGCCTGTGCAGGATTGCATGGCTTGCGGCAGTTGCAAAAAAAGTCCCGGCCGCTGCATTTGGGACAAAGATTGTGTGAACGAGCTGATCGCCAGGGCGCGAAAGGCGCAGGGCTTTGTGTTCGGCTCACCCGTGTACTACGGTCACCCCAGCGGACGCCTGCTGAGCGCTATGGACCGGGCGTTTTACGCGGGAGGCGATGCCTTTGCGGGCAAGCCGGCTGCCGCTGTGGCATCCAGTCGTCGTGCGGGCTCGTTGGCTACGTTGGATGCCATTCAAAAGCATTTCACGATATCGCAGATGCCTGTGGTGTCCTCTTTTTACTGGAATGAGGTGCACGGCTTCAGTCCGGAGGATGTGATGGCGGATGAGGAGGGCGTGAGCATCATGCGGCAATTGGGGCGCAACATGGCGCGCGCTGTGAAGGCGTACGCGGCTGTGCCGGCTCCGGAACCGGCGGAACGCAAATTCACCCACTTTATCCGTTGATCGCCGTGGAAACCTTCAGCTGGCAAACACGTACCGAAGAAGGAGAACAAGTGGTTTACGAGGCTTCCTGCTTCGGTGGCTGGTGGCAGCTGACTTGCACACCGAAGCTGCCGCGCTCGCAACGGGGTGAGGCGGAGTCGCGTCCGGCGGAGTTTACCACGGAAATATGGCAGGAACTGCTGGAGTTGCTCAAGCGCAAATACAGCCGACGCCGCGTGGCGTGGAAACTCGTCCGGCAGGTGCAGGATATTTTGGCCGGCAAGGCTACGAACGAATGTCGAGACCGTCGAAGTCATGAACGATGATGAAATGATCCACTGTACGGAGTCGGCGCGCCAGATAGAGCGCGCCATTGCCATCATGCACCGTTTGCGCGCACCCGGGGGATGTCCCTGGGATGCAGAGCAATCGCACGAGAGTCTCATCCCGAACCTCATTGAAGAGTGTTACGAGTGCATTGATGCCATTCGCGAAAAAGACGCGGCCCACCTGCGTGAAGAGCTGGGCGACGTGTTGCTGCAAGTTCTTTTCCACTCCGAGTTGGCGGAGGAAAATGCAGAAGAGAATTTTGACGTGGAGGATGTGGCTCGTGGACTGTGCGATAAACTGGTGCGACGTCATCCGCATGTGTTCGGGAGCGCCACGGCTCGGGATGCGAATGCCGTGCTCACCCGCTGGGATCAGATTAAGCGGCAGGAGAGCCATAGCGAGCGCAAGCCGTACCTGCACAACTGCGGCAAGGGGTTGCCCGAATTACTCCGCGCGGCGAAACTCACGTCCAAGGCTGCCAAAGTCGGCTTTGATTGGGAAAGCCATTCCGGCGTGATCGATAAAGTACGCGAGGAGTTGGCGGAAGCAAGCGATACTTTATCCCTCCCGGATGACGATCCGCGCGTGGCCGAGGAACTGGGCGATCTGCTCTTTACCGTGGTGAATTTGTGTCGGAGGCGCAAGGTGAACCCGGAGGAAGCCCTGCACATAGCCAATCAAAAATTCCTGCGTCGTTTCAATGCCATGGAACAGGCGCTTTCTGACGCCGACGTTACCTTGCAGCAGGCCGATGCCGATCAATTTGATCGCGCATGGAATGAGGTGAAGGTGCAGGAACGAGCCAACAGAACAATAGAGCAAAAGTCATGATCAAGATCCGCCAGGTCCTGATGACGCTTGGCCTTCTGTCGCTGGCTGCCTGTGTTACTCGCAGGGAAGAAGAAAAACCGGTCAAGACGAACGAGGCGACTGCCGCAGACGTGGCGGGCAGTCTGGGAAATCCCCTGCTTGCCAACAAAGGAGATATCAACGCGGTGAATGTCAGCGTATCCTCGGAAGAAGAACTCAAAAAAATTGACAATGGGTCGGATGACGAGCTGGTGTGGACTAATCCGGACGATCCGGACGCAGAGATACCCGGGTTGACGGCAATATTTGAGAATAAAAAGCTCGGGCATGGTTGGCAGATTGATTTTGGGCGCGCGATTCAGCTGGCTCGGCATCAG
This sequence comes from uncultured Akkermansia sp., assembly GCA_947629715.1. GTDB lineage: Bacteria > Verrucomicrobiota > Verrucomicrobiia > Verrucomicrobiales > Akkermansiaceae > Akkermansia. The sequence goes on from CANRET010000011.1 coordinate 28,347, forward strand.
GAACTGCCCCTCATCGTCTGGTTTCACGATTCGCTCATATCCCCCAAGAGCGGACAGCTCGGCAAAGAATATCTGGAGACAAAGCAGTTTGAAGACTGGGCGGCGACGCGAGCGGTCTGCGTGCGTTTGGATTCCGGGGCCTCGTTGAGTGACTCTTTGGCGGATACCGCCAAGTACAAAGCAGACAGCATCAATGCCCTGCAAAGACGCTACGGATTGAGAAAAAAGCCTGCTTTCGCCGTGATCACGCCGAATGGGAAAATAGTGGCTCGCATCGACGGATTCGATGGATTTCTCTCCGGCTTTGTTCAGGAGCTCGAAGACGGTGTGGCGTTGGCGCAAAAAAAGTATGATGAGCACAAGAGCGAGTTGATAAAGCTTGGCTACCGGGATTGGAGATCGGCGCGCGGGAATCAACGCGTGTTCGCCAAGTTCATGCGCGTGGATCCGAAGCGAGAAGTGGTGTACCTGCGCGAAAGAGGCGGTCGCATTACCTGCACCAGGATTTCCCGCTTCTGCAAAGAAGATGCCGATTACCTGCGCTCTTTCCTCCCTCAAAAACCGCCGGCCGATGAGCCGGACGCCCTATGAGCAAATCCGACATCACCAAGGCACGCATTATGCGCGCCGCCATCCGGGAGTTCACCGTCCGAAGCTTTTGCGGAGTTGCGTTGCGTGACGTTGCACGTGCTGCCGACGTGACCATGGGCGCCATTTCCTACCATTTCGGCAATAAGACGGATTTGTACCGCGACACGCTCGCCTGTGTTTCCGTTCCTTACAATGCCGCATGTCGCGCTGCCCTGCAGGAAGCTTTGCCCGCCGGTGATCCCGTGCGCATCGTGGATGCCTGGCTGGCGGCTCCCCTAACTCACTGGCGGGATGATTCAGTGGCTACCGGGGAGGAGACTCTGCGCTTCCTGAATAAGATGGGGTACGAATCCCCGGAGCTTACTCGAGACGTGTACGAATCGCACTATGCGTACGCTATCGCCGAGTGGACAGATGCTTTGGCGTCTTATTTTCCGGGGATGCGCAGGGATGATTGGCTGTGGTGCTTCACTTGCTTGCGCGGCATGTACTTCAACATCATCGCGCACGATGACTTTACGCTGTGGACGCTTCCCCGCATTCGCGATAAGCGTGCCGCACTCTCCCGGCTGGCTTCGGATGCCGTGACTTTGCTGCGCACCTATATGCCGTGCTGATGTGGAGCGCCGAACCCTGATTTGCATTTTTCATGGTTCATGCGGCTGATTTTTCTTTTCTTACGGGGCCGATTGGTGTAGAATGACGCGCCCCCCTTTTCATAACGGAAACGGGAGGATACGAAACGAGACGACCATGAGTACACAATCCTTTTTGCCCGCGCAGTACGCGCATCCCTACGAGATCGACTCCAAGTACAGTAAGTCCGTGGCTTACTTCTGCATGGAGTATGCCATTGACAACGTGTTCAAGATTTATTCGGGGGGCTTGGGGTATTTGGCGGGGTCGCATATGCGCTCTGCCGGGGCGCTTCGCCAAAATCTGGTAGGCGTCGGCATCCTTTGGTCGTATGGATACTACAACCAGATTCGCGCAGAAGACGGTTCCATGGCAGTGCAGTACCGTCGGCGTGATTACACCTTCCTGGAGGATCACAACATTAAGTTCCTCATTCGCGTGTGCGACGCTCCCGTGTGGGTGAAGGCATACTTCCTGCGTTCGGAAACATTTGGAACCGCCCCCATGTTCTTCCTGACAACGGACCTGCCGGAAAATGACGCTATGAGCCGTTCCATCACTCAGCGTCTCTACGATTCCAACCCCATGACGCGCATCTCGCAGTACATCGTGCTCGGTCAGGGTGGCGCCCGCCTCTTCGAGGAACTCGGCGTGGAACCCGAGATCTACCACATGAATGAGGCGCACGCTATCGGCGCTGCTTTCAATATGCTCGCCCACAACGGAGGCAATGTGGAGGAAGTGCGCAAGCGCTTTGTCTTCACTACTCATACCCCGGAGGAAGCCGGTAACGAGAAGATGGACATCAATTTGATGGCCAACTTTTCTTTCTTTGACGGCCTCTCTCTCGACCAAGTGCGCTCGATACTCAAACTTGATCCGGGCGAGCAGACTTTCAACTACACGCTGGCCGCGTTGCGTCTTTCGCATATCGCCAACGGGGTGTCGGCCCTGCACGGCGAAGTTTCGCGTCAGATGTGGCAGGGATACTCGGACATTTGCCCCATCACGCATGTGACTAATGCTCAGAATAGCTCCTACTGGCAAGACCCTGAGCTGGCGGAGGCTTTCTGCGAGGGGGATAAAAAGGCTTTCCGCGCTCGCAAACGCGCCCTGAAAAAGGATCTCTTCCGCGTGGTGGGTGAGCAGACCGGACACCTCTTCGACCAAGATACGCTCACTATTGTGTGGGCTCGTCGCTTTGCCGCATACAAGCGCCCGGCTCTCATCACGGAAAATCCGGTCATGTTTGAGCGCATGCTGCAGCGTACGAATCGTCCGGTACAGATGATTTGGGCGGGCAAGCCGTATCCCACTGATTTCGCGGCGGTGGATATTTTCAACAAGCTCAATGAACTGAGCAACAAATATCCACGTTGTGCCGTACTCACCGGCTACGAGCTGGAACTTTCTCGCTTGCTCAAGAACGGGTCGGATATTTGGCTGAACAACCCCGTGGTCACCCGCGAGGCTTCCGGCACTTCCGGCATGTCGGCCACCATGAACGGTTCCATCACGATTTCTACGAATGACGGTTGGGTGCGCGAGTTTGCCCGCGATGGAGAAAACTGCTTCATTATCCCGGAAGCCAAAACGGGGCTGCCGGTTGAAGCGCGCGACCGTTCCGACCGTGACAACTTCTACAACTTGCTGGAATCCAAAGTGCTGCCGCTCTATTACGACAACCCTGACGCTTGGACCGACTTGGTATTCACCGCGATGCGCGATATTATCCCGGCCTTTGAGTCCGATCGCATGGCGGATGAGTATTACGTGAAGATGTACAACGCCTGAGCACGCCATGAAAAAATCCGTACTCATTATCGGCGCCGGGGGAGTGGGGCATGTCGTAGCTCACAAATGTGCGCAGATGAGAGACGTGTACGAGGAGATTCATCTCGCCTCGCGCACGCCGAGTAAGTGCGACGCCATTGCTGCCGATGTGCTGGCGCGCGAGGGTGTACGCATCACGGTCCATCAACTGGATGCGGATGACGTGCCGAGTACGGTGGCTTTGTTGCGCAAGCTCAAACCCGGACTGCTGCTCAATGTAGCGCTGCCCTACCAGGATTTGCCGTTGATGGATGCCTGTCTGGAAGCAGGCTGCAACTATTTGGACACCGCCAACTACGAGCCTCGCGATGTCGCGAAGTTTGAGTACAGCTGGCAGTGGGCTTATCAAGACCGTTTCAAAGCCGCTGGGCTTTTCGCTCTGCTCGGTTCAGGCTTCGACCCGGGCGTCACGAACGTCTATACCGCCTGGGCACTGAAGCATCACTTTGATACTATTGAGTATCTGGATATTATTGATGTCAACGGAGGTGACCATGGCCAGGCCTTTGCCACCAACTTCAACCCGGAGATTAATATACGTGAGGTTTCCGCGCCCTGCCGCCACTGGGAGGATGGGCAATTTGTGGAGACCCCTGCCATGAGTTTGCACAAAACTTTCACTTGTCCGGAAGGCGTTGGCTCTTACGAGATTTACCGTATGTACCATGAGGAGATGGAATCGCTCGTGCGCCATATCCCAACAATTAAGCGGGCGCAGTTTTGGATGAGCTTCTCCCCAAGCTACATCAATCACTTAACTGTGTTGAAAAATGTCGGCATGACTCGCATTGATCCAATACTCTACAACGGCGTGGAAATTGTACCGCTGCAATTCCTCAAGGCGGTGTTGCCTGATCCCGGGGATTTGGGTAAGACGACTCATGGCAAAACTTGTATCGGTTGCGTCATTCAGGGTAAGAAAGATGGGAAGGACAAAAAGGTCTATATCTACAACATTTGCAACCATGAGGACTGCTTCCGTGAGGTCGGTTCTCAAGCCGTTTCCTACACCACTGGCGTTCCCGCCGCCATAGGCGGTCGCCTCATTCTCTCCGGCATCTGGGGAGGCGCCGGCGTTTTCAACATGGAGCAAAATGACCCTGACCCTTTCATGGCGGCGCTCAATCAGTACGGTCTTCCTTGGACTTGTGTGGAGTTGTGAACCAAAGTAAGCCCTTGGCGTGAGACTGAACATCATTGCCGTAGAGAGAGTGGTCCGAAAAGCTTCAGGAGTCGAGTGACTCGTAGTTTTGACGCTGCGTTCTGCGGGGCTTGCCGGATCGCCGTTCCCCGGCTTTCTGTCCGGAGAGGGATGTTAATCGCAGCTTCACGCTTGCACGCACGTTTTGGATCTTGCTTCGCTCGATATAAGAAACATCGTACGGCTTCGGCGTTTTCAATCTATCGACATGACACGGCGCCTGAGTGGAAACTCCGAATCGCTTTCATGAATCTCGACGACCTGAAGTTTTGCCCTATTCCAACCACTGACTTTTTCTTGAAACGATTGCACAGCCGGACATCTTGGACTTAAGGCTTGAAAAGTGATTCAAAAGGGCGTACAATTCGTGCGCACATGGTAGGGGAGACCTTACAGATCGGACTGGCCGGGCTTGGCACAGTGGGTTCGGGAGTCTATGAAGCGTTGCTGCGCAATCGGGATTTACTGGAGGCGCGAGCGCAGATATCGTATCAAGTGCGGCGCATAGCCGTGCGTGACAAGACCCGCAAGCGCGGCGTGGAAGTGGATGAGACTCTGCTCACGGATGATTGGCGCGATTTGGTGGACGATGATGAGATTGACATCGTCATCGAACTGATAGGAGGCACCACCGAGGCTTATCAACTGGTACGCGCGGCTCTGGAGAAAGGCAAACCGGTGGTGACGGGCAACAAGGCTCTGTTGGCAGAGTACGGCAGCACGTTGTTTCGTCTCTCCCGGGAGAAAGGGGTGCCGTTGTATTTCGAGGCGTCTTGCGGCGGCGGCATACCCATTGTTCAGAGTCTGCAGCATTCGCTGATCTGCAACAAGGTGAGCGCTGTTGTCGGCATCATCAACGGTACGAGCAACTATGTGCTGACGGCCATGGACAAGGAGGGGCTTTCCCTCCGCGAGGCTCTGCAGCAGGCGCAAAGTCTCGGCTACGCGGAACCGGATCCTCTGCTGGACATCAATGGTTGGGACGCCGCTCACAAGGGCCTCATTCTCGCGATGCTCGCTTACGGCGCCCCGTTGGGGTCGGAGGCCATCAGTGTTACTGGCATTGAGCACATCGAACCGGTGGACTTCAGCTTTGCTCGCCGATTAGGCTACACCATCAAGCTGCTTGTCGTCATTCGCTATCACGAACGGCGCAATGCGCTGGAGCTCCGAGTGCAGCCCAGCTTTGTGCCGCAGCAGCATTTGCTCTCCAAGGTAGATGGCGTCTTCAACGCCATCGCAGTGTGCGGTGATATTGTGGGCGAGACAATTTTCTACGGTCGTGGAGCAGGGAAGAACCCGACTTCCAGCGCGGTGGTGGGAGATGTGGTGCTGGCGATGCGAGAGTGTCGTCTGCCGGGCTACCACACGGGATTCCTTCCCTATGCGGAAGGAGTGAAGGCGCTGCCGGTGGAGGCCACGGAGACGAGCTGCTACGTGCGTTTTCGCGTGAAAGACTGCCACGGCGTGATCGCTTCCATTGCAACGATCTTCTCGCAGCATGACATTGGCATTGCCGCTACGTCGTCCGCAGAGGGCGAGCATGACGGGACAGAAGGCTGGAACCACTTGGTCTTCATGCTGCACGTTTGCTGCTGGGGACAACTGCAGGAGGCGCTCGGCGACATTCGCAAGTTGCCCACAGTGGTGGGCGAGCCGGTAGTTCTGCGCATTGAATCTTTTCAAACAAGCTGATATGGCGCTCATCGTACAGAAATACGGCGGCTCTTCCGTGGGAACCATCGACCGCATCCGCAACGTGGCGAAGCGGCTCATGGACGCGCGAGCGGAAGGCAATCAAGTGGTGGCTGTTGTATCGGCCATGAGTGGAGTGACGGACAAGCTCATTGGTTTGGCGCACCAAGTCATGGACGCCCCGCCGGAGAGAGAGTTGGACATGCTCGTGTCCACCGGCGAGCAGCAGTCCGTGGCTTTGCTTTGCATGGCCATTGCGGACATGGGCGGTAAAGCTGTGAGCTTTACTGGCGCCCAAGCCGGTATCTGCACTTACGGAAGCCACACACGAGGACGCATTGAGTCCATTGCCCCGGAGCGCATCACCACCGCCCTGAGTGAGGGCAACATCGTGGTGTGTGCGGGATTTCAGGGGATGACGCCGGAGGGAGAGATACACACTTTGGGGAGGGGAGGTTCCGACCTGTCTGCTGTAGCGTTGGCGGCGGCGGTGAAAGCGGATTTATGCCAGATTTACACGGATGTGGACGGCGTGTACACCTGCGATCCTCGGGTGGTGAAAGACGCCCGCAAAATTCCCGTGCTCAGCTACGAGGAAATGCTGGAGATGGCTTCCAGCGGTTCCAAGGTGATGCAGGCGCGCTCCGTGGAACTCGCCAAAAAGTTCGGAGTCATTTTTGAAGTACGCAATTCTATGAACAACAACCCCGGTACCATCGTGCAAGAAGAAAACCATGCCATGGAGTCGCTCGCCGTGCGCGGTGTCTCCATCGAGCGCAATCAAGCTCGCGTCACGGTCTCAAATATCACGGCTCCCGTGGCCTACACCGCCATTATTCTGACCGCCTTGGCAGATGCCGAAATCAACATCGACATGATTGTGGCCAACACGGCCCACGACGGCAAAGCGCGCCAATCTTTCACCATGAACATGAATGAACTCGGTGCAGCACAGGCGGCACTCAAGAAGGTGCTGCCTCAACTCGGATCGGAGGCGAGGCTGGAAACCGAGGCCGGTTTGGCAAAGCTCTCGGTGGTGGGTGTGGGGATGCGTTCCAACTCCGGGGTGGCGGCCACGGTGTTCCGTGCGCTGGCCGATGCGGGCATCCATACCGGCATGATCGCCACGTCGGAGATACGCATTTCTACTACTGTGGAAGCCTCGGACATCGAGAAAGCCGCTCGCGTTGTGCACGCCGCTTTCCACTTGGAAAAAGAGGCCTGAACAAGGCAAATGCACTTACTCCGGCAGCACGCTATGCAATTTCCATTTTTTAATAAGCCAACGACGGACAATGCCACCGGGCGCCGGATCAAGGCGAAGGCGTGCGGAATTGGTGCCTTGTTGGTCACGCTCGGGTTTGTGGCGGGTGTGGGCATACACATGCTCATGGGGAGCCGTACAACAGACCGGATGACGGAAGCGCTGCGGTTGACGGATGCAACGGACGTCGAACTCGTGACAGCGGTGCAGAACTGCTCAAAGGACTCGGGTGCGTATGGGAGCGATGAAGTGCGGCGCGAGATGCTTTGGCAGATGCTGCGCGAATTGATGAATCGGGGAACGTTCGGTAAAGCGGAATCCGTTGTTGATAAAGTGTTTCCGGCGCGGGTAGAGGATACGCCGGAGTGGGCGCGCCGGATGCTGCAGATAGCGCATGCTCTGGTAAAAAATGATCGCTGGGACAAGGCGCAGGAATATTACGATGTGACTCAGGAAGCGTTTCATCGGTTGAAACTGACCGAGGAATACGCGGGGGTGGTGCGCGAGCGGGCCTCTTTGCTGAGTGCGGGAAGCGGCGGCACGCGCGCGGCTTGCATGGATGCCCTGCAGAAACTGCTCACCGGGCTGACGCTTCAAAGCACGCCGGAGTTGGCAGCGGAATTGCACGCTTTTTTGGCCAAATTGCAAAGCAGCATGGGAGCCCGCGCAAGCGCAAAGGAGATGCTCGAGAAAATTGCTGAGGATGCCACGTTGTCACCGTCTTCGCCCACGCTTATGGTGTGCCGTGGCTATGCTCATTTTGCGTTGCATGATGACGACGCGGCTGTCAATTGCTTGCGCGATGGCCTTAAATTGCTCACCGGCACGGACACCGCATCGCGCATGTACCGAGCGTTGGCTTTGCGCGATTTGGCTTCGGTTGCGCTCAATTTGGGACGTGCGCAAACGGCGTTGGCCTCGTTGGAACGAGCCAAGTCTGAGGTCAGCTCCGTCCTTCCGCCATCAGCCCTTTTCCGTGCTGAAATCACCGGCAAGAGAGGATGGGCGCTTTATTTGGCGCATGATTACGAAGACGCCTTAGCCGTTTTCAAGAAACAGCTCTCCATGATACCCGACGAAGAGCAGGGGTTGCGCATCTACCCATTGGAGGGCATGACCCGGTGCTTCTTAGCGCTGGGGATGCCGGTTGAGGCGCAGCACGCGGCGCAGGAGTGCTGCACGCTGCGCGAAAGGTACGACGCGGAGGACAAGGAGGGTTTGGGCCGCAGCTATCTGTTGCATGCACAGGCGCAGGATCAGAACGGAAGCCCTGCAGAAGCGGAAAAGTGGTACGGTTTAGCGGCTGCCACATTGCCCGCCGTAGATCGCATGCGTATTACGGCACTGGAAGGACAGGCCTCTGCGCTTTCGCAAACTCGACGCTGGATGGAAGCGCTTGGCGTGCTTGAGCAACTGCTCAATATGCTTCCGGAGGAAGATCGCATAGCGCGTGAGCAGATCCAGGAAGAAATGCAACATTGCCGCAGTCAGCTTGACCCGCAGTCGTCTCGAACGACCTCTTCTCCGATCAAAGCGGGTCAAAAAACGATTTCCCGTCCGTCTAAAATGACCCGAAAGCCCGCAACCAGGACATCCGCCGGTAAACGGCGCAAGCGCTAGTTATTCACTTCCTTATCAATTATGAACCGACGATATCGCGCTGGACGCAGATCCGGCAACTTCACGCTCCCTGTCGCCTCTACAGCCGTTATCGGCACGGCCTTGCTTATCTGGCTGATTTGGGCCAAGGGTGAAAGCATCGTACGCTTTTTCGAAGGGGAGACGATCTATTATCCGGACAATTCAGAGGCCAATGCGAATCTTGAGCGTCTGTTGGCGGATCTCTCCGGAGACAAGGCTCAGTTGTTGGCGCTGGCAGAGAACAGTAAGGCCCGTCTGGGTTGGATCAAGGACGGAGAGACCCGGCGGCGCGTTCGCTGGATTTTGATGACTCGCTTGCTCGATAAAGGATTGTGGGATGAGGCGGTGCAGATTCTGCCGGAGGTGGAAAGCCTGGCGAACTTACCTGATTTGGAAAAATTGGCGATTGCCGCTTTGCAGCACGAGAATTATGACTTGCAGCTGCGTCTGGATCAGCAACTGCAGGATGGAGCGGTTGCTGCATCGGCAGATATGGGGCTGCTCCTGCGCTCCATCCGTCGTACGGCGGAGACCTGCCTCAAGATGCACAACAATGACGGAGCAGTGAAGGCTATTTCACGTCTTGAGGCCCCGGCGGTGCTGGCAAGGTTATCCACGCCGGAATTGGCGGCGGAGGCGGCAGACCTGCAGATGCTGCGTGCCGACCTGAGCACTGTGAAGGAACATGCCCTGCAGCTCGTGCGCAACATTCTGGAGCAGGCTCAGTGGCCGCCATGCCAGGCTACGTCGCGCCTCATGCTCGAGGAGGTGACCACCGCTCTGGCAGATAACCCCGCGCTCCCCAACGCTGCACTCAAGGAGATTGAGTCAAAACTGTTGCATTGTCGCGATGCGCTGCTGGAGTACTCTGACAAGCAACGCAAGTTACCGCAGTGCTACCTTATTCTCGGTGAACTGCGGCTGCGTATGGGAGATTATGAAGGATGCGCCCAGGCGATGACTTTGGCTGATGCTTTCGCAGGTGAATACGGACAAACGGATCTCAGTTGGCAGCTCAAGACGACTCGCCTGCGCGCCCGGGCAAACATGTCTCGGGGCGCTAAAGCGGAAGCTATGGAAGATTGCCGCTTTTTGGCCGAGCATGAGTCCTCCCCGGAATCGCTCATGACGGCCCTTACTTTCCTTTCCGCCAACACCGAGGGCGAGGAGCGTCAAAAGGTTCTCTCCCGCTTGTGGTCGGTTATGCAGACCCAACCAAAAACAACGAAGACAGACAAAGAAACACGAGCCCGCATAGCGCGTGACATAGCAAAACTGCACGCCGACAACGGGGCCAAAGACCAAGCGGTGAAGTGGGGTGTGGAGGCTATGCGCGCATCGCAGGAAGCTTTTCCGGACATGTCGGATGGGAAGGCCTTGCGCGCCAGCATGGAGCTTGCGCTCTTGCAGCGCAAACGTGGGGATGATACGGCAGCCAGGAGGCGGCTGCGTGAGATCGTGAAAGCTATTGAGGCAATGGATGAGGGAACTCGGCAGAAGCTGGACAGAGCCGATAAAAGTCTGTACGCCACTGCCGTGCGGGAGTATGCGCGCACATGTCTGCTGGATGGCGACCGGGATTCAGCCAAAATCATCATCCGTAAGATTAAGGAAGATTTGCCGACCAAGCAACGCTAGTTTGACGCATGTCATCTCTGCATCGCAAGAGTTTGGTGGCCACTGCGGCGATTTTTTGTTGCCGATTCACCGGTCTGTTGCGCGAGATGACATACACCGCTCTCTTTGGCGCCACGGGCGCGCTGGATGCCTTCCTGACGGCATTCCGCCTGCCCAACATGCTGCGTGACATTTTTGCAGAAGGCGCACTTTCGCAGAGCTTTACCAGCGTAATGAGCAAGGTGAAAGCGAAGCAGGGCGATGAACAGGCGTGGACCCTTGCGCACCGGGTGATTTCTCAGCTTACGGCGCTTATGGTGGGTATTGTTGCAGTGGGTGTGCTGGCTACCGGTGGGCTCATGCAGCTTCTTTATCCCGAGGAACTTCGGGTGAATATCACCGCAGGAATGTCCCTGCCGGAGGAGTTCGGGGAAGAGGTGCAAGCTGTGTTCCAGGGGGTTCAAACGACGGCGGATGGTCAAAAGGCGGCGGCTTTTTCGGCGGATAAGCGTTTGAAGGGGTTGGAGGGCACCAGCTGTGTACGAGCCAAGGCCTTGGAGCGACTGCAGGTGGGCGAACGCGTTTTGCTCACCACGCGCCGCAGTATCACGCAGAAGGGAGTTCTGTATGTGTCACCGCAATCTTTCATGGGGATGGCTGCCGATTTGTGCCGCATCATGTGGCCGTTTATTTTGCTGGCGTCCATTTCTGCACTCTGCATGGGGGTGCTGAATGTGTTCGGCATATTCGGGCTGCCGAATTTGGCGAGCGCGGCCTTTAATCTGACGACCATCGGCGTGGGCTTTTTGGTGGGGTGGTGGATAGATCCGCATTTTGGCCCGCAAGCTCTGTATGGCTTTGCCGTGGCGGTACTCTGCGGTGGGGTGGCCCAGATCTTGGTGCAGCTGCCCAAGCTGCGCAGGCTCGGCTACCGCCCGCATTGGGAACTGTCTCTCACATGGCGCGGCTGCCTCCCGCATTTTTCGGATGAGCGTGTGCGCCTGGTCTGGCGGCTTATGCTTCCCGGTATGATTGCTGCCGGCATCACGCAGGTGAATGTTTTTGTCAACAACATCTTTGCCCTTTACCTGCCGGGCGGTTCCGTGACGGCGCTCACCAGCGCATTTCACCTCTGGCAGCTTCCGGTGGCGCTTTTCGGTGTAGCGATTGGTATGGTGGTTTTACCGGATGTGTCGCGTCTCTCCGTGACGGCCGGCAAGCAGGAGATCTCTGACCGTCTGGCAGAGGCTCTGCGTTTCATGGCCTTCTTTGCGGTGCCCTCGGCATTGATTCTCGGACTGTGGGGAGAGCAGATTGTATGTCTGTTCTACCAGCGTTTTCGATTTGATGCGCAGGCCTCGGAACTGTGTGGGGCGGCGCTTTCTGCATACTCGCTGGGTCTGTTGGGCTACGCGGGAATGAAGGTGCTGCAGCCGGTTTTCATGGCGTTGGAACGCCCCTGGGCGCCGGCATTTTTGGCGGTGGCAACCTGCTGCATTTCGGTCGGCCTCAATTACCTGTACGTGCACGTGTTCGGCCTGGGTGTGCAATGGCTTGCCTTCACCACGTCATGCATCACGACCATCAATTTTCTATTTTTCTTCATTTACCTGCGCCGCTTGCTGGGCAGTATGTCGCTGCATGTGCTGATGCCGGGTCTGCTACGCGTTTTTGCGGCGGCCTCGGTACTTGGTGCGTTTTGCTATGTTGCGCGGGAGTTCTTTTTTGATGGCTTCACGCAGTGGTCTTTCTGGTGGCGGTTGGCCGTGCTGGCGGCTGCGGGTGCGGGCGCCGGATTGCTCTATCTCGCAGCGGCATCTGTCATGCGCGTGCCGGAGCTGCAGATGCTCACGACCGCGCTAGCCCGACGTCTGCACCATCGGGCATAGGTTCAAAATTGCTCAAAGCGCAGCCGCACGTCTGCCAAAAAGGCTTCTTCCAGCGTGCGGCGCGCCTCGGCCAGTGGAATGCCTCGGGATTGCAGGTAGAAGAGTTGCTCTGCATCGACGGGCGCCGTGGCTGAGCCGTGCGAACAACGCACTCGGTCGGCGAGGATCTCCAGCATGGGCAATGAGTGGACAGTGGCGTGCGGGCTGAGCTGCAGGTTCAGGTTGGAGAGGTAGGCGTCGGTATCGTGTGCGTGTGGCTGCACCCGAATGTTGCCGCCAAAGATAGCCGTGGCGCGGTCTGTCAGCGTATTTTTGCAGAGCAGGCGACTCTTGCAGCCGGGGGAGCTGTGGAGCTGCCGGTTGCGCATGTCCAAGCATTGCTCGCTACGCAGCCGATTGGCAGACAGGAGGAGCGCTTCAGCCCCCGGGGCGGTGAATTCCAGCGTGCATTCATGCCGCGCCCAAGCGAGGTCCTGATGCGTGCTCAGCGAGCAAAACCGGGCGTTCTCGGCGCAAATGCAAGAGGAAATGCAGAAAGCGCGTGTGTTCTCGGAGCCGAGCTCGCGTTGCTCCAGCCGCAGGGTAGCGCCGGGCATCAGTTCATAGCGTCGCAGACACACGAGCGTTGATTCTTCGCCGTACTCGTGTTCTTCGATAAGATGTAGTCGGGCGCCGGCGCCCACAATGACCCTGAGCTGCTGCACTTGCACGCCGTGCACCTCGCTGTGCAGAGTGATGGCTTCTCGCCGTTGCAAGCCGTCTGCAACGCGCAGGCAGTGGCCGAATTGCACCCTTGCAAGGGCCCGCTGCATTAGGGCCTCCGATCCGATGGTGGGCAGGAGTTCTGCCGCGCACGACGTCAGTTGCACACCACTCGGCAAATCTATGCCACGCAGTTCCGCCGCTTGCGCGTGCTCCAGAGCCTCCGCAAGCTCCTGCGCGTGCACATGGGGACGGCCAAAGCGCCAATCTTCATTCAGGCGGTCGGGCAGGGGGGCAGCGTTTGTGTCATGCGTGTGCATTAGCCGATGGAGTCTTCCATTTCCATGTCGATGAGTCGGCGCAGCTCCACAGAGTACTCCATGGGAAACTCATTGACGAGGTCGTTGATAAAGCCGTTCACCGCCAGGCTCATGGCCTGCGCCCGCGTGAGCCCACGCTGCTGCATGTAGAAGAGCATCTCCTCATCCACCTGCGACACGGAAGCCTCATGCTGCACGGCGGTGCTATCCCCATGCACGGTGATGGCAGGGTAGGTGTCCGTGCGACTTTCGGCGTGCAGCAGCAGGGCATCGCACTCTGTGTGGTTACGGCAGCCGGTGGCGCCGGGTTGCACGCGCACTTCCCCTCGGTAACTGGCACGCCCGTGACCGATGGAGATGGATTTGGCAACGATGTTGGATGTGGTGCCAGGCGCGGCGTGTATCATGCGCGCTCCGGTATCCTGCAGCTGCCCATCGCGGGCGATGGAGATGCTCACCACCTCGCCGCGAGCCCTTTCACCCTGCAGGATGACAGCGGGGTATTTCATCGTGACGCCGGAGCCGATGTTGCAGTCAATCCAGCGGATTTCCGCATCGCGCATGGCCAGACCGCGTTGGATGACGAGGTTGTACACATTCGTGGCCCAATTCTGCACGGTGACATATTGGATTTTTGCGCCTGGCAGGGCAACGAGTTCCACCACGCCGGAGTGCAGGGTGGCAGTGTCGTATTTTGGCGCAGTGCAACCTTCCATATACATGAGCTCCGCTCCTTCATCCGCGATGATGAGCGTGCGCTCGAATTGCCCCATGCTCTCGGAGTTGATGCGGAAGTACGCCTGAAGCGGCTGAGCGAGTTTTACTCCCTTGGGCACATAAATGAATGATCCGCCGGAAAAGGCGGCGTGATTGAGCGCAGCGTATTTGTTGTCGCCTACGGGTATCACTTTCCCGAACCAGGGACGGAAGAGGCTCTCGTACCCGCTGAGTCCCTCCGTTGGGTTCACGAAGATAACGCCTTTTTTGGCGAGCTCCTCGCGCATGTTTTTGTAAGCGGTTTCCGAGTCGTATTGAGCATCCACCCCGGCGAGAAAAGCGCGCTCTTGCTCCGGCACGCCGAGTCGTTCAAAGGTGCGCTTGACGTCGTCGGGCACGTCATTCCAATTCTTGCGTGCGGGCGTTCCCTGCGCCAGATAGTAGCGGATTTTGTCAAAGTCCAGCGTGGCAATTTCCTGAGGCGCCCAGTGCAGGGGTTGAGGCATGTCACGAAACTTCGTAAGCGCACGTTTTCGAAAGTCGCGCAGCCAATCCGGTTCTCCTTTCGCGTCGCAAATGTAATCGATGGTGGCTTCGGTAAGCCCATAACCCGCATCGTAAGCATGCCGCTCGGGGAAAGAAAAGTCTCCGCGCGCATCCTGCGGCGGAACTACTGGCGTTTTGCCGTTCATGCGTTCTCTTCGTTCAGGAAATCAAAACCGTGTTCTTCAATGTAGTCCGCCAGTTCGCGTCCGCCGGTGCGCTCAATCCTTCCGCGATGGAATATATGCACCACATCCGGTACAATATAATCCAAGAGTCGCTTGTAGTGTGTGATGATCAAAAAACTGCGGAATGGGGCGCGCATGGCGTTCACTCCTTTCGAAACAATGCGCAGCGCATCCACGTCCAGCCCGCTGTCCGTTTCGTCCAAAATCGCGCAAAGAGGCTCGAGCATCAGCATCTGCAACGCCTCGTTGCGCTTCTTCTCCCCTCCGGAGAACCCCTCGTTCACCGCACGTGAAGAGAATTTGGGATCCATGCCCAGCTCTTTCATCACCGTTCGCAGTCGCCTGTAGTAGGCCACGGCGTCTGGTTCTTCGCCTTCCGGCAGCCGGGCCTTGAGCGCAGCTCGCAGAAAGTTTGCGTTGGTCACCCCCGGCACTTCCACCGGGTACTGGAAAGCCAGAAACAAGCCTGCGCGACTACGTGCATCCGGAGTTATCGTCAGCAGATCCTGTCCGTTGAGTTCTGCAGAGCCGTCGGTCACTTCGTAGTCCGGGTGTCCGCAGAGCACCTTGGAAAGTGTACTTTTGCCGGAGCCGTTGGGGCCCATGATGGCATGCACTTCACCTGCGGGAATCTCCAAGTCCACGCCGCGCAGGATTTCCTGACCATCCCTTACGCAAGCATGCAGGTTCTTGATGATAAGGCTCATGTTCGTTTGTTTCGTAAGAGCCGCGCCAGTGTTTTTCCATTTGCCGCGCAGCGCACGCCATCATACCACTGCCGCGACCTGTGCGCAAGAGCGAATGACAATCCGCTTTTGTTTTGTGGATTGCAAAATTAAATGCAACAGGTTCTTGGCACAAAAAAGGGTGCCAAGAAGTTCAAAGTATGCTAGAGTC
>CANRET010000012.1 GCA_947629715.1 uncultured Akkermansia sp.
AATTGCCCAAAAATCGCCAACTCCTGCCATCATCATGCTTCCCTCCCATGAATTACATTTTCTTGGGACGGATGTGATTCCATTGAGGAATTTGACAAAAAAAAGAGCAAACAAGAGAACGAATAAGCGAAGTTGAGTCAGTATACACACGGGTAAAATGGTCTTTTATTGTATGCATTATTCTGGCGCTTATATTTGTTTGTATATCTTATCCTGATATTGAACGTTTTTTTGATCGTACGCCCGATCCAGTTTGGCTAGGACCGCCGGTGCGGAGGGAGGATATCTTGATGGATGTGCTAGGCATTCCACTGTTTCTCCTATTTCCTTTTATTTTTTTATTGAAGTCGAAAGCTGGTGTGGAAGTAGAAGGCGGAGTACAAGCCTTCTTCCTTTTCGGTGCGGCGGTGGTTGCCGAATGTTGCGGTATATTTCTCGACGATGATAGATTTGCCGTTTATGCGTATTTTATGCTGTTAACTGGGGTGCCGGTCGTGACTCTTTCATATACTTTAGATGGTTATTGTGATGACGGGGAAAAATGGGCAGTGGTTATGGCATGCATGGTGGTTGCCGCGCTTATCATTTATTTTAGTCACGATAAGAGCCCAGTAAATTCGTTTGACCTTTGGGTTTACGTGATCACGGCCTTCGGTGCAACGATTTTTGTAGCATGGCGATTTAAAATAGCATGTGTTGAAGAAAGCGACAGATTACGGGAGTTGATATGCGAGTACGAAAAAAAGATAAAGGAGAAAAAGGCTTTTGAGGATAGGAAAAAGGGGTACGCGTATGAGTCTATCCTGGCGAAAAAGGCCCGACTTGAGGAGGAACTCCGAGCAAGGGAAGAGCAAATCGCCGAAATGTATGAGGAAGGAAGCGACCCGGAATGGGAGACGCCAGCTTTCCAGCCGGAAGAAGAGTTATCGGATGAGGAAAAATTAAAGAGGGCTATAGATCGATTCAGAATACCATCCCCTCAAGCGGAGGATGAGTTCTTCTCCCCCTTCGGAGGGTAAGCCGGGTAGCGCTCAACTGACCAGCAGGGAGTCCTCGCGGCGGTACACGCCCTCCATGGCGATGTAGCGCGTGCGCAGCAGTTCCGTCGAGCGGTGTCCCATCTCTAATTGCAGCTCGGCATAGTTGCGGGAGGTGGCCAAATGGTGCGTGGCAAAAGTGTGCCGCAGGACGTCAGGTTGCCAAGTGGTGAAGCCGGCCTCCCGGTGCAGGCGAGTCCAGAGGTGACGCCAGTTCGGCGGACAGATCCGCTCGTTCCCGGGACGACGGACGCGTTGCAGGATGCGCGCCAGAGGTGGGAAGATGGTGACGTGCCGCGCGCCGCCGGTCTTGCTGTGGCGTGGGGCAATGCAGATGACGCCGTCATCAATCCGCACATCACTCCAGCGTAACCGCTCCACCTCATTTGGGCGCACGCCGGCGTAGAGCATAATGGCGGTCGCGGCGAGGCAGACGCCGCCCTCGAAGGTCTCGGCGGTACTCATCAACTTCGCGATTTCCGCCTTGTTCAGGATGCTGATGCGCTTTTCTTCAAGTCTCTCCGGCTCCACCTTGCGCACCGGGTTCTCCGCGCACCACCCGCGCTTGCAGGCGGTGGTAAATACCCCACTGAGGATGAGTCTTGCCTTATTTCGTTGTCGTGGCGTGTCGAAGGCCTCTCGGATATAGCCTCGACATTCCTCGGCGGAAATGCTGCGCATGCGCCGATTCGCCAGACCCTTGCACCGTCTCATGAACCGCTTCGCGATGCTGCGAAAGTCGCACAACGTCCGTTTCCGTCGATCTTTCCTCGCCTCCAATGCCTCCTCCACGGCTCGGGCAAAGGTGACCGTCTTTTCGCGGCGCCGCAGTTCTTCCTCCCCTGCCGCAATGCACGCCACGGCGCGCTTCACGCGACCCCTCCCCGCCTCCAGCGCCCTCTTGGCCACCAACGCTGCTTCCAACACATCCACACCCGTCTGCCGCAGCACCTCCACCGCCGCCAGCTCCGTCTTTCTATCAGATTTCGTTTTCATATCGGTACGTATTTAGAATCCGTCTCACGCTCGACAAAAATCTTTGCCGTGATGCCCGGATTCACTTCCCCGGACATGTCCTCCTCGTTTCCGGTCACACTCGCGGCTTCAGAATATCCCGCTCCTTTTGTGTCATACTTTTGTTAAGGCACATCAAAATTGACTAACTTTAAGATACTGATAACCAGCGCAAAAGAAAATAACCGCGTCTGCAAACCGTTGAAACCCTTAAGAATTTATTTTCGCCCCCAGGACGAAACCTCCGCCCTTATTTTTTTCCTTGCCCACCGCCGCCCCTCCACGATACAATGCGCGTCGTTAGACGAGATAACGCATCCAGGAATTATGAACGAAGAAGTGACGAAGAAGATAGGACTCGTACCCATCAATGATATCGTTACGGGGGAGCCTTTACCATTTTTTATTCCGCGATACCAACGTGGCTACCGGTGGACAAAGACACAGGTTGAACAATTCTGCGAAGATATCTATCAAACGCCGGAAGGGAAATGGAACTGCATTCAACCCCTCGTGGTTAAAGTGAGCAATGGACGTATTGAGGTCATCGATGGTCAGCAACGTCTGACAACCATTTATCTCATCCTGAAAGTCCTGGAAAAAGAACCGGGATTCTCCTTGAAATACGAAACAAGAGAGAAAAGTCAAGAATTCCTCGAAGAGATCGGAGATGAATCAGAGAACGAATCCAAAGACAATATTGATTTTTCCCGGATGTTCGCGGCATACAAGACCATAACGGATTTCTGTAGAGATAATGATAAAGGACGATTCGAAACGAACCTCCTTGAACGCACAAAATTCATCTGGCACGAACCGGAAGGGAACGAAGATTCGGAGAGACTCTTCAGTCGTTTGAATACGGGCAAAATACCGCTGACGGATGCAGAACTGATTAAAGCAACTCTCCTCAATAGAAGTAACTTTCAGGGGGAAAAAAGCAGTGAAAGCAATGAATACGTGCAGAGACGACAGTTTGAAATAGCCTCTGAGTGGGACGACATGGAAAACTCTCTCCATGATGAAGCGTTCTGGTGCTTCCTCTTTGACCCTGTGGATAAGGATCGATTTAAGGGAGTGCGCCCGGATGTCATTTTTGAACTATGGGCGAGAAAGGCGAAGGCGGGCAAATATGACGAACATCAGAAGATATATGGGGAGCACGCCGTATGGAAAGCAGTGGATGATAAGCTAAATCCGAAGAAGGATGACGGAAAGACGGATGAAAATGTGGGTGAGGGACAAGACTCTGAAAAGTCTAAGACCCCGGATGAGCGAGCTACTGCCTTTTGGGCAAAGATTCGCAAGCTGTATGGCACCCTGCAAACCTGGTACCGCGATCCCGAAATTTACCATTATCTCGGGTATCTGCTGTGT
This sequence comes from uncultured Akkermansia sp., assembly GCA_947629715.1. Classification (GTDB taxonomy): domain Bacteria; phylum Verrucomicrobiota; class Verrucomicrobiia; order Verrucomicrobiales; family Akkermansiaceae; genus Akkermansia. The sequence continues at coordinate 3,429 of CANRET010000012.1, forward strand.
AGGGAGGTTCGAAGAATTCGAAGAAAAGAGACACTAAATATGCTTGTTGAATACATGGGAGAGTGGGAGGGAGAATGTACGAAGAAAGAGTTTGTCGATAAAGTGCTAAAAGTAAAGGTAAAAGAGGACACTAAAGGGCTTGCTAAATACATTAACGACATCTTAGAAGGTTCCCCGAATTCAGAAGGAAGGTTTGATTACGGAGAAGAAAAAGTGCGTCCTGTATTGCTTTTACATAATGTCCTAACTTACCTGAAGCGGCTGCAAGTAGCGGGAGAACAGTATGACACTTTATCTCCCATTCGCTTCCCTTTCAATTTGTATAAAAGAGAAGATTGGGATGTTGAGCACATCGCATCCCAATCTGGGGATAATCTGGACAATCCCAAGAGTATAAACGAATGGTTGGCATCCATCTGTTGGACATTGTATACACGGATGAACAATCATCCTAAAGACAGTGATTCAAATTCACGGGAGGAACAAACAATCAACATCGATATAGAGGAGTTAAAAAGGAGTGAGGAAGAAAAGAGTGAGGTTATAGGACATATAATAACATATTTACAGTCTAGAGGAAAGGGGGAGGAAAATAAAAAGGCGTTGGATGGGATTAAAGAGGGTGTTCAAGGATGGTTGTATAAAGAAGGAGAGGCAAGAGATTCCCTCGATAATTTAGTTCTTCTCGATAAAAACACCAACCGAGCCTATAAAAACGCCGTGTTTCCTCTAAAAAGACGTTGGATTTTATACAAAGAACGAGGCGAAAAGGTAGAACCCCTTACAGTAAAAATAAAAGAGGACAAGTTACAAGTGGAGTTGAAGCCCTCTAAGAAAGGTTCAAGCTCCTATATTCTGCCCTGCACTAAAGATGTGTTTACTAAATCGTATAATGATCACATGGAGCAGGTACTGGGGTGGACCCTCGAAGATGGCAAGCGCTACTTAAAGAGGATGAAGGAAATTTTCGACCATTTCGGGTTACTTAATGAAGAACAAAACTGAAATTACGACGATGAATAAAGTTAGTCTGTTATCTTTGCTTAAGAAGTACGAAATAGAAGTCCCCAAGTTGCAACGCGACTACGCTCAAGGGCGTGAAGATGCGCATTCTCGTGCTGTACGAGAAAGATTTGTAAAGGATTTATGGGAGGTATTGCGCGAGAAAAAGGAACTGAACTTGGATCTCGTGTATGGTTACAAAGAATCTAATAAATTGATTCTCATTGATGGACAACAACGTCTTACCACGCTTTGGCTGCTGTATTGGTATGTAGCTTGGAAAAGCGAGAAAACTCCTTCTGAAGAGGTAGATGATTCAAAGCGTAAAGTGGTAGATGACTTAAAGCGCTTCACTTACGAAACACGCGTATCTTCACGCGATTTCATGGAAGAACTGCTGAAACCGCAGAATTGGAAACCTGCCGACAGAAACGCCATCGAAAACCTTGGGAAAACCATTAAGAATCAAACGTGGTTTCTTGCTTCGTGGGCTCAAGATCCTACGATCAACTCGATGCTTACCATGTTGAATCAATTTGAAGAGTATGAGAAAGGTGAAACTATAGATTGGAAAGGGGAAGGCATAGATTATCTCGCCAGACTAGAAAAGATCACATTTAGTTTCCTTGACATGGGAGATTTCAAACTCGGGGATGATCTATACATCAAAATGAATGGACGTGGTTTGCCTCTCACCCCTTTCGAGAATTTCAAAGCCGATCTCTTGGAACATATTAAAGGAGAAGCTGAGAAATACGGGAAATGGCTTGACGGCCATTTTCTCGATTTCTTCTGGAAGATTGCACAAACCAGTGAGAAGAACAAAAAAGTGCTCCCTCCGGATCCGCTCATGATGGAGTTTGTCAACCGATTTTGGGTATGGAAGTCTATCGAGGAGTCTATCGAAAATGAAGAAAACGAGGATGGCAATGAACAAAAAGAAAACATTGTCGATAAATTTTCTGTTCCTTATGAAAGCTTCGCGATTTATGAAAATTTCGCGGGTAGAGCAGCATTAGACGAAATGCAGCGTCTCTTGACTTTTATACGAAAGCTTGGCGTCAGTAAAAGTGAAGATGAACAAGAAAAGTGGGGTCCAGGACTTGAAACTGGTGGAGCATGGGACGTGCAGCCCGGACAAAAAGTTCTTCCTTCTTTTAATGAAAAGTCTGAAGTTTCAGCGATAACCTATACCGGACGATGCATTTTCGCGGCAATCTGTCTTTACGTGAAAAAAACGTGGAATAAAGAACAGAAAGAATCGGAAATCAATTCCGATCATTTCAGAAAATGGATGCGAATCTGCTGGAATATTACGGAAAACACGAATACGGATAGTTATGAAGGAATGTACAATTGCATCGGGTTACTAAGGAGATTATCTGAACACATTTTAACTGGCAAAGATGTTTATGAATCTTTAGGGGCCTTTAATGAGGATAATATTGAACGATTAGGCTCGGTACAAAAACGCGTTCTCCGCGAAGAAATCGAAAAAGCAAAGGTCTTTGGTGATTACGAAGAAACCATCCTTGCGGCAGAGGCTCGTTTCAAGGGCGCGATCTTTTTCCTCTTTGCGAAGGAATATGATGAAACTAACGGTTTTCGTAATAATCTGTGTTGGGGAGGAAAAGATACCTTTGAAGGGATGCTTAAGAAGGCAAAACAACTACTAGGAAAGCAGCCTCCGAATGATATCAAGAATAATGAGGAAGAAAAGAGGAAAAGGTCTTTGTTATGGGCTAATTTCCTTTTCCAACTCTCATGCCCCCCTGACAAAATCGATAGTGATGGTGACAAATTCTTACGTGACAAGCAGATATTTGATTATAATAATGAAAAAGAAATTCTGACAGAAACCCATTTGCTTTGTGCTATATATGCGACAATTTCAGAATCACCGAAGGTAAATCCAGATGATTGTAAAGGATGGAGAAAGGGGCATTTTCGCAGATACAGTGGTACTATCAACGATAAGGAGTTGTTGGATTTTATTGTTCAAGAAGAACCCGCCGCGCGATTGAAATGGCGCGGTAAGTTATGTCTATATAAACCCCATGCTCGAGATGGACTCATTTTGGGACCGATAGGAGCCATACGTTCTGATGTGTTGCGGGGTCTTGAGAGAAAGGGCAAGATTATCATTAGCCCTGAGGCTAAACAAGGGACAAAGAATGGGAAGCTCTCCCGCTATTTATGGGGATGGGATATAAAATTTACATATAATGGGGTGAATTACATATGGCACTTTAATGATAGTATTTCCAAAGTTGGCGAAATTAAGGAGATTTGGGAGCTAAAGTATGAAGAGGACGAGGAAGAAAATATTGGAATAGCTAGGGAAAAATTTGAGAAAGATCTTGAAGAATTCTTAATGATCAATAAAACGGAGAAGAGTGAGTGATTTGATATTCAAATACCGAAAGAAATGACCCGCTATATCAGCAATGAGAAGCACTACTCGGAGGTGCTGCGGCGGATGGAGCGTGTGAAGAGGGAGCTGTGGATCGGGACGGCAGATTTGAAGGACGTGTATATGCAGAATGGCACGCCGCTGCTGGGGTTGCTGGCAAAGTTGCTGAAGCGTGGGGTGAATGTGCGTCTCATCCACGCGAAGGAACCGGGGGAAAACTTCCGGGAAGATTTCGACCGTTACCCCATCCTCATCAAATCGCTTGAGCGCATGCTGTGTCCGCGCGTGCACTTCAAGCTCATCATCTACGACCTGACGACCGCTTACATCGGTTCAGCGAACTTCACAGGAGCGGGGCTGGGCGCGAAAGGAGCGAAGCGACGGAACTTTGAAGCCGGCGTTCTCACGTCCGACCCCGCACTTGTGCAGGCTGCCGTGGAGCAATTTGACACCCTATGGATGGGTGCGCCCTGCCGGAACTGCGCCCGCAAAGACTATTGCGCCGACGGAGCGGATTGACCGACATTGCGCGTTCCCACTTTATCTCCGGACAGGAGAAGATTTTTCTTGTCATTGGTGCTTTATTATTGTATTTTATTAAGCATAGACGACAATATATGCAGAGCGAGAGATGAAAGTCATGGAGTTCATAAAGAATGGGATGATAACCACGGAAGAGGTGACGCAACGGGGAATATCGCGTGGGCACTTATCCTATTTGGTCAAGAAGGGGGAACTGGAGCGACGGACACGCGGGCTCTACAATTTGCCGGATGCGTGGGAGGATGAGCTGTATGCCCAACAAGTCCGTTTTTCACGCGGCATATATGGATTACGGACTGCTCTTTACTTGTGGGATTTGACCGATCGCACTCCTCAAAGCTACGAAATGTTCTTCCCTTTCGGCTACAATCTGACGGCTGTAAAAACTGCGGAGATTCTGTGTCACCAAATCAAGAGAGACTGGTATGAGGCAGACATTTGCACTTGCGCCACACCGAGCGGCAACACGGTGCGCGTCTATAGTCGTGAGCGAACCCTCTGTGATATCCTCCGCCCCGTCAACCACGTTGATAAACACACGATACACGAGGGCATCCGACGCTATCTTCTTTCATCTTCGCGCGACATTTCGTACCTCACCGAAACTGCCAATCGGCTGCGTGTCACCCCTAAGCTGCGTCCCTTCCTGGAAATTCTTTTATGAAAAATCCTATGCAACTAAAGGCGCGAATAAAAAAATTCGCTATGGAGAAGAAAACCCCTCCTCAAATTGTCATGCAGAACTATGTGATGGAGCGTTTTCTTGAACGAGTAGCGCACTCAAAGTATCGTGATGCTTTTGTCTTGAAAGGAGGTATGCTCATATCATCGATGATAGGGATTGAAGCCCGAACAACGCGCGATATTGACATGACTCTTGTAAACACACCTCTCTCTCACGCGAGGCTCCGTGAGGTGTTTTCAGAAATTGCTTCTATCAATATTCATGACAGCTTTGCCTTTGAAATCGTAGATTTGTCTGATATCCGAGAAAATGGGAAATACCCCGGAATACGACTTTCACTAAAAGCCTACTATCCTCCCATCTCAGAGCGACTAAAGGTCGATATCACAGTTGGGGACAGAATGACCCCAAGTGCAATCGAATATGCTTATCCATGTATGTTTGAAAACAAATCTATCAAAATACAGGCCTACAACATAGAGACCCTGCTGGCAGAAAAAATTGAGACCATACTTTCGCGTGGAATCTATAATACTCGAGCATGGGATTTCTATGATGTTCACGTATTATCGCATCTGTATCAGTTGAATATTTCAGTACTAAAGGATGCCCTTATTGAGACTTTCAAGGCTCGCGGGACGCATGACTCTTTACTAAGAGCAGGAGAAATTATCAACGACATAACAAACGAGCCGGAAATGCAAAAATCATGGAAATCATACGTAATCGGAAACCAATTCGCATGCGATATACCGTGGGAGAACGTATGCTCCTCCGTAAGAGCTCTTCTCAGTGGGCTCTTGTGACACGCGTTGAAAGCTCGGGCTCCCCGCACCCTGCCGGAACTGCGCCCGCAAAGCCTACTGCGCCGACGGAGCGAATTGACCGTTTTTCCTCTCCCTGTTTATTCAATCGAGAGACATGATTGCTTTTTGCACAGCTTTGACAAGCTCAACAGCTCGAGAAACGAGTCTGCTGGCTTTCATCCCCTGCTTGTGGCATGTACTTGATATCGCCTCCATGTATCGAATTTGTTGAGTATTCATGTACAAGAAGTTGCAATATCTATTTTGCATTTTGTGTGATTTTAATTTTATGTTTTTAGAAATTCTGACCGACAGGGCAAACGCGTTGGAGTTATGCGTTTGCCCCTTTTACGCGAGTAAGGAGTCTTCGCGGCGGTACACGCCCTCCATGGCGATGTAGCGCGTGCGCAGCAGCTCGGCAGAGCGGTGTCCCATTTCCAGCTGCAGCTCGGCATAGTTGCGGAAGGTTGCCAGGTGGTGCGTGGCAAAGGTGTGCCGCAACACGTCCGGCTGCCAACTCTTGAAGCCCGCCTCGCGGTGTAGTCGCGTCCAGAGGCGTCGCCAATTCGGCGGACAGATCCGTTCGTCCCCGGGGCGGCAGATGCACTGCAGGATGCGTGCCAGGGGCGGGAAGATGGTGACGTGCCGGGCACCACCGGTCTTGCTGTGGTGCGGGGCGATGCAGATAACGCCGTCGTCGAGTCGTATGTCGCTCCAGCGCAACCGCTCCACTTCATTCGGGCGCACGCCGGCGTAGAGCATGATGGCGGTAGCGGCGAGGCAGGCGCCGCCCTCGAACTCCTCGGCGGTGTGCATTAACCGCCCGATTTCTTCCTTGTTCAGGATGCTGATACGCTTTTCTTCAATGCGTTCCGGCCCCACCTTGCGCACCGGGTTCTCCGCGCACCACCCCCGCTTGCACGCCGTGGAGAAGACCCCGCTGAGGATGAGCCTTGCCTTGTTCCTCTGACGTGGTGTGTCGAAAGCCTCTCGGATATAATCCCGACATTCCTCGGCGGAGATGCTGCGCATGCGTCTGGTCGCCAGACCCTTGCAGCGTTTCATGAACCGCTTTGTGATGCCACGAAAGTCGCACAGCGTCCGTTTCCGTCGCTCTTTCCTCGCTTCCAGCGCTTCTTTCACCGCCCGGGCAAAGGTCACCGTCTTTTCACGCCGCCGCAGTTCTTCATCCCCCGTTTCAATGCACGCCATGGCGCGCTTCACGCGTCCTCTCCCTGCTTCCAGCGCCCGCTTTGCCACCAACGCTGCTTCCAGCACATCCACCCCCGTCTGCCGCAGCACCTCTACTGCCGCCAGCTCCGTCTGTTTATTTGATTTCGTTTTCATAGTGATACGTATTTCAAATTCGCGTGCAAGCAAAAAATACGACAAGACAACAAATATTACCAGACCTGCATTGGAGAAGTACCCTTCGCGAGAAAGGGTAGCCCTCAAGGAGCGAAAGATGCACCATTTGCCTAAAATAAATCAACTGACAATCAATTAACAAGAATTAAAAAAACACGAATTTGAAAACCGTTAAACTCCCGCGGGGCATCGTGCCCTCATTATGGACAATATTTTTCAATTCCACGAGGATCTTGTAGAAAAGTATAATGCTTTTTCTCAAGGATTTAACATTATCCGTGAAAAGGATATCCGGGATGTCGTTGACAAGTACATACAGAAAAAACGTAGGTTTTGTCCTGAGCCATTGGTCCAACTCAATCTTAACTATAAGGAGGGAGCTAGCGTAAATGAGTTGGTTGAGCAAAACATCTTACACCCGGATTGCGGAAAGCTATTCGTAACAGGAAATCCGCCTAGATCTCTTAAACTTTATCAACATCAACAAGATGCGATTATTTATGCCAACGACAGGAAAAATTATGTAGTCACGACGGGGACAGGCTCCGGGAAATCCCTGACCTTTATCATCCCTATCATCAACGCGGTGCTGCGTTCCCGCGAAAAATCTCCCGCCCGCCGCACCAGAGCTATCATCATTTACCCCATGAACGCTCTGGCTAACAGCCAGGAAAAAGAGTTCACAAAGTACCTAGCAAATGCCCCTGATCTGGATATCACCGTTGGTCGCTATACAGGGCAGGAATCGGAGGGTGATCGTAGAAAGTTTGCCGACAATCCCCCGGATATTCTGTTGACCAACTACATGATGCTGGAGTACCTGCTTACTCGAAGCGCGAAAGAAACAGATCGCAAGGTAATTGCCAACTGCCGCGACCTCGCTTTCCTTGCGCTGGACGAATTGCACACCTACCGTGGTCGCCAAGGCGCGGATGTTGCCCTGTTGGTGCGCCGACTTCGCATCACGACCCATTCCGAGAACATGATTTGCGTGGGCACGTCCGCCACCATGTCAACCGATAAGGATCCAACTGTACGGAGAAAAGCTGTTGCCAATGTGGCCACCAAGCTTTTCGGCGCTCCGTTCAGTAGCAAGCATATCATTGAGGAGTCTTTACTTCGCGTTACCAGTACGAGTGTGAGCGACGCTGATCTCCCCAAATTACTTAATGACTACCTCCATTCCGACTACAAGTTCGGTTGGCGGGAAAATGACCCCGCCTTACTCTCAAATCCTCTGGCAATATGGGTTGAGCGCAACATGGGCGTAAGGATGCAGAAACAAGGACTGGAACTTGAACGAGCCATCCCGAAAACGCTAAAAGAGCATGCTAAAAAATTGGCAAAAGATATCGGACTCAATGAGGAGGAGGCGCATAAGAAATCAGAGGAGTTTCATAAGAAATTGGAGGAGTTTCTTCAAGCTGCATGCAGCGTTCGTATCAACGACCGAACACCATTTGCGTTTAAATTACACCAGTTCATCAGCGGCCCCGGTTCAGTTTCGCTCTCACTGGAACCTCCCGGTCAGCGAACCATAACGCTGGAATCCCAAACCTACATTCCCGGACGAACAGATAGAGCCCGACTCTTTACAGCCTATTTCTGTCGCGAGTGTGGTCAGGCTCACATACCGGCATGGTATGACCGGAAGGAAAAGCGCTACTCTCCGCGCTCGCTGGATGATACTGTCGTTGGAGATGAAGCTCTCAGCCAACTGGAGGCCTGCATCTTGACTCCCGTCTTCAGTGCTGAAGAGAAGCATGCCTTCGACCCTGAGGACCCGGAAACCTTACCTGAGGCGTGGCTTGAAGAGCGGCGCGGCGAAACGGTCGTTAAGCGTGACAAAAGGGCACTCATTCCGCGTCAGGTTCAAGTGAACGTACGTGGCACCACGGTGGACGAAGAAAACGCTCCTTGCCACACTTTTTATCAAACGCACCACAAGTTCCCCTACTGCGTACACTGCGGCAACGGGTTCGAAATACGGGGCAAAGTAGGCAATCGTATCTATGGGCTGTCGATCGAAGGCCGTTCATCTGCCTCCACAGTACTGATGCTCTCTGCGCTCAATCTCATGCAGGAAGAAATCCGTAATGCGAAGGATGAAAAACATCGTCAAGATTTACTAAAGGTGTACAAGATTCTCGGCTTCACGGATAACCGACAAGACGCCGCCCTGCAAGCCGGGTTCTTTAATGACTTTGTGCACACAACCTTACTACGCGCTGCACTCATCCGCGCTCTATCGGGAGCGACGTCACCCATGGGCGAGACAGAACTTCTGGCCGCTCTGCAGAAAGCCTTGGGGGTGGATAAGGTGTTTGAATCCGGTAGTCAGACTCCATACAACCTCCGCGACTGCGTGCTAAATAACCCGGAGGCCAAGGGCGATGGATTGCGGAAAGCAGCCGATGCCATGCGCTTCTATCTGGGTTTCTCCCTTATCACGGAACAGCGCTACGGCTGGAGACGCAATAATCCCAATCTGGAGCAGTTGGATGTCCTGCACATCAGCTATCAGGACATCGAGGACGTAGTCGAAGAGCCCGGCATAGCGCAAGAGTTCCCCTTCTGGCTCAACCTTTCCTCCGCCAGCCGGGTGAGGATTCTGACCACGGTATTCGATGCCATGCGCAGCAAGCTCTGTATCAGTTGCGATTACCTTGACCACACTAAGCAGAGCGATTATCTGACAGCTTTGAGTCGTTGCCTCATGCCGCTCTGGACACTCCCGAAGGAGCGCCTGTCCGTTGGTAGGTTCAAGGGCAACCACCTCTCATTCAGCCAGGAAAAGAAAGATAAGTTCGACTCCAAGACCCAGAGGAGCGTTTCACTCTCCCCGTCGTCCGGCATGGCGAAGGAATTGAGGAAGTGTCTGGATGGTACCGCCGACGCGGATTTCTGGAAAGGAAACTTCCAGAAGCGAGACTACTCGGCCCTTGTGTTCTGTATCCTGGAAGAGGCAAAAAAATACGGCATTGTGGAGAAGAGACCCGATGATACGTGGGTTCTCAATTCCGGGGCCATGCGGTGGAGTGTTTCCGAACCATCTGATAAGGCACTTAAGGAGAATTCTTTTTTCTACAAATTATACCAGCAGATGGCAAAGCTGCTGGGCAACCCTGACCACGGACTGTTCGGACTTGAAGCACAGGAGCACACTGCGCAGGTGGACAGCGACAGCCGCGAGAAGCTTGAAGACCGCTTCCGCAATGATCCTCCAAAAGAGGAGCGGCTGCCTCTTCCTCTCCTGTTCTGCTCCCCCACGATGGAACTGGGCGTGGATATCTCTTCGCTGGATATTGTCTATATGCGCAATGTCCCGCCCACCCCTGCCAACTATGCCCAGCGAGCCGGGCGAGCCGGGCGCTCCGGGCGCGCGGCTCTGGCGTTGACCTACTGTGCTGCTGCCAGCCCCCATGACCAGTGGTTCTTTGACAAGCAGAACGAGATGGTCAGCGGCACCGTGAACCCTCCGGCGCTTGACCTCTCCAACCGCGATATGGTGGAAAGTCATATCCGCGCCATCTGGCTTCATGCGGCGGAGTACCAACTTGCCGGGTCCATCGTTGGGATTTTGGATATATCCAGGGACAAATATCCGGTTCGCGAAGAGGTACGCGACACGCTTTGCGCCCCTATGGTGATAGAAAAGGCCTTGCCGGTAGCTCAGAAACTTATGGAATCACTGCTGCAAGGTAACAATCATATCCCCAAAGGCGAGGAATACGAGTGGGCTCGAGACCCGCTTTTCTGCCGAAATTGTCTGGAATCCGCATGGGACTTGTTCGATAGAGCCTTTGACAACTGGCGCGAACTTGTCTCTTCCACCAATCATCAGATAGAAGCCTGCAACAAAATCGTGCAGGACATGGCCGGGTCCACTCAGGCAGAAAAGGATGCCGCCAATCAGAGACGCGATGAAGCTTACAAGCAAAGGAGTTTACTGACCAGTGAGAACAACACCGCCAACAATGAGTTCTACTCGTATCGCTATTTGGCCAACCAAGGCTTCATGCCGGGATACGACTTTCCACGCCTGCCGCTGCTGGCTTGGCTCCCCGGCAAAAGCGGAGAGTCTGATTTCCTGCGCCCGTTGACTCGTCCGCGTTTTCTTGCCTTGTCCGAGTTTGGTCCTCTGAGTCTCATCTATCATCAGGGGAGCATCTACGAGGTACACAAAATCAAGCTGGCTGCACAGGACAATCAGGTGGGACAAAAACTACCCACCCGAAGGATTCAGGTGTGCTCACATTGCGGTCATTCTTACTTCGTTCCCACAGATGGAACGCCTCGCGATGTCTGCGAACACTGTCACTCGGAATTGACCCGGGATAACTCCATCCATAACCTCTATAAGGTGGAGACCGTGGAGACCCGTCGTAAGGAGCAAATCAACGCCATGATGGAAGAACGGCAGCGACAGGGCTATGATCTCCAAACGTGCTACCGCTTTGCAGCAAGCAGCAATGGCACGCTGAGCTTCTCCGAGAGGAAAATCAACCGGAAAGATTCCGAGGACAAATCGTTGGGTTCCTTTACCTATGGTCCCTCCGCTACCTTGTGGCGTGTCAATAAGGGATGGCGACGCCGGGCCGATGCTAACACCTTTGGCTTCAATATCAATCCCACTACCGGGCAATGGTCCTCCGATGAAGAGACAAATCCCGAATTTGTGGACGACGATGCCAAAAAGAAGGAGAAGCCGCACCATGTGCAGCGCATCGTTCCTTATGTGGAAGACTGCCGCAACATCCTGATATACCAGCTCCCCGTCGCTTTGCAGCATGAGGAAGCTGCCGCCACTTTGCAATCAGCACTGGCTGTAGGTATCGTGCGCACGTTCCAGACAGAAAGCTCCGAAATCATCGTCGAGGCCCTGCCGGACAGAGCCCACCGACAGAGTCTGCTACTCTACGAGGCCTCTGAGGGAGGAGCCGGCGTCCTCCATCAGCTCGTGGAATCGCACGAGCGACTCCAACAGGTGGCAGCCAATGCTCTGCAAGCCATGCACTATGAACTCCGGGATGGCGAATGGGTGGATTCTCATCGGGGAAAGTCGGAATCAGAGCGCTGCGTATGCGCCTGTTACCACTGTTTGCTCTCTTATCGCAACCAGCCGGACCACGAGAAAATCAACCGCGCCAATCCTGAAGTGCTAACCTTGCTGAAAGTACTGGCCAAGGGGGACTTCCAAATCTCTGCTCCTTCTCCAAAAGGAGTGCCTGAGGTCGACGGAGCGCCTGAGGCCGACGGAATTCAAGAGCTTCTGATTCAAGCCGGGCTACCTCCTGCTGATGAGATTGAAAAGGAGCTTCCCGGAGGAGTCATCGCGGCAGCTTTTTATGCCAAACCGTCTCTTGCTCTTCTGAGCGATCAATATATTAGGTCTTCTGATTTACTATTACAACAATCTGGGATCATCTGTCTGCCCTTGCCGACAGAGTGGTCGGACGACGATATTGCCAACATTTCAAAATACCTCTCCTAATGCCTGCTCTCAACTACACTCCCGGTTCTCTCATCCACGCCCGTGGCCGCGATTGGGTCATTGAAAGCGACTCCTCACCGGAGCTGCTGCACCTGCGCCCACTTGCCGGTTCTGCTACCGAATCCTGCTGGCTTATCCCGGCTTTGGAACAGGAGGAGGATGCCCCGGCTTCTGCCGTATTCCCTCCTCCCTCACCGGATCACCGTGGCAACCGTAACGAACTGAGATTGCTGCAGAACGCCATGCGTATGCGTATGCGTTCCGGTGCCGGTCCTTTTCGTTCCTTCGGCAATATCGCCGTGCAGCCCCGCACCTACCAGCTGGTACCCTTGCTCATGGCACTTCGTCAGCAGGTCATTCGCTTGTTGATAGCGGATGATGTGGGTATCGGTAAAACCATCGAGGCAGGGCTTATCGTGCGCGAACTGCTCGACCGTGGAGAAATCAGCCGTTTCTCTGTTCTTTGTCCGCCCAATCTGGCAGAACAGTGGCGCGAAGAATTGCAAACCCACTTCAATATCCGAGCGGTAGTCATCACTTCTTCCAGCATCACCCGACTTGAAAAACAGGTCCCTCCCGGTCTCTCTATCTTCGAGTACCACCCCTATACCATCATCAGTCTGGACTACATCAAGAGCGACCGCCACCGCGCCACCTTCTTGAACAAGGCCCCGGAATGCATCGTGGTGGACGAGGCCCACACCTGCACCTCCGTCACCGCCCGCAACCACCAGCGATACGACCTGCTGCGCACGCTGGCAGATGATGAGAAGCGCCACATACTTATGCTCACGGCTACGCCGCATTCCGGCATTGAGGAGGGATTCTACCATTTGCTGGGTCTGCTGGACCGTAAGTTCGAAGTCATGGGTGAGGTCGATCAGCGTCGGCGTAATTCCCTGCGCGAGGCTCTATCCCGCCATCTGGTCCAGCGTCGCCGCAAAGATATCCAACGCCTCTGGAAAGAGCAGGACGTGCTCCCTGAGAAGGAGACCGTGGAAATGACCTACCGCCTTACCGGACCATGGGGTGATTTCTTCGAAGAAGTACGCCAATACTGTTTGCACGAGGCTCAGTCGACCAATAATCGCATGATTTGGTACGCCATGCTGGCCATGTTGCGTTGTATCTCATCCAGTCCGGCCTCCGCCGTGTCCGCTCTGGAGGCTAAACTGCGCGGCGAGTTCCCGCCGGAATCGGAGGAGGAGTACACCTCCCACCTTGCAGACCCTTCCGATAACGACTCAGAGGACGACATCGAACCGCCCGCTCCGGAGATAGGGCGCATCGAGGAATTATTGCGCAAAGCTCAGGATCTGAAACAGACCGCAGAGGATCCCAAGCTCGACAAGTTGCGCGTAGCAGTCAAGGCACTCCTCAAGGACAACTACCACCCCATCATCTTTTGTCAGTATATCAGCACAGCGGAATATGTGGCGGAAGCGCTGCAAAAGGCCTTCCCCAAGTATGCAATCCGTGCTATCACCGGCAAATTGTCTCCCGCAGAGCGTGCGGAAGGAGCGCAACTACTTATTGAACAGGAGAAGCGCATCCTTGTGGCTACCAACTGTCTCTCCGAAGGTATCAACCTGCAGAACGGCTTTGATGCCGTGGTGCACTACGATCTGGCATGGAACCCCACACGCCACGAACAGCGAGAGGGCCGCGTGGATCGATTCGGGCAGAAGAAAAAAGTGGTTCGCAGTCTCATGCTCTACGGGCAAGATAATCCTGTGGATGGTTTTATCCTCAAAGTCATCTTACGCAAGGCTGAAACCATCAGCAACGAGCTCGGTGTGCGCGTACCCGTTCCGGTGGACGAGAAGAAGACCGGCGAGGCCTTGGTGCACGCTTTGCTGCTCAACGATGAGAAACCGGCGGAAGCTCTCACTGAGCAAATGGTCCTCGATTTCGATGATTACAACATGCTCGATATCGCATGGAAAGATGCCTCTGCTGCCGATAAGACCCGCGTCACCACCTTTGCTCAACAGGCCTTGCAGCCCTCCGATGTCATGCCGGAGTATGAACGCATGGAAGAGCTTCTGGGTACCAAGGACGAACTGCGTCACTTCCTGCTGGAAACCTGCCATCGCTTCAAAGCACCACTAGAACCTCTGGCTCTGGAGGAAGATGCCTACAGCCTGCGCCTGTCCAACCTGCCGAAGGAGCTGGCTCGCCGCTTAATGGAGAACGGCATCCATGGCGACAAGAAAAACGCCTACCGTTTCAGCTTGCGCCCGGCCGGGTCGGAGCTGCCCTCGGTGTCTCGTGCGCATCCACTTGTTTCCACTATTGCGGACTATTTGGCAGAGTTGTCGCTGGACTCTCAGCCGGGCGAGTTTTCTCTCCCTCGCTGCGCTGTGGTACGCGTGAAGGATGCTGCCGTTCAGCAGCTCACCACGCTGTACAATCTGCGACTGCGTCACAATCTTACCTTCAGTAACGAGGGCCGCAACCGCCACTTCATGGCTGAGGAGCTGGTGACCCTCATTCGCGTAGGTTCCCTGCCGCTCCGCTTCGCCTCCGGAGTGGAACAACGGTTCTTCACGACACTGGCCCCGCAGGATAATGTGCCGGAAGCGGTGGCCAAGGTACAGCTCACCCAGGCTCTGAACCAGTGGCAGCATCTCCCAGTCGATGAGCTGCTGCAACAGCGTGCCAACGATCTGCTGCAGGACCATCTACGCGTGCGAGAGGCTGCTCGTCAGCGCTACGGCTCCGTCTCGGTCTCCTGCTGTACCCCGCCGGACCTTCTTTCCATTCTTATCTGTCAACCCGTTATCTGAACACTTCCATGAGTATCTCCCGTTATTGTAAACACTATAATTTGCTGTTTTCGCCGGACCTCGTACAGCGTGTGTACGAGCGACAGCCTAAGTATGCCGTTCAGGTGGATAAAGGACTTTCCGTGCGCGATGAGGCGCAGCGGGCCTACCGTCTCGCACGTGCCGCCTGGCACACGTGGCAGGCGGACGTTACCGAGACGCATCAGCGGCAATACATTTGCCATATTCTGGAAAAGGTACTAGGCTACTCCCACATGACGGAATGCCCCACCGGCGGCATCGCCCCGGAGGTGAAGGACACGCAGGATCTGTTCGGCCCCATTTTTAAGACCGATACAGACCCCGGAATGCACCTGTTTCCGATTTCTCTGCTATTGGGCGCCGGTACCAACAGTCCCGTGCTGCCGGTCATCATTGCCCCGGCAGATAAATCGCTGGATGACAAGATACGATTTGCCACCGGACAGCACCTCTCTGCTACTCAGATGATGCAGGCTTTCCTCAATGCGTCTGAATACTTTACGTGGGCTATCGTCACCAATGGCTGCAACTGGCGCTTGCTGCGCGACAATCCCGCGCTCTCTCGCCCCTGTTATCTGGATATTGACCTTGACCGCCTGCTGGAGGATGAGGACAGCACCGCTTTCGATGGCCTTTTCTGGAACATATTGCACGTTTCCCGCGCTGCCCGTCAGATTTCGGACAACGGCGAGACTTGTGTCTGGGAGTCATGGCGGCAGGATTTAGAGGAACACGGAACCCGCGCCCGCGACGGTCTGCGCGAGGGTGTGGAAAATGCCATCTGCCAGTTGGGTACCGGTTTCCTGCAAGGGCACGGCTCAGGCAATGATGCCCTGAGAGCGGCCCTGCAAGATGGGACTCTCACCACACAAGCCTTCTATCAGGAGCTCATGCGCACGGTGTACCGCCTCATCTTCCTCACGGTACTGGAGAGTCGCAATATCCTGCACGAATACGACAAAACGCTCAAGGAACAGGCTATGCTCTACCACCGGGGCTACTCTATTTCTCGTCTCATTAAGCGGATGCTGAGAGAGGAAGCCGATTCCCGCCATGATGACCTCTGGCAGGCTCAGCTCATCGTCTTTCGCTCTCTGGCGAAGGATGGCGGCGAACCCGCGCTGGCCCTGCCCGCGCTGGGCGGTCTGTACGATGCTCACCAATGCCAACTGCTGGATGCCTGCCGCCTGCCGAACAGTGCTTTCCTTGCGGCGCTGCGTTCCCTGTGCTGGACGAATACCGAGGGCAAGCGCACGCAGGTGGATTATGCTCACCTCGGCGCGGAGGAGCTGGGCTCCGTCTATGAAAGCCTGCTGGAGCTTACGCCCCGTATCTCCACCGAGCGGCAGATTTTCTACTTCACAGGTGGCAGCTCCGACCCGGAAAAGGCCGCCAAAAAGCAGAAGGGCAATGCCCGCAAGCTCACCGGCTCCTACTATACTCCCACCTGTCTGGTAGAACAGGTGCTTAAGACCTCGCTCGACCCGCTGCTGGAGGACTGTTGCAAAAACCCCGTCTATGCGCAGCAGAAACTGCTCGCCCTGCGCGTCATTGACCCCGCTTGCGGCTCCGGTCATTTCCTGCTGGGCGCTGCCCGCCGCATTGCGGAGAGGCTGGCAGATGCCCGTACCCCCGGTCAGATGGGCGGCGCTACACCTGATGTCTTCCACAGAGCCATGCACGAGGTTATCCGCCACTGCATTTACGGCGTGGACATCAACCCCATGGCGGTGGAGCTTGTGCGCATGAATCTGTGGTTGGAAGGCTACGAGCCCGGCAAACCTCTCTCCTTCCTGGATGACCACTTGCGCTGCGGCGATTCCCTGCTGGGTCTTTTATCCGCAGAGACATTCATGCAATTCCCCATACCCGGCGAGGCGTTCAAGCCCGCGCCTGGAGATGATAAGGCCGTCTGCAAGCAGCTGAAAAGCCAAAATCGGCAGAGTGCGCGCAATTACAGCAAATCGACTCACACGCTGGAGGAAGCTGCCGACCTCAAGGAACTTGAATCTGCGTATTCTGAAAACTCGCCTTCAGAGGTGCGTCAATACGCCGGGCAATGGCAGGAAGTCATGCAGCAGCGCAATGCATCCAAACAGGCCGTGGCTGCCGATATCTGGTTGGGCGCTTTCCTCGTCCCCAAAAACAGCTCAAATAATGTGCCGACAACGGCGACCCTCAACAATTTTCGCAGCAATCCGTCCATAGCCGATGGCGATCCCGCCATACAAGCCGCTCGCCACGCCTGCCGCTCCGCCAATGCCTTCCACTGGTTCCTTGAGTTTCCGGAGGTGATGAAGAACGGCGGCTTTGATTGTGTGCTCGGCAACCCACCGTGGGAGAGGGTGAAGATTCAGGAAAAGGAATGGTTTGCGAATACCTGTCCGAAAATTGCCGAATGCTCCAATACGAACACCCGGCGTCGCATGATTGAAGCCCTTTCAAAAGGGGAGCTTCCAGCCATGAATCCGGAGGCTCAAATTACGCTCTTTTCCCGTTTTCAAAATTCCCTGCGCGTCACGGCTGCTTCAAGCGCCTTCGTCCATATCGCCGGAGATCAAGGCGGCCGTTTTGCCCTCACAGGCGTCGGAGATGTCAATATGTTCGCTCTTTTTGCTGAGACCGCTTACCGCCTACGCAAAGACTCCGGCAGGATTGGTATCATCATTCCCACCAACATCATTACTGATATAAGCACTCATGTCTTCTTCAACCATCTCATCAGCAACAAACAGCTCCATGCAGTCTATGATTTTAGAAATAATGAACTTTTCCCAAATGTTTGCAAAAATTATAAGTTTGCAATCTTATCCATAACCCCCTATTCTACCATAACTGACATTGCCTGCTACATGACACACCCACGGCAACTGGATGAAAAAGAGCGCCATGTCCATGTGCAAGGAGAAGATTTGGCGCGTTTCAATCCCAACACAGGCACTTGCCCGCTATTCCGCTGCGGCGCGGATGCTGAGCTGACGACGAAAATCTACCGCTCCGTTCCCATTCTCTGCAATGAGAAAACAGGGGAGAACTCGTGGGATGTATCATTCGGTACCATGTTGCACATGTCCAACGACAGCCACCTCTTCCACGAAACAAGGGAAGAGGGGATGCTGCCGCTGTACGAGGGGAAGATGATTCACCACTACGACCACCGCTTCAACACCTTCGAAACCACCGGAGGAAATGCGAAAGAAAACGAAGTAACCGCCGAGCAAAAACGCAACCCTCGTTTCGAACCCTCACCTCGCTACTGGGTGTACCGCGAGGATGTTCTGCGCAAGCTCCCGAAGTGTTGCAAGCAAGTCCCCGAGTGGTTGATCGGGTTCCGAGATATTACCAATGCCACGAATGAGCGAACGTTTATCGTATCGTTTATACCATTTTCTGCGGTTGGACATACTATGCCAATCATTTTTTCAAAAGAACCACTAGGAAAGCAATGTGCATTTGTTGCAAATGGCGCTTCTCTTGTTTTCGATTATATCGTCAGACAAAAATTAAGTGGTGTCCACATGACGTATTTCTACGTTGAGCAGCTTCCCTTTTTGCCACCGACCGCCTACAACAAACAGGATCTAGCATACATCAGTCAACGGGTGTTGGAACTGACGTACACCACCTACAGCATGCAGCCGTTGGCAAAGGCGTTGGGCTATGAGGGCGAACCGTTTGCATGGGACGAGGAGCGACGGTCTGAGCTGAAGGCCGAGCTGGATGCGTACTACGCAAAGTTGTATGGACTGACGCGGGAAGAGTTGGCGTATATCCTCGATCCGACGGTGAAGTACCCTGGGAAATGCCCGACTGTGACATTCCCCGGCTTGCGCGCTAAAGAGGAGAGGAAGTACGGGGAATACCGAACGCAGCGGTTGGTGCTGGCCGCCTTCGACAACCTGAGTCAACAGGGAAAATAGGAGGGAAAGCAGAACATGGACTCGATAGCCTTCGACACCTATCTCCGCACCGCTGCCTCGCGCAACGGCTGGGAGGTTTGCGAAAAAGACACGGACGGCGATGGATACCGGCTGAGCTCGACGGCGCACGAAGGGCTGCTGCACGTGCTGCAGGAAGGGGAGAAATTTTGCATCATCCCTGCCATGGCGGAGGTGCAGGTGGTGACACGGGAGGAGCTGGGGAAGACATTGCGGGAGCTGGTGAAAACCGATACCTCCCCCAAGGGCACGCCGCCCCTGCGCACGGAGCGCGAACAGATGATTCTGGCTCGCACTGCACAGCACCGCTACCGCAACGGGCTGGAAGCCCTATGGGGCGGCAGATGCGCCTGCACGGGCGTCGGCGTGGCGGAGCTGCTGCGCGCTAGCCATGCCAAGCCATGGAAAGACTGCACGGATGCCGAGAGGGTGGATCCATACAACGGCTTTTTGCTCGAAGCGCGCTACGATGCTCTGTTTGACCAGGGATATATCTCCTTCACCGATGAAGGCGAGCTCCTTATCTCCCCGAAACTGGCTGCGGCAGAGAGGCAAAAACTCGGACTCTTGCCGGGCCTGCATATCCACGGGCTTTCCCCTCGGCACCTTCCGTATTTACACTGGCACCGAGAACACGTGTTTCTGGGGGCTGAAGGAAAAGAGGGTCTGGTCAATTTCGCTGGAGGAGTAATAGATTTGGCGTGTTTTAAGAACAGATAGTTAATGTTATAGATGCCGCAGCATTTGCTTTGTATGCGTTTGATACCAGCATTAAGGGATTTTATCTTGGCTGAGTTAATTTTGTGACGAATGCCGTTGAGCACTTCTTTGAAACAGCAACTGATGCCACGTGCAAAGTTGATGAGGGGCTTTACTTATGATTGGGCCGCCATGGATATCCAACGTATAAGACTCAATGAAGCCTCATTCTCACTGTCTTGCATGAAGACAGCACGAAACTGCTCTCTCATGGTGTAAACCTTATAAGGAGGGATGTTGTAGCAAAGCAGTTCAAGTTATCGCTTGCCGTCTTGATCAAGTTTGTCGGGAGCTTTGAGCAGGATGTAGCGCATCCCTGTAGCTTAGACGCTTCATCTCCTTCTCTGAAGAGAGAGAGTCGCGTTTTATCCACAACTTTGTTCATGTTGCTCGCAAGGTGGAAAGCATCAAAACAGACGATGCGGGAGATATTCTAATGCTATGGCTCGATAAGTATTGGAGCGATCACAATAGTTGGCAAATCCAAAACGTTAATGACTTTCTTGGTATGCAAACAAGGGGGACTCCCGCAGCGCGGACAATTAAAAGTCAGTTCTGAATTAACGTGCAGCTTGACAAGTACACCCTCATCGCACAAAATAGGCTCATCGGCACTCCAACCACAGCATTCATAAAGTGATTTGATCATAACACTATTCTGCAACGAGTGTTGCAGAGAATGCAAGGCTGAAGTGCCGATTTTTTATCTTATCCCTTTAGTATCTGTCTCAGCGAATCTGCCGGAAACAAAAAAATCACCAAAAGAAAAACCATACAAACCAATCAACAACATGAAAAATAGCAGAAAAGATGAAGACAATTCCATCGAATGGAAACCGGTGGGGGAATGGGGAGATATGTTGCCGCCCTCATACGAAAAGACGAGGCAGCTGGTGCAAAGCATTTGGAAAGGTCAAGCCACGGTCGAATCGGTGGATTCACTGCTCCAAGATGGAGCGGAGATAGAAGAAGACGTCTTCTTCTACAAAATCGGTTCGGACGGAGAAAGAATCCGCCTGGGAGGAAACGCCCTCATCGCAGCTGCCATGCGAGGAGACGCGAATATGGTTCGTCACCTGCTCTCCCTTGGCGCCGACCCCAATTCAAAAACGCGATTGGACTATTACACACCGCTCTCCGCTGCAGCCGGCAGCAAGGACATGGAGACGCTGAGGTTGCTGCTGGAGGCGGGTGCAAAAACGACCCGCAATGGCGCATCGCCGCTGGTGGAAGCCGCGAAAGTCGGTTGGCAGGAGGGTGTGCAGTGTCTGTTGGAGAGTGGGGCCGACGCGAACGAGGAGGGGCTGTGGAAGACGGATCCCTCGTCGCCGGAGGAGGAAGTATTACCCCTCATCTGCGCTGTCCATAGCGGGAACATCGCGGTGGTGGATCAGCTGCTCGATGCCGGAGCACAACTTGACCCGGAAGAGGACGAGTCCATGGACTCTGCGCTTACACAAGCCGTCCGGGATGGAAACCGCGAGATGGTAACCCACTTGCTGGAGCGGGGAGCGTCTCTTGAGGAGAGTCACACCTGGTGGAATCCTCCACTCGCGGAAGCCATTAAATGCCAAGATGCCGCGATGGTACGCTTGCTGCTGGAGTCCGGCGCGAGCGTAGAGAAGTATTTCACCGAACCATTTGCCGATTTCAGAACCACGCCACTCTGTGTTGCCGCGATGAACGAAGCGGAGGAAGTGGTTCGCACACTGATTGCCGCCGGAGCGCAGGTGAACGACCCCACGCCCCGTCACACTCCCTTGGAAATTGCCGCTTCAGAGGGAGATGTGAACATGGTGCGTCTCCTTCATGAATTGGGGGCGGATGTGAATGCTCCTTTACCCGAGGATTTCCCTCCCGGCTACACGGTCCTGATGGGGGCGGCTACAAGTGGTGTTCCCGAGGTCGTGAAACTGCTGCTGGATGCCGGGGCGGATGTCAATGCCCATCTCAAAGACCGATTTAACGCTCTTGAGATGGCGCCCTCGTACGGTCATTTGGGTATCGCGCGGCTGTTGATTGAGGCGGGAGCGGAGCCGCGTCCGGCTGACACAGAGTATTCCCCGCTTCGGGCAGCTGCGCGCGCTCAACATTTCCACCCCGAACTCCTGCGCCTCCTGCTCACCTATTACCCGGATGTGCGCACGGCTCCCCATGTCCACAACGCCTTAGTGGGATCCGTCGATGATCGCCTTACCGATGCGACCGAAATTCTCCTCGCTGCCGGGGCGGATCCGAATGCCGTCGGTGAATCATATTATGATGGAGAGGGACTCATCACCCCTCTCATGGCTGCTATTTCCAACGACAGTCTGCCGGTCATCCGACGGCTTCTTGCCGCCGGGGCAGACCCCAACAAGGCGGTCAATGGTAAGAATGCTCTGGATTACGCTTTATCAGACAATCCCAAACCGTGCGTGGTGCGCCTTCTCCGCATCGCCGGCGCTCATTAGTTTTCCTCCAGCAGGAAGCACGGCACTCGTCTTCTGAAGAAAACATCAAAGCATTCGAAAGCGTGCGTTCTTTTTGCTACTCGGGGCACTGAGTGGAGAGGCAGGTTTTCCTTTTGTTCAGCCATGCCCATGTCAAATAGATCGGGCAGCAGAGGGTGAGCTGGAACATCGTATCCGGAAAACTGAGCAGGATGGGCGCAGACATGGGGACAAGACGCAAGGTCGAGGAAAATGCACACACGATGCTCGTTGGACAAATCAGGCATTTTGCGATGCCGTGCGCCTCGTTATCACCTGAGCAGGCAAGTGTCCAAAGGAGGAAGAGCAAGGAGTTGTTACAGCAGCCCCACATGAGTAAGCCGAGGAGTATGATTAGCGCAGGCACACCGTTGATTTTCCCCAAGGTCACAGCTGCGAAGAGCATCAGGAGTATACTACCGATGGACAGGAATTCGATCACGATGAAAATGGCGCAGCTGCGTGCCGTTCGATTGGGAAAAAGCGCATGGAGGAGAGGTGTACGTTGTTGGGAGGCGCGGCGTTTGCGCCGTGCCGCAGTAAAATTGAGGATGGCGGCTGTTAAAACACTCAGCCATGAGAAAACGAGGGTGAGCAGTCCGCCTTTTATCACGTATGACATGAGGATAAGGCTGGTGTCTTCCCCGGAATCGTGACTTTGAAAAGCTCCATCTCGCACCGCTGCAGAACCCAGGCAGGCGTCGAATGATAACCCAAGAATCACCCCCACAAACAAGCACCATCCTGTCCGTCTGCACACGCAAGATTGGGAGTGCAGCAGCTTACGTGGTACGAGCATGGCAAACTCTGCAATGCAGATGAAGACCAGCGTGAGGACATGGAAGCGGAAAGCGATCAGGCCGATGACCGGGAAGAGCAAGAGCGCGAGGTTGCTGACGCGGCGGGCATTCATTGTTTCGGGTGTACGCTGCGGGGCAAAAAAGCTTGCTACTGCGCTTGGAAACGACGCTGAATTTCGCTGAAGGAGAACGGAATCATTGTGGGCTTGCCGCGCGGGGTGCAGTAGGGAATTTCACAGTGCAGCAAGTCGCGCATCAGGGAGAGAGGCTCCCTCAGCCAGCCGCTCAGTTCTTCTTTGCGCACGTATTGCTGCGCAAGACGAATCGCAAAAAGCTCGTAGGGATCTCGGTGGCGTTTGACTCGCGTTTCTCCCGCGCTGAAAGAGTTGATGAGTTCTTCAGTGAAGTTTTCAACCTCGCTGAGCTTTAAAAATATGGGGATGGCTTCTACTCGGAGCGTCTTTTTCCCGAACAATGACACCCGGAACCCGGCTTGGTTGAAAAGAGGATGCAGCTCTGCCACCAGTCCCATGTCTCGCGCATCAAGCTCCAGCAGCGCAGGAGCCAGCAGCTGTTGCGAAGGGATGGCGCGCTTGTTGGCCTCGACAAGGCGTTCAAATAGGATCCGTTCCCTGGCCGCTCGGACGGAAAGCATCACCAATCCTTCTGCATTTTCAAAGAGCACATATTGCTTGTGGATGATGCCCAGGACGCGGAAGTCAGAGCCCGGCGAGGACTCAGTCTCCTCCGTCGATTTTTCGGGAAGGGAGAGTTCTGTCTGCATCGGCTCCGGACTGAGACGCAGGTTGTGCGTAGGAGAGGGAGGAGGGGGCAGATTGTGCTGTTCCGGGGATTTTGCCGTTTCTGCCAGGCGCGGGAAAGGCTGTGTATTCGTGCGGATCGGAGCAGGGGGAGGCAGGGGTGTCTCGACCGGCCGCTCTTGATCTCCTCTTTGCGGTTCAGGGGGGGCCGAGGCAGGTTGGGCTTCTCGCTCTCCGGGTTGCAGTCCGCGCGCATATTCCGCCAGTGTGGCCGCCACGGCATCAATGACTGCGGCGTTGATTTCCGCAGGTCTGCGAAAGCGAACCTCCCGTTTGGCCGGATGCACATTGACATCGACCAGAGCCGGCTCCACGTCCAGATAGATGTAGTATCCCGGGTGCACTCCCGTCGGAAATCCGCCGTAGCCATCGCGTACAGCTCGCGTCACCAATTTGTCCTCGATGGCGCGCCCGTTGAGAAACACATACTGCTCGCGGCGATTGCGACGAGCGTTTGTGAGGGGTGTCAGAAAGCCCTCCACATGCACGCCGACCCCGGTCGTGGGACGTATGCGCAGCAAGTCTGCGGCGGCGGTGTGCGAGCCGAGTTCAGCGATGCGCTGACGCAAGTCATGAGTGGCCGCTACATCAAGGATCATTTCCCCGTCGCGTACCATGGTGAAGCGTATATGCGGGCAGGCCAGGGCGTGCAGACGCAGCTGCTGTTCAGCGTGACCCGCCTCAGTTTCTGCGCTTTTCAGAAACTTTCGGCGTACGGGCGTGTTGTAAAAAAGTTCGCGCACCTCGACGCAAGTGCCCGGCGGACAACCTGCGGCGCGGATTTCCTCTTCCTGGCCTCCGTGACAAACGATTTGAGAACCCTCTACATCTTGCCCGCGACGCGTGGTGATATTCACGTGCGCCACGGATGCGATGCTGGGCAGAGCTTCTCCACGGAAGCCGAGTTGACGTATGTCGTAGAGATCCTCATAGGTGGTGAGCTTGCTGGTGGCGTGGCGTTGCAGACAGAGAGCCAAGTCTTGCCGACTCATTCCTTTTCCGTCATCGCTCACCTTGATGCAGGCGATGCCGCCGCGCGAGATTTCGACTCGAATGACGTGCGCACCGGCGTCAATGCTGTTCTCAACAAGTTCTTTGATAACCGATGCAGGCCTTTCCACCACCTCCCCGGCAGCCACCTGGCTGGCGAGCACATCATCCATCCGGTGGATTGTCTGGCTCCTTTCGTCTTCCATCTTACATCGGGGGCAAATGGCATGGTCTCGATTGCGATACGCGGCGCAGCACGATAGCTGTGCGTGGCAACAGGTAAACTGAAATGCACCCATCCTCATCCGTCACGTGATGCACTGCGGCATCCTGCCGTCCGAACCCGCCGAACTCGGCAGCATCGCTGTCCAGCGCCACTTCCCACTCGCCGGCTTCCGGGGCGGGCAAGCGGTAGTTCGACAAGGCCTGCTCTCCGCCCCAGGCGAACACAAAAATCAGGCCCCCGCGCTCAAAGGCCATCACGTGATTCATCTCATCCATATTGAGCGGGCGGGCAGGGGCGCTGCCCAGCCATTCCGTCTCTTTGGCGAGTCGCAGCATCGCCGCGTCAAAGGCATTCAGGAAGCGGTAGCGTAACAGTGGGCTGTCCACCAAGCTCCATTGGCGGCGGCAGTACTGGTAAGAGTAACCGTTGCCGTCGCGGGGAAAATCGATCCACTCCGGATGCCCGAACTCATTGCCCATGAAGTTGAGCCATCCTTCTCCACCCGCAGCCAGGGTCACCAGGCGGATCATCTTGTGCAGCGCGATCCCTCGGTCGATGATGAGGCTCGGCTTGTCGCACGCCATGTGGGTGTACATCTCCGCATCCATGAGGCGGAAAGCAATGGTTTTGTCGCCGACCAGCGCCTGATCGTGACTCTCCGCGTAGGCGATATTAGGCTCGCCGTAGCGGCGGTTGATCAGGGTGTACCACATGTCGCCCATGCTCCATTCTTCGTCCTTTTTCTCTTTGATAAGCTTGATCCAATAGTCCGGCAACCCCATCGCCAGTCGGTGAGTAAAGCCCAGCCCCCCTTCGTCCACCGGTCTGCACATGCCCGGCATCCCGCTCATATCCTCCGCCACGATGATGGCGCCGGGGCGCACTCGTTGGATGAGTGTGGTGGCGAGTTGCAGGTAGGTGATGGCATCGCCGTTCACTTGGTCGTCGTAGTAGCGCCCCAGATTGTTGAAGGCTTCGTGTCCGTGGTGCAGGTAGAGCATGCTGGTCACTCCGTCGAAACGGAAACCGTCGAAACGAAATTCCTCCAACCACCACCTCAGGTTGCTGAGCAGAAAAATTTGCACTTCTTCGCGTCCATAGTCAAAGAGGCAGCTGTCCCAATCCGGATGTGTGGCATCCCGCTTCCCTGCGTGAAAATACTGTCCGCCCGAACCGTCGAAATTGTTGAGTCCCTCGGCCATGTTCTTCACCGCGTGGGAATGCACGACATCCAGCAGGACTGCCAGTCCCAGCCCGTGCGCGGTGTCAATGAGCCGCTTGAGTTCGTCCGGCGTGCCGAACCTGCTGCTCGGCGCAAAGAATGAGGAGACGTGGTAGCCGAAGGAGCCGTAGTAGGGGTGCTCCTGCACAGCCATGAGCTGGACGGTATTGTAGCCAAGCGCCGCTATGCGCGGCAGCACGTTGTCAGTGAATTCGGCGTAGCTGTGCAGCTTCGGTTCTTCTCCGGCCATGCCCACGTGCGCTTCGTAGATGATCGGCTCGCGCACGCGCGCGGGGGTCCAGCGCTTGTTTTTCCATCGGTAAGGCTTTGGCGGATCCCACACAACGCCCGAATAGTCGAAAGTCTGAGGGTCCTGGCGCGTGTAGCGAATCCAGGCGGGAATGCGGTCGTGGCGCTGCATATCCGCTCCCAGCACATGCACTTTCACGCGATCATCGTGGTGCAGGGCATTGGCGGGAAGCCGTACGCTCCACATGCCGGCGGCATCGGGTTGCAGCGGGGTGGCTTCGCGGTTCCACCCGTTGAAGTCGCCGATGAGCCAGAGCCCGCGCGCGCCCGGCGCCCATTCGCGATACGTCCATTCCCCGGTGTCTGCATCCCGCACAATTCCCATGCGTTCGTAGCCTCGCGCCGCCTCCTCCAAGCTTCCGAACTTGCGGGCAAGCTCCTCCATCCGGCCGTCATAGAGCTTCAGGCGCATCTTGATGACGTGCTCATAGGGCGCCAGCCAGCTGTCAGCCAGGACGATTCCGGGTATCGGAGGCCTTCTCATGCTCTCATTGTACGCTATATCCGTCGAATTTCAATCCTTTTTGCGGCGGAGGCTCGGCTTTGCTTCGCTTTGCGTTTTTCGCGGGCTGCGGCGTGCGGGTGTTTTTCGAGAGGATTGGCTATGAGTCTGTTCTGACTTTGCCTTGCTGCGAAGTCTGCCTGCCATGCGGAAGGTGATGGAGGAACTCTGTTCATCCTTTCGCTCTGCTTTCGAACTCTGCCCGGGAAGCAATTCCCCGCGCAACATCGCTTCGGCTATCGGATCTTCAAGCAGTGTCTCGATTGCCCTCCGTATCGGTCGCGCTCCGTACTGCACGTCGCTTCCCCGGTCCACAATCATCCGGATGACCTCCGGCGAGAGGGTGAGTCGTATCTGCTTGTCTGCGAGGCGTTGGATGAGCTTATCCGTCTCCAACTTCACGATGCGTTGCAGATCGGTCGGCGTGAGGCGGCGGAAAACGATGAGATCATCGAAGCGGTTAATGAATTCCGGTCGGAACTGCTTCTTGGCTGCATCGTAGATGCGTTCCTTCATCACCTCGTAATTCGCGTCATCGTCCTCGGCAAAGCTGAAGCCCATCTGTCCGCCGGAATTGGCCAGCGACGCTCCCACGTTGGAGGTGAGGATGATGATGGTGTTGCAGAAGTTCACCTTGTGCCCCATGGAATCCGTGAGACTCCCGTCTTCCAGGATCTGCAGCAGCAGGTTCATCACGTCCGGATGAGCTTTTTCTATTTCATCGAAGAGTACGACTGAGTAGGGCCGACGGCGTATCCTTTCGGTGAGCTGACCGCCCTCATCGTGTCCCACGTACCCCGGAGGAGAGCCGATGAGGCGGCTCGTGCTGAACTTCTCCATGTACTCGCTCATGTCCACCTGGATGAGCGCGTCACTCGTACCGAACATTAATTCAGCCAAATTTCGCGCCAGATAGGTCTTGCCCACGCCGGTAGGTCCCATGAAAAGGAAAGAACCGATGGGGCGCTTCGGGTCTTTGATGTCTGCCCGACTTCTGCGCAAGGCACGCGATATGGCGGAACAGGCCTGATCCTGCCCGATCACTCGGTTGCGCAGCTCGTTCTCCATGTTGAGCAGTTTTTCCGCCTCCTTTTCCTCCATGCGGGCGAGCGGGATGTTCGTCCATTTGGAAACGACATTCATGATATCTTCATCGGTGACGGTCGCGTAGTCGTCCTTCATGTTCTGTTTCCAAGCCGCTACCTTTTCTTTGAGGTCGCTGTCCAGCGCGTTGATTCGATCGCGCAGGCTGGCCGCCAGCTCAAAGTTCTGCGCTTCCACGGCGCCCACTTTCTCCTGGCGCAGCTCATACAGCTCTTTCTCCCGCTGCTTGAGGTGCGGCGGTCGCGTCATCATTCCGACGCGCTTGTAGGAGCCGGCTTCATCGATTACATCAATCGCTTTATCCGGCAGAAAGCGTCCCGTAAGGTAACGGCTGGACAGTTGCACGGCCGTTTCGAGCGCCCCGGGTGTGTAACGCACGTGGTGGTGCTCTTCGTAGCGCGCTTGCAGTCCCTTGAGGATGAGTATCGCTTCCGCCAGCGAGGGCTCGCCGACAGGCACCTGCTGGAAACGTCGTTCGAAAGCGGCATCCTTCTCCATGTACTTGCGAAATTCCTCCAGAGTGGTGGCGCCTATGGCCTGCATCTCGCCGCGAGAAAGGGCGGGTTTGATGATGTTGGAGGCATCCATGCTCCCCTCGGCTGAGCCTGCGCCGATGAGAGTATGCACCTCGTCCACAAAGAGGATGATGTTGCGCTCACGCAGGATTTCGTCCATCACCGCTTTCAGACGTTCCTCAAATTGTCCCCGGTATTTCGTGCCTGCCACCATCATCGGCAAATCGAGCGAGATGATTCGCTTGTCGATGAGAAACTCCGGGACATCATGCTTGGCAATGAGTTGCGCAAGACCTTCGACGATAGCCGTTTTGCCCACGCCCGCCTCTCCCAGCAGAATCGGGTTGTTTTTTGTGCGCCGGCACAGGATTTGAATGACTCGCTCAATCTCGCGTTCGCGACCAATCACCGGATCCAGCTCACCCTTCAGTGCGCGTGCCGTCAGATCACGACCGTAGGTGAGCAAGGCCGAACGCTTGCGACCTTGGGGACTGTTGCCGCTTCCCGTGGTACGGGGATCGGCATTGAACAAGGCGCCGAAGTTGTCTTCTTCCTCCTCCTCTTCTTCCTCTTCTGAGTTTGACTCCCCTTGTTCGGGGTACTGTTCACTTCCATTTCCTCGTTGAGAAGACTCCTCCATCATTTTGCGAGCCGCTTCATAGCTTGCCCCGGATTGTTCCAGAGCATGGTGCGCCATCCCGTCCTCGTCTTTCAGTATGGCCAGCAGCAGATGCTCGGTGCCTACGTAGGCGTGATGGAGTTCCTCCGCTTCCTGCCCGGCAATCTCCAGGATGCGCTTCACACGCTGGGTGTACGGCAGCGACCCGACGTTTGTCACGTTTGCCGTGCCGGGAACGAGGGATTTTTCAATGACATCGATGAGCGCCGGTATGTTGACGCCGGCATTGTTGAGGATGGGGATGGCAAAGCCCTGCCCAAGTTTGAGCAGACCGAGCAGGATATGTTCGGCGCCGATGTAGTTGTGGTGAAACCTCAGCGCTTCACGCCTTGCCAAATTGATGACCTGTTGTGCTCGGGGTGTAAAGTTGTTCATACAGAGTTATACGATAGTGAGTTGCAATTGGTCTTCGATAAGTCTTCTCAGGCATTCGCCGCGTCGTTCGTCGAGATCTTTCGGGAGAGTTTCGTCCGGTACGAGCTGCATGTAGCCTTCCGTCGTGCGTACGTGGGCCTGCGACAGAGCCTTGCACACCGTGGACGCCGTTCGCTTGCTGTGCAGCTTGCGAAGAGATATTCCGAGACGAAGTTCTGAAAGCAGCCTCGGCGTTTCCTCTTTCGTGACGACACGTCCGTTCTTCAGGCCATCAAGAACGGCGTACAGCCTTTCGCTCCATTCGTTGGCGGAACCTTTTCGGGAGATCAATAGGCGACGCTCCGCATTTTCCTCGCGGCACAGCCGGTGCACGACTTTGCGCAGAAGGGGGAACGATTCGTACAGGGGCCTGTCCCCGTACATCGGCGCTTCAAGGCGGAACACGTCCGCATCTTCATGTCCCGGAGCTTCAAAGGCCGGACGGTACTGGATCCCGTGACTTTGCAGCATGTTGTCCACCTCTCCCATGCGACCGGCTTTTGCCAGAGCCGACAGGCTCATCCAGCACGCCACGCTCATCCCGTTGCCGCTCTTTTTCGGATCGGACATCAGGTGCAGGAAGTCATCGTCCCACGCCAGCTCTGCAGACATCTCACAGCATACCCTGTCCTGCATGATGAGGGCTTCGCAGAGAGCCGTGTTCAAGCATTGCCCCTCGTCGGCATCGACAAACAATTCCATCGTCAAATGCTCCTCGCCGTTGATGACGGCAACGCGGGTTTGCTTGCGGTCGTAAACGAGGGCTGTGCAAGGATTGCCCGCACGCGCTTCTTCGGGGAGCTGTTCGAGTTCTGTCAGCAGTTGCCTTTCCCAATCGCACAGACTGTTCACCCGCACGGGGTCCTTGTCCCATGAGACGTCACGCTGTTGTTGGAGCGTTTCACAGATGAGTCTTTCGACTTCCTCTGTTTGTTCCGGCTTGGCCCAGTGTGGAAATGGGTAGTCTGCCAAGTTCAGAGAGATGATGCCGTGCGCTCCGAACAACACGCCGCCCTTCGCCAAAGCCTGAGTTATGGCCGGCTCTTTGGTCATCCAACTCCTCATTTCGTGCGGCTTCATGTTTTCGGCATCCGTTTAATGCGGTCGCGTATTCGGGCAGCCTCTTCGTAATTTTCTCGTTCTACGGCAGCGCGCAGACGCTCCTCCAGTTCCTCACGCGTCTCTGCTCTCTCACTCATGACCGTCCCTTCAGCGCCGTCTTCGTCCTCCTCTGCCTCCAGCGTTTCGCGGAATGCGGCGTAGCATGCGGGACAACCCAGTTTGTGGGTCCTCTTGTACTCAGACAGAGGATAGCCGCATTCCGGACACTCCTTGACAACTCCTGACCTCTCCTTTTTCTTGTCCTCTTCATTGTTGAGTGCGAACACGGTACCGAGCGAGCCTGCTCCTTCGTCGCCTCCTTCTCCGTTGAGCATTTGCCTGATCAGCTGTTCAATGTGACCGCTGAGTTCTTTCGGGAAGAATTGACTGGCCAGGGACAACTGGTTTGGGTCAAATATCCCACGCTGTTTCGCGCACTCTCGGCACAAGGCGACATCCCTGAGCTTTCCGTCCGCTATTTGCGTCAGGAACACAGTCGCCGGCTTCCCGCATATTTGGCATCTTTTCACTCTCCCCGCATTGTACCACATCCTATGCCCCTTTCCCAAAACAAAGCGCGTCATTTTTCAGAACCGATACATTTGAGGGTTCGATCGCCTATTCGACCGGTTGACATTTTTCTCGAGTGAAAGGACGGGGGCGGGAAGACGGTCTGCTTCTTATGACCCGTTGGAAAAAATGGACCAATCGGTGAATCTGTCTTGCTTTTTGGGGAGAGGTAGGTTAAACTGCGTCCGCACGACGTTACTGCACTATGAACGATATCATCACGACAGCCTGTAAGTTCGTCACGTCATCCATAGGCCGCAAGATATTAGTGGCGCTCACGGGGGCGTGTCTTCTTCTCTTCCTCGTCGGTCATTTGGCCGGTAACATGACGATTTACGGAGGATGCGCCGCCTGTGGCGGAAAGTCTTGGATTGACTACTATGCGATGGGGTTGCACAGCATGCCGGCATGGCTGCTGTGGTCAATTCGGCTTGGTCTGCTGGCTGTGTTTGCCGTGCATGTGCTGCTGGCGCTGGTGCTTAAGTACGAGAACTACAATGCCCGCACGCACTACCAGAGGGAAGGCACGCTGAAGGCTACTCTCTCCTCCCGCACCATGGTCATCACCGGGGTGATGATTCTTGCGTTCCTGCTCTTGCACCTTTGGCAGCTCACTCTTAACGGCGACCCTGCCAACTGCTATGAACACGTCGTGCTCGGCTTCCAAAACCCGGTGTGCAGCGCAGCCTACATCGTGGCGATTTGCTGCCTGTTCATGCACGTGCGCCACGGTGTGCAAAGTGTGATGCAGACGCTGGGACTGGGCACGCGTAAGGTGCGTCCGCTCTATAACATCGTGGCCGTGCTTTTTGCCCTTGTAGTTTGCGCCGGCTTCATTTCCATTCCTCTGGCGGTTCTCACCGGCATCCTTCACTAAACCTCTACCTCTTCTCCCAATATGAAAGACATCAAGTTTCCGGAAAGCGACTACATGCCCGATTCCTGCATCCCGGACGGGCCGATTGAGCAGAAGTGGACCAAGTACAAGCGCGAGGCCAAGCTCATTAACCCCAACAACCGCCGCAAGTACACGGTTCTCATTGTGGGATCCGGTTTGGCTGGTGGTTCCGCCGCCGCTACATTGGCTGAGCTGGGCTATAACGTGAAGTGCTTCTGCTACCAGGATTCTCCCCGCCGTGCGCACTCCATTGCCGCCCAGGGTGGCATCAACGCCGCGCACAACTACCAGAATGACGGCGACTCCGTCTATCGCCTCTTCTACGATACGGTGAAAGGCGGCGATTTCCGCGCCCGCGAGGCCAATGTGTATCGCCTCGCGGAGGTCTCATGCGATATCATCAACCAATGCGTCGCCCAAGGTGTACCGTTCGGACGCGAGTACGGCGGTCTTTTGGACAACCGCTCTTTCGGCGGGGCGCAGCTCAAGCGCACGTTCTACAGCCGAGGACAGACCGGACAGCAGTTGCTGCTCGGCTGCTACCAGGCGATGGAGAAGGAAATCGGCAAGGGTCACATCGAGATGCACCCGCGCACGGAAATGATGGACTTGGTGGTCGTGGATGGTCATGCGAAAGGCATCGTGGTGCGTGATCTGGTGACTGGCGAAATCAAGAGCTACGCAGGCGACACGGTGCTGCTGTCTACCGGCGGGTACGGACGCGTGTTCTTCCTTTCCACTAACGCGATGGGCTGCAACGTGGGCGCGGCATGCGCTTGCTGGAAGAAAGGCGCCTACTTCGCCAACCCCTGCTTCACGCAGATTCACCCGACCTGCATTCCGGTGAAGGGCGACTACCAGAGCAAACTCACCCTCATGTCTGAGTCCCTGCGCAATGATGGTCGCATTTGGGTGCCCAAGAGCAGGGAGACGGCCGAGAAGATCCGCAAGGGCGAGATGAAGGCTTCGGATGTGCCCGAGAGTGAGCGCGATTACTACCTGGAGCGCAAGTACCCCTCCTTTGGCAACCTCGCTCCGCGCGATATTTCCTCCCGCGCCGCCAAAGAAGCCTGCGATGACGGTCGCGGCGTGGCGACCACCGGGCGCGGCGTGTTCCTGGACTTCAAGGATTCCATCGCCCGCATGGGCAAGGAGTGGATCGATGGTCAGTACGGCAACCTCTTCGAGATGTACGAGGAGATCACCGATGTGGATCCCCACAAGGAGCCGATGATGATTTACCCCGCTTCGCACTACACCATGGGCGGTCTCTGGGTGGACTACAATCTGATGTCCTCCATCCCGGGTCTGCACGTGCTCGGCGAGGCAAACTTCTCTGACCACGGTGCGAACCGTCTCGGCGCTTCCGCTCTCATGCAGGGGCTTTCCGATGGCTACTTCGTCATTTCCTCCACTCTCCCGACCTACCTCACCACCCAGAAACCCGGCAGCGTGACCACGGCCGCGCCCGAATTCAAGGAGGCCGAGGAGGCTGTGAAGGCGCGCATCAGGAAGATGATGGACGTCAAAGGCACCAAGACGCCGGACGAGATTCACCGCGAACTCGGCAAGCTCATCTGGGAGGATGTCGGCATGGGGCGCACGAAGGAGTCTCTCATGGATGCCATCGAGAAACTTCCCGCCATCCGCGATGAGTTCTGGAACAATGTCAAGATTGTGGGCAGCACGGAGGGTATCAACATGGAGCTGGAGAAAGCTTGGCGCGTGGCGGCATTCCTCGACTTTGCGCCGTTGCTCTGCTATGATGCGCTGGCGCGCGAGGAATCCTGCGGCGCGCACTTCCGCTTGGAGCACCAGCTCGCCGACGGCGAAGCGAAGCGCGATGACGAGCATTTCGCCTACGTCGCCTGCTGGGAGTACAAGGGCACGGACAAGTTGCCCGTGCTGCACAAGGAGCCGCTTACTTTCGACAACGTGCACCTCGCTATCCGTTCTTACAAATAATCGAGCAGAGCTGAATCCCTAACACCTTTTTATACTATGGCTACACTTAATCTTACGCTCAAGGTCTGGAGGCAGGAGAACGCTCAGGCCCAGGGTCGCATTGAAACCTACCAGGCGAAGAACATCCCGGACGAAGCCTCTTTCCTCGAGATGCTCGATATTGTGAATGAGGAGCTTGTCCACGAAGGCAAGGAACCCATCCACTTCGATCACGACTGCCGCGAGGGCATCTGCGGCATGTGCTCGCTCACCATCAACGGTGTGCCCCACGGCGGCAAGAAGGTGACGACCTGCCAGCTGCACATGCGCCAGTTCAAGGACGGCGATACGATCTGGATTGAGCCTTTCCGCGCCAAAGCGTTCCCGCTGCTGCGCGATCTCATTGTCGATCGCTCGGCGCTGGACAAGATCATCGCCGCCGGCGGCTTTGTGGATATCCGTACCGGCTCCGCGCCGAACGCCAACAACATGCCCGTGCGCAAGAAGACGGCGGATGCCGCTTTCGACGCCGCCGCGTGCATCGGTTGCGGCGCTTGCGTGGCCAGCTGCAAGAACAGCTCCGCCATGCTCTTCACCTCCGCCAAGGCAGCGCACCTCAACCTGCTGCCCCAGGGCTACCCGGAGAAGAACAAGCGCGTGCTCGCCATGGTGCGTCAGATGGATGCCCTCGGCTTCGGCAACTGCACCAACCAGTACGAGTGCGAGGCCGCCTGCCCGAAGGGTGTCTCCGTGGACAATATCGCCAAGCTCAACCGCGACTACATGATCGCCTGCGCCTCCGAGGCCGTCGGCGTATTCTCCTGATGCTGTCCGACAGCAAACTTTCCAAGGGAGGGCTTAGGTCCCTCCCTTTTTTTGTCTCAGAGAGCTGTTCCTTGTTGTTTTCTCTCGACAGATGCTCGAAAATCGCTAGAATAGGCTTAACTGTTATCAATCACGGTATGGAAACGAACCAAAGAAAGAACACGAAATCGGCGCTCCCCGTGCGGGGCCTGGGGGCACTGGCGGTGGCGGTCGGCATGCTGGTGGGCATGGCGCACGGGCAGGAGGAGGAGAAGAAGGAGAATTCCCTGCCGTGGGAGCTGCAGGCGGTGCGCCTGATACGCAAAGAAAAGCCGGAGTCCGAAAAAGAACTGCAAGAGCTGCTGAAGTCGGAGCAGGAAAAGGGCAATAAGAAGGCGGGTTTGGTGTTGGCGCTCCGGTTGGCCGGAGGTTTCAGCGGGGAGCAGAATCACGATGAGGCACGCAAAATCATAGAGCCTCTGGCAGCGGGGGGAGATGTGGATGCGCAGTGGTTGCTGGCGTATGACGAGATGACGCGAATCCTCCTGCAAAAAGGGGGAAATAAAGAGCGGGTCAAATCACTCGCGAAGAATGCGGCGGACCAGGGACACCACGGCGCTCAGGCCACTTGTGCGGCATTTGATTGCTACTCCACCAATGAAGAGGCGAAAGCTACGGTCTTGAAATACGCCAAGAAAGCAGCGGAGCAGGGGAATTCTTACGGAATGAATGTTGTCGCCCGCGTTGATGTGGCAAATATGAAAGAGTTTGAAGAGTACGACAAGTGTTTGGCCGCGTGGAAAGCCGGGTGTGTGCAGGCCGCTGGCGGCGTTGGCACGTTCATGAAGGAACGCTCTGCGGAGTTTGCGGAATCAGGTTCGTCCTTTCTCATGTATGAGGGGATGGCGATTCAGTGTCGTAAAGAAGGAGACCGGATGAACGAGACCAAGTGGCTCACTCTGGCTGCTGAGGGCGGCGACATGTTTGCTGTGCAGGCGCTCTCGAACATGACTGCCACGGAGGCCGAAAAGGACTACCGTGACGCCTTCGGGTACGAGCACGATAAACTTGCATATTTTGATGTGCCGCAGGATTTGCCCAAGGCGGTGGAATTGTACACCAAGGCGGCGGAAGGCGGGCATGTCCTCGCTATGTACAGATTAGCGAACTGCTACGAGCTCGGTCGCGGTACGGAGCGCGATGAGAAAAAAGCGGAGGAGCTGTATCGCAAGGCGGCAGAACAGAAACTGGACATAGCCGCGTTGCGTCTGGGGCAGTTGCTCCTGCGGCGCGGCGGGAAAGCTGCCAAAGAAGCCAACAAGTGGCTCGCTCAAGCCGCGGAGCAGGGAAACGTCGTGGCGAAGTACACGCTCGGTCTTTGCTATCTGAAGGGGAAGGGCGGCGTCAAAAAAAGCCCGCAGCGCGCTCAAAGTCTTTTTACGGAAGCGGCGGCGTTGTGTGACATTTGCAGCAAGTACGAGCTGGGCTTTGCCGCATACTTTGCCAAAGGCAGCGGCAAGGATAAAAAGCAGGCTGCCCTGGAAACTCTCAATCATGCGGGGATGGACTGTGGTCCGCTCTGCATGGCTACCCCGATGATCTCACCGGGCTTTGGTGATCAACATTATTGGCAAACGGCATACGATATCATCGTCGACGGACGCGATAAGACAGATCACTCGGAAGCTGACTTCAAGCGCGTGATGCAGGGGAATACCAACGCCCTCTGCCTCTACTACCTGCTGCGCGATCTCAAACTCCCCAAAAAAGGCTCATGACGGGAGGAACTTCCCTCATTCCACGAGTAAGCTGAAACATGAAGAATCATCTCAATCACGGTATGAAAGCAAAGCAAAAAAAGAACACGAAATCGGTGCTCCCCGTGCGGGGCCTGGGAGCGCTGGCGGTGGCGGTCGGCATGCTGGTGGGCATGGCGCACGGGCAGGAGGAGGAGAAGAAAGAGAATTCCCTGCCGTGGGAGCTGCAGGCGGTGCGCCTGATACGCAAGGAAAAACCGGAGTCCGAGCAGGAGTTGCAGGAGTTGTTGAAGGCGGAGCAGGAAAAGGGTAATAAGAAGGCGGGCCTGGTGTTGGCGCTTCGGTTGGCCGGCGGCTTCAGCGGGGAGCAGAATCACGATGAGGCGCGCAAAATCATAGAGCCTCTGGCAGCGGAGGGAGATGCGGATGCGCAGTGGTTGCTGGCTTATGACGAGACGACGCGACTTCTCCTGAAAAAAGGGGGAAATAAAGAGCGGATTGCATCGCTCCTCAAAGATGCAGCAAATCAGGACCACCATGGCGCGCAGGCCGCTTATGCAGCATTCTGCCGCAAATCCAGCGACGAAGAGGCGAAGACCATGGCATCAAAATATGCCGAGAAAGCGGCGAAGCAGGGAAATTCTTACGCGATGTATCCCATTCCTACTGCCGATAACCTTGCCAATTCAGATGATCTTATGGAACGTAGTAAGAAAAGTTTGGACGCGTGGAAAGCCGGGTGTGTGCAGGCAGCGGGCAATATCATCGACTTCAATGAAGAACATATGAAGGAGTTCGCCGAGTCGGGCTCGTCTTCTTGCATGAGCTTAAGGATGGTAGAGATCTGTCGACAGAAAGGAGACCGGATGAACGAAACCAAGTGGCTCACTCTGGCTGCTGAGGGCGGTGATCTGTCTGCCGTGCATATACTCTCAAACATGACCGCCACGGAGGCTGAAAAAAACTACCATGACGCCTTCGGATACGAGCACGATAAACTCGTGTACTTCGACGTGCCACAGAATTTGTCCAAGGCGGTGGAATTGTACAACAAAGCAGCCGAAGGCGGGCATGTCCTCGCTATGTACAGATTGGCGAACTGCTACGAGCTAGGTCGCGGCACGGAGCGCGATGAGAAAAAAGCGGAGGAGCTGTATCGCAAAGCTGCAGAGAAGAAACTCGATTTAGCGGCGTTGCGTCTGGGACAGCTGCTCCTGCAGCGCGGCGGGAAAGCTGCCAAAGAAGCCAACAAGTGGCTCGCTCAAGCCGCGGAGCAGGGGAACGTGGTGGCGAAGTACACGCTCGGTCTTTGCTATCTGAAGGGGAAGGGCGGCGTCAAAAAAAGCCCGCAGCGCGCTCAAAG
>CANRET010000013.1 GCA_947629715.1 uncultured Akkermansia sp.
AAGGTTAGGAAACCGCCGTATGCCATAAAAGGCACGTACGGTGGTGTGAGAGGGGGCGAAAGCCCCCTACTCGATTACCAAAAATCTTGACAGAATAGAGTCTTGAAAACGCTCTGCATTTTGGTAGAATGGGGCTCATGAACGGATTTCGCATTACCATACTCACACTACTGTGCTTATCAGTTGGGTTGATGTTTTATGCGGTGCTGTTTGTGATTCCCGGCTGGCAGGGCGAATACAGCGCGTACCAATCGGCGCTTCGCATTGAAGAGTACCAAAAGAAGAACGATATTCATCGCCAGCAAATGAAGGTTTACGAACCCGGAGTGGAGACCCCGGAAGTGGAGCAGGCCAGATTGGAGCAGGAAGAAGCCGCCCGGCGCAATGAGGCATCGTTGAATGAGGCGGAGGAGAGCAATGTGATAGCTGCCGCCCGGCGCAAAGAAGAGGCGGCTCGCGCGGCCGCAGAAAGTCGCCGGGATGAGGAACAGGCGCCAAGCAACGCGGTGGTCGGCATCGTGACCGCCTACGATGAGGAATGGAATTGCGTTATGATCAAGCCGGCTGTGCCGGATGTTTTTGTGCCGGGCGCTGTGATGGCGGTGTGGCGCGACAAGGTTGTGGTGTGCGAGGTTGTGGTGGATAGTATGGATGCGCCATCGGGTCAGGTGAGCGCCACAGTAAAGGAAGCCGACTTCGGGCGGGTCAGTGTGCAGATTGATGAGCAAAAGTTCAAGCCTCGCGTGGGGGATGAGATCATCGTGTCTCCTTTTGCGGATTCGCGCGAGCTGCGAGGAGAGACGTCGGGGGGACAAAAGCCGTTATCCTCGCAGCAATTGGAGGAGACGAGCTCTTCAGGCGTGCCCCCGTTGCCGCCGCCTCCCCCCGCTTATGAGATCGAGGAAGAGTCTTCGACGGATTCCGCTCCGGAGGCTCAGGGTGCTGAAGCGCCAACGCTTCTGCCCGAGTACGGCAGCAAAGAGCTTCCCTCGCTTGATGATTCGACTA
Organism: uncultured Akkermansia sp.; assembly: GCA_947629715.1. Taxonomy (GTDB): domain Bacteria; phylum Verrucomicrobiota; class Verrucomicrobiia; order Verrucomicrobiales; family Akkermansiaceae; genus Akkermansia. The sequence goes on from CANRET010000013.1 coordinate 1,009, forward strand.
ACACACTGGAGCAGTGATGCAAGACACCGCGAAATCTGCCCTATTCGGGAGAGCTCCGAGTTTCTCTTTCGAGTTTTTCCCGCCCAAGACGCCGGAGGGGGCGGAGTCTTTGTTGCAGACAATTGTGACGCTTCAGCAGTTTCGCCCAAGCTTTGTGAGCGTAACGTACGGTGCTGGAGGGGGATCTCGCGAGCTCACGCGCGCCGTGGTGCATGACATCCAGCAGCGCGGCATACCCACGGTGCCGCACCTCACTTGCGTAGGTCACACGGAAAAGGAGCTTGAGGAGATTCTGGAGGGGTTTGTGAAAGCGGGGGCGCGCGCAATTCTTGCCTTGCGTGGCGATCCTCCGCGTCATGGACAATACGATCCGAGTCGTGACGCTTTCCGTCACGCGGCGGAGTTGGTGCGCTTCATTCGTAATTGGGAGAGTCGTCGTTCGTTGCCGTATCGCCTTACTGTAGGCGTGGCGGGTTTCACGGAGGGGCATCCTGACACCCCGAACCGCCTGCGCGAGATGGATTTTCTTAAGGCAAAAATTGATGAGGGTGCGGATTACATTTGCACTCAGCTTTTCTTTGACAATCACGCCTTTTTTGATTATCGGGATCGTTGCCGGTTGCTGGGCATCCAGGCGCCCATTATCGCGGGCATTATGCCAGTGACGAGTGCATCGGGAATGAATCGCATGGCTGAGCTTTCCGCCGGAACCAATTTCCCGGCGCGTCTGCTCAAGGCGATGCTGCGAGCGGGTGGCGACAGGGCGAGCATGGAGCGCATAGGCATCAACTACGCGAGTCAGCAGTGCAGCGAATTGCTGGATGCGGATGTGGACGGCATTCACTTCTACACTCTCAACCGCTCCAAGGCCACACTGGAAATCTACCGCAATCTGGGAATCAACAATTACTTTGACGTAAATCGTCTCAAATCTCTCAATTTCCTTTACAAGAACTGACTGATATTATGGCTAACAAACACGAAAAGCTGAAGGATATGCCGGAACTCACCCCCGAGGAGATGAAGGCCATCGGTGAGATTGAACTGGGTCCCTCTCGCCATGAGCAATTCCTGAATGCGCATTACAAGAAACTGATTGTCGCCACTCTGGTCATCATGCTGCTGGCGGCGGCGGCCATCATTTACGGAACCTACCGTGCGCGTCAGGAGGCCGAGGCATCGGGTCTGCTGCTGCAGGCTCTCGGAGTGACCGATCAATCGACTGAGGCGCAAGGGAACTTCGATCAGGCTGCCCTCGAACGCATCATCCGTGACTACCCGGGTACTCAGTCTGTGGGTGCAGCGCAGATGTTGCGCGGTATGCAACTCGTGGTCGGAGGCGAGGAGAAGCAGGGGATTGAGGAGCTGCAGCGAGTTGCGCTCAGTGCGGATGATTCATTTGTGCGGTTGCGTGCCCAGGCGTACCTGGCCGGACATTATATGCGTGCCGGCAACAGCGATAGGGCGACAGAGCTGTGGCAGGCGGTGAGCCGCGCCGGGAATTCCCCATATCATGCGCTGGCTTTGCTGTCACTGGGAGATATGGCTCAGAAAAGCGGAGATGAACAAGGCGCACGCTCTTACTACACCCAGATTGCTGAACAATGCCCGGCGTCTCCGTTGTTGGTTGCGGCACAACAACGTCTGCTCATTCTCGGCGTGGACGCTCCCAAGCCTGTTGCTCCGCCCGAAAATGAGCAAAAAACGGGGAAGGACGCCAAGGGGGAACTGCTCTTTCCCGGTCTGGGCTCTCCCCTCCAATAGTTGCCCCGTGCGCGCATCATGGCATTGGAGCGCGACAGAGATTCCGAACTTACGGGGGTGAGCCGGTTGCTGGCTCGTCTTCGTGATTACCGTCAGCGGCAATTGCTCACGCCTGATGAATGGTGTTTGGGCATGGTGGCTTTTGCGATTTCAGAGGTAGAACGTCTCGATTTTCCCGGGGAGGAGTTCTTGCCTCTCTACGCGCAATTTGAACATGCCGTTTCGTCGCAGATGCGGTCGCAAGCCTTGGCTCGCCTGTGCTCGTTCGTGGCGCAGCGGCGAGGAAAGGCCTGGCGTGCCCTGTCACTCTTTGCCGTAGCGGAGCGTGATGATTTTTCTCTCGCATGCCGTGCAGCCGCACAGACGGCTTTGCTCGCCCCCCGGCAGGGGGAAGGTCTGTTCGTCGGTGTGCACAGTTTGGTGCAGTTTGTGCTTTCCGGACAGGGGGAGGCTGCGGCTGTGATCACGGGGTTGCTTGCTCCGGCAGATTTGCGCTTGCTTCCGGAACTTACAGCGTTGCATAATTTGCCGACGGAGCAGTTGGCTGCCATTCTGCCCGCTTTGCGGGGTCAACTCAACAGTCTCAGCTCGGCATGGCTGCTTCCTCTTGCGCAGAGACCGCAGCTCACGGAGCCGTTGATTCTCGCGTTGCAGCATTTGGTTGCTTCCACGGAGTTGGTTGCAGATATCATCTACCCTATCCCCTCATGGGAATTCAAAGAGTCCTCTCCTCGCCCGCTTCACGCGTGGTCTCTTTCCGAGTTTTTCCCCCGAATGCTCCCGCAGCTCTCACCGTTCCTCTCCGAGCAGCAGCTTCGGCGTCTCCGTTCGTCTTTCTCATAAATTTTCTTGCCATTCTCGTCCTTTCGGTGTACAAACACCCCGTTCGGTCGGCCTCGTAGTTCAATGGATAGAACGGCCCTCTCCTAAAGGGCAAATACAGGTTCGATTCCTGTCGGGGCTATTTGGTGAAACACCTGCGGTGTGCGATGAACGGCAGGTCACCAGCCCGTGATTTTGCGACCTTGGGCATCATCGTAGGAGCCGATGACGATGCGTACGATGTCGATGATTTGCCAGATGAGGAAGCCGCCGGCTGTGATGAGCTGGAGAATTCCGGAGATGATTTTACCGGTGTAGAAGCGGTGAAGGCCACCCAAGCCGATGATGAAGATCAGGCAGGCGAGGATGAGCGTGACGGTGCGTGAGCGAGGAGAAGCAGAAGTAATCATGACCCTATGCTAGCACGGAGAGACGGGCAAGCCGAGAAGATAGAAAATATATTAGACTGCTACGTGAACCCCAATTTTGGTGTGACAAGTCAGGAGAAATCCTGTATAGTTCAGGATATGACCCAGCCGGATTTTTTACCTGTGCGTGATTTGGACAGCCGGGCAATTCGCCATTTGCCGAAGCGGGGAGGAGTGTTCAGCGGCGATGTGGATGTGGACGCGCAATTTAATGAAGTGGCGGAGAGAATATGCGGGAAGCATGATGTAGCCGTAGTGAAGCGTTTGTTGGGTGCGGCGCTGGATGCTGCCGCAGGAAACATTGATGAGCACGATTTGGAGATGATGAGTCGCACGCTCGACGAGATGTTGGCGGCGGACAAAATGTTTTTGCCGTATCGCAACGTACGCAAGATCACCTGTTTCGGTTCCGCCCGCATCAAGGAGGACGATCCTGCTTATCGGCAGGCAAAGCACTTCGGCCAGATCGCGGCCAGGCAGGGCTATATGATTATCACCGGCGGCGGTCCGGGCATCATGCAAGCCTGCAACGAGGGCGCCACTGAACACTTCTCCTTCGGACTGAACATCACGCTCCCCTATGAACAGCACGCCAATCACGTGGTGGAGGGAAGCGAGAAGATGATGAACTTTTACTACTTTTACACCCGAAAGCTCAATTTCCTGAAACAGACGGACGCCTTGGTCGCTTTTCCCGGTGGCTTCGGCACCATGGATGAAATCTACGAGTGCATCACGCTGATGCAGACGGGCAAGTCCACCCTCTTCCCCATCGTGCTGCTTGATCCGCCGGGGGAGACTTTCTGGGGGCGCTGGGTGCATTTTATCCGCAAAGAGCTCCTGGAGGCCGGTCTCATTTCGCCGGAGGACATGAGCCTGCTCTACGTAAGCAAGAGTCCGGAAGATGCATTGTCTGCCATTGAACGCTTCTACAGCTGCTTCCATTCGTACTATTTCAGCGGAAAACTCATGAGCATCCGCACCATGCGGGAACTGAGCGACAAGACGCTTGAGTGGATACGTGAAACTTTTACCGACATTATTCCCGACAATGATCTCGTGCAGCTGGCAAGCGATGAGAATGACCCGGAGCCCATGCTCGTGAACCTGCCGCGCCTGCGGTTCACCCTTCGGCGCGGGCGCTACGCCCGTTTGCGTGAACTCATTGATGCAATTAATGACGATTAACTTCTTTTCCCCGCGAATTCTGTGAAAAAAGTCTTTGTTTCAGGCGCGTTCAGCTTGGTTCATGCGGGTCACCTGCAGTTCCTGCGTGAGGCTCGGGCTTTGGGTGACTATCTCATTGTGAGTTACCCGTCCGAGGAATTGCTCTGGACGCTTTACGGACGCAAATCCGTGCTGCGTGATGCAGATAAGGCCGCTCTGCTTGCCGCACTGGACATGGTGGACGAAGTTGTACTCTCCACCGATGAGGATGCGGACGTGTCTTTCCGCAGCGTGTTCGAAAAAATACGCCCGGACGTGTTGGCGGTGACTACGGATGACCGTTACATGGAGGCCAAGAGCGCTCTGTGTGCGAAGACGGGCGCGAAATTTGTGATACTCCCGAAAACGGCGCCTTATGGGACACAGACAACCAGTAGCACCGATGTACTCAACCGTGCCAAGGCTCCGGCTCACGTGCCGCTGCGGGTGGACTTTGCCGGCGGATGGCTGGATGTTCCGGACAAGGCGAGGGAAGGAGAGTACATCGTGAATTGTGCCATCTCTCCCACTGTTTCCCTGCGTGATTGGGAGTACCGTCAGGGCGGCGGGCTCGGGGGCAGCGGCGGTTGGAGCGTGTTGAACGGTTGGGATCCGGTCCATTCGGAGCTGGGCTTGGGCGTCGGTTGGCAGGATCCTGCCGTCATTGCTGAAACCGGGGCTTGCGTCTGGAAATCCGGCCGACGTCCCGTGCTGGACTTTAAGAACACAGGCAGTTTCCTTTCCGGTCGTATGGCGGTCTTTGATACTCGCATTCGTCACGATACGCCGGGTCTCGCTTCGCTCCCGCGGGATATGGAGGCCATCGCCTGCGCCAGTCGCGTGGCGCGTCTCGGCGTTCAGCAGCAGGATGTGACGACACTCGTCGAGGCGGTGCAGATGAGTTATCGCGCACAGCTTGGGGAGGGCATGCAGCCGCTGGGCGCAATCGGACATTCCATGGCTCACAAATACTGCGGCGGGGGACATGGCGGGTATGTATTGTATTTATACGGATCCCGGGAAGATCGAGCAGCAGCCCTCGATGCGTGTGAGGACCTGTACCCGGTGGAGCCGTATTGTCGAACCTTCGGAAGAGATGAACCGGTTCCCTGGGAGCCGACCTATTTGCAACGCATGCGTCGTGGGCGACAGCGTGCCTGAACTCGCATTGATCATCCGACATGCCTGAAAAATCTGAAAAGCCCCGCGTGATGGTGTCCGGCTGTTTTGATGTGTTGCACAGCGGTCATATCGCCTTTCTGGAGGAGGCGGCAAGTTACGGAGATGTGTACATATCGCTCGGTTCGGATCGCACGGTGATGGAACTCAAACACCGTCCCGCGCTCTACAACGAGCAGGAGCGCAAGTACATGCTGGAAGCCTTGCGATGCGTGAAAAAGGTTTATATCGGTCCGGGCTCCGGCAAACTGGACTTCGCACCGCTGTTGGATGTCGTGCAACCGGATGTTTTCTTTGTGAACGACGACGGCTCGGACGAGGGAAAGCGCGCCTTCATCGAATCGCGCGGTATTCGTTACGTTGTCAGCTCACGTATTCCTCACGCCGGCTTGCCGACCAGATCCACCACGGACATCCGCCGCCAACTCGGCAAGTGAGGTCGTTCGGGGGGGCGCCCCTTCAATCCCCTTCCGGATTGTATGCGTCGAGCAGTCTGCCAATTGAATCCTTCCAGTGGGGGATAGTGATGCCGAAGGTCTTGCGAATTTTTTGTGTATCCAGCACGGAGTACGATGGACGGAGCGCTTTGGCCGGGTATTCGGCAGTGGAACAGGGCCGTACGTTGCAGCTCTTCTCGTATCCGGCGTATTTGACGATGTATGCGGCAAAGTCATACCAGGAAGCGGTCCCTTCGTTCGCGTAGTGATAAACGCCCAACTGTTCATCCGTAGGACCATTGTGGCGAAGGATGTGCAGAATTGTTTTTGCCAGGTCTTCCGCGCAGGTCGGACTGCCAATCTGGTCGTTCACCACACGCAGTTCCTCACGGGATTGCATGAGTCGCACTATCGTCTTGACGAAGTTGTGCCCGTAAACGGAGCAGAGCCATGACGTGCGCAGAATGAGATGCCGACAGTCGGCGGCGCGTATGGCTTCTTCTCCTGCCAGCTTGGTGCGTCCGTACACGCACATGGGATTTGGAGCAGCTGATTCGGTGAGAGGGCGGTTGTCGCCTGCTGCTCCGAATATGTAATCTGTGGAGATGTGAACAAGTAACGCGTTCGCTTCAGCAGCGGCAGCCGCAAGATGGGCCGCCCCCAAGTGATTCACAGCATCGGCGCGTTCCGGCTCGTCTTCGGCTTTGTCCACCTGGGTGTACGCCGCACAGTTGATGATAACCTGCGGCCGCATGCGTCGCACAGCTTCACGTACGGCCGTGGCATCGGCAATGTCCAACTCGTCAGAGCCGGTGAAGATGAATTCTTCCTCCCTGCATGCGGCGCTTTGAAGACTGGCCAGTTGCTGTCCGAGTTGGCCGTGCGATCCTGTAACCAACACTTTCATGGCGGCGTATCAGTAGAGGGGTGTGTTGATATGAAAATCAGCTTCTGCTTCCGCCAAAGTGCAGCGGCAGCGGTCTTTTTCAGAGAGAATGACATCCGCTGCGGGGAGGCGCCAATCAATGCCCAGCTCCGGGTCATCCCAGGCGATGCCGCTTTCGCTTTCCGGCGCGTAATAATTGTCGCACTTGTATTGAAAAACGGCTTGAGGACTCAGCACGGCAAAGCCATGTGCAAATCCGCGCGGAATAAAGAGACGACGGTGATTTTCATCGTTGAGCTCCACCGCCACATGCTGTCCATAGGTAGGCGATCCTCGCCGAATATCCACCGCGACGTCCAACACGCGTCCTCTGGCCACGCTTACCAACTTGCTTTGCGTGTGCGGCATCCTTTGATAGTGCAGCCCGCGTACCACGCCATACCCGGACATACTCTCGTTATCCTGCACAAACGTGGTTTTCAACACTGCCGATTCAAACTCGCGCTCCGAGTAGGATTCAAAGAAATACCCACGTTGGTCACCGAACACGCGAGGCTCGATGATGAGAACGTCCGGAATGCTTGTCGGTATCAGCTTCATGGCTTGAAACTTTGTTCGGATAATGATATCAGGTAGCGACCGTAGCCGTTGCGCTCCATGGGTCTGGCAAGCTCGCGCAGGCGGGCGGAGTCAATCCATCCGTTTTCCCAGGCTATGCCCTCCAGACAAGCGATTTTATTGCCGGTGCGCTTCTCAATGACTTCCACGAAAGTAGAAGCCTCGGAGAGGGAGTCATGCGTGCCGGTGTCCAACCAGGCGTAGCCGCGACCCATGGTCTGTATCTTCAATTTCCCCGCTTGCAAATAGGCCCGGTTGACGGAAGTGATCTCAAGCTCTCCTCGGGCGGAAGGCTTGATAGACGCAGCAATTTCTACCACATCGTTCGGGTAGAAGTAGAGTCCCACCACGGCATAGTTAGACTTGGGAAGCTGAGGCTTTTCTTCCAGCGAGATGCAGTTGCCGGCGGCATCCAGCTCGGCCACGCCGTAGCGCTCCGGGTCGGCTACGCGGTAGCCGAAAATGGCTGCATACCCTTCATTTGTCTGTTGCACAGCGCGCTGCAACAGCTCGGAAAACCCGGCGCCGTGGAACAAATTATCGCCCAGCACGAGACACACTGAGTCATCGCCGATGAAGTCGCGACCGATGATAAAGGCCTGCGCCAGACCCTCCGGGCGCGGCTGCTCTGCGTAAGAGAAGCTTACGCCCCAATCGCTGCCGTTCCCGAGAAGTCGCCGGAAGTTGGGCAGATCCTCCGGAGTGGAAATGATGAGAATTTCCCGGATTCCTGCCAGCATGAGCGTGGATATCGGGTAGTACACCATCGGTTTGTCAAAGACGGGAAGCAGTTGCTTGCTCACGCCCTTTGTGATAGGGTAGAGACGCGTTCCTGATCCACCGGCTAATACGATGCCTTTCATAGCTGCGTGAGATTTTACCTGAAGTTTCGTCATTGGCAAGAGCAAAACATTATCTGCCCTCCAAGTAGCGCACAGTGCCTTCGCCGATGGCGCGGGCGAATTGGCGGGCGTTGGCGGGGGCGTTGAGGTAGCGGGCGTGTTCGGGGTTGGAGAGAAAAACGGCCTCGGTGATGGCGGCAGGCACGAAGGAATCATTGCACGTGTTCAGCCAATCGCCGCCGCCCTTGTGGCCATCCGTCCGAACCACGACGCCGCAGGGGATGCCGTGGTTGGGCAGGCCGCAATTAAAGATGCGACGGTTCATGGTATCGGCCATCGTTGTGGCGAGAGTAACGCCCACCGGATTGCAGTAGAATGCGCCTTTGTTGGAGATGCGCCAGGAATCCGAATCGCTGTTGAGGTGCAGAAAAATGACGGCTGCGGGCTTGCAGTCGAGTGCGCGGTCGGCGCTCAGAATGCCGACGGCCATGCGTTTCGGATGGTGACGCGAGAGGTACACCGCTGCAGGTTGAGGTGTTTTCACCTGAATGACGCCGATGCGTTTGGCCTCTTTTGCCAGTGCGGGGTCTGTCGGGGTATCGCCTCGGTTGATGACAATGCACTTATACCCGGCTTGTTCGATGACGTTTTTCACATCTCCGGCGTACTTGTACCAGAATTCGCACTCTTCCAGCGCACCGCCTTGTGAGGCGTCCGGCGTGCGCGCGCCCTGTCCGCCGCGACCGGGAGCGTAGTAGTGTCCGATGTCCAGCGCCACCGTGCGCGATTCGCGGACTTGACGCTGCATCTGCTGCTGCGCGCACTGCGCAGCGAGCGCCCAGACCAGCGCAGCAATCAAAAAACGCAGTATCCGTTTCATGTTGTGGATGAGGAAAAAGGATCAGAGCGGCAGGTGCCCCTGGTCGCCGCGCACCATTGTCACACCGAGCTTTGAGTAGGCAGACGGCATCGCTTCGCGTCCGCGCGGAGTGCGCTTGATGTAGCCCTGCATAATGAGGAAGGGTTCATGTACATCTTCCAGCGTGGAGGCGTCTTCCCCCAGCGCCACCGCCAGCGAGGACAATCCTACCGGTCCGCCATCGAACTTGTAAATCATCGTTTCCAGAATGCGCTTATCCATCTCGTCCAGTCCGTCGGCGTCGATGTCGATCATCTCCAGCGCTCCTTCTGCTGTCTTGGCGGTAATGTCGCCGTTGGATCGCACTTGAGCGTAGTCGCGAACCCAGCGCAGAAGCGCATTGGCCACACGAGGGGTGCCTCGGGAGCGTCGCGCGATGGCTTCTGCACCCTCGGGAGTGATGGAAATGTTCAAGAGACGGGCGGAGCGGGTAAGGATGCTGCAGATTTCAGCCGTGGTGTAGTAATCCAAGCGGTTGGCAATGCCGAAGCGCGAACGCAGGGGGCCGGTGAGCATGCCGCTCCGCGTGGTGGCGCCGATGAGAGTGAAAGGCTTGAGCCGCATATTGACAGAGCGTGCCGCCGGCCCTTGATCGATCATGATGTCGAGCCGGAAATCCTCCATGGCGGGGTACAGGTACTCCTCCACGGCGGGGTTCAATCGGTGAATCTCGTCAATAAAAAGCACGTCGCCTTCCTCCAGACGGGTGAGCAGTCCGGCCAAATCACGAGCCTTTTCGATTTGCGGTCCGGAAGCAATGTAGAGATTGCGTCCCACGGCGTGGGCGATGATGTAGGCGAGCGTCGTTTTACCCAGTCCGGGAGGCCCGCTGAGCAGCACGTGGTCGAGCACATCCCCGCGTTGCTTCGCCGCTGCCACCATGAGCATGAGCCTTTCCTTCACCTTTTCCTGTCCGCAAAATTCGCTGAAATCAGGCGGTCGCAGAGTGAGCTCCTGTTCATTTGAGGGAGCTTCGGTGAGGCGACTGTAGATGGATGGCGAGGGGTCCGGCATGCTCGTCAAGGGCAGGGGTGATCAGGCGTAAAGGATGTAGTCGCCCTTGCGGGGTTTGGCGTGTCCGATGCCGTCCTCCGCTGCATGACCGAGGATGCAGATGCCCAAACCTTCATAGCGGGTCGGGTCGATTCCCCAACGCTCCAGAATGGCGCGCCCCTCCGGCAATTCGAACATCTCCTTGCCGCGGTTAATCCAGCAGGAACCCAGCCCCACGGCGTGCGCTGCCAGCATGAGATTGCCCATCACCAACGTCGCGTCCTGCAGCGGCGTGGGCGCCTCTTTGTCAGCCATCACAAACACCGCCGCCGGCGCCCCGTAGAATGGATCCACGTCTTTGCCCCATATCCGTCCGTTGAGAGCGGAGAGTTCTTTGAGTTGAGCGGCATCCGTGACCACCACCATGCGGGGAGATTGCGTGCCATGTCCGGTGGGGGCGTAGGTCCCTGCTTCCAGCACCTTCTCCAAATCGGAGCAATCCACCGGTTCTTTCGTGTATTTCCGGCAGCTGCGTCGCTCTTTGATGTCAACGAGAGTTTCTTTCATATCCGCTGCTTATTCTACACGATTTTTCCCTCACTGGCAACACTGCGAATTCCAAAAACAACCGGAACGTGCGGCAAAAAGAGGTCCATGACCCATGTCGTATGGGATGCTGCAGTGCGCCATTTGTCCAACAGTCATTTACTTTTACTTGCGGGAGGAAAATGAATGTGCTATAAGGAAGAGACTACCGATGAGACTGTGGCACATAGCAGCGCTGTTGGCGGCGGAAGCTGTATGCGCGGCGGAATTGACGGAGCCGACGGCGCAGGCGAAGCTCGGCGGGATGCGCTGCATTTACGCTTCGCCGCACGATGGGAGCGGACGCCGCATGGAATTGCGGGTCGTGGTGAGTCCGATGGAATCCGGTTGGCAGGTGAATGAAGCGGGGGCTCGAGCGCAGCGCATTCGAGGCACGGATCAGAACGGTAACACGCTGAGCAGCGCTCCTTGCGCTTGGGGAGAATCTGCCGGAAATCCCGGATCTCGCACCGCCGTCTTCATTTTTCCGCTCCCGAAGCGGGTGGATTACCTGTTAGTGAATGAAGTACTCCAGGTGCGGCTGGCTCGCAACCCGCGCAAGCTGGAGCCTTTGGAGATTGACCTGCTCAAGCCGACGGAACTTCCTGTGCCGGGCGGTGAGGGAGCCATTCGCTGCATCCCGGCGGAGAAGAATGGTCGCGTCGCGAATCGCGATGCGGATGGCTCGCTTCTGCGTGCAGACATCACGCTCATCTGTCCTGTCGGGGTGAGCGTCTTGCGTGCCGTGCGCGTGTGGAGCGCCTCGGAGACGTCCGTTTCCGGGAATGCGAATCACGCGACGCAAGATTTGGAGGTGCGTCACTTCACCACGGATCAGGGTGAGACAGGTACGAGTATTGTCCTCTGGAACGCCGGTGAAAAGGAGCGCCTGCAGCTTGAGCTTTGCTCCGGCCAACGCGCCGTAAGCGTGCCGCTGCGCTTTCGCGCCATGCTCGGTGATCGTTCCGTTCGTACTGCACAAACTGCGTCATGAAACGACTGCTGCCCGTCATCCTGCTTCTTGGCTGTTGGATTTCACCGTTGCGCGGCGCGGAGTCCCCCGAGGTGCGGGTACAGAGCGTTGAGTGCAGTTACGACGTGCCGGAGGGACAGGCGTGTTGTACGCTGAGACTGCACGTGCAGCTGCAGGAAGGCTCCTCTTTTGTACCGCCGTCGCCCGGAAATGAAGCCGCCTCGCCGCTCATTGGGGTGGATGCGGAGGGCAACGTGTTGCTGGGCAAATTCCGTGCCGTGGAGTCCTGCATGGAACGCTGCCGAACGCTGGTATATGATTTTTACATGCGTCCGCGCGGAGGATGGATGGAGTTCAACACCTCTGTCACCGTCTTCTTTTCCGGAGCCGCCTTTCGCATGAATACGGAGGCGTTTGATCCCCGACAAGCGGGGGCGCTGAGGACTTTGAATCACACATTTTTTGTGGAGCCCCTTTCTCCCGCGCAGAAAATACCGGGGACGGTTTTGTTGCGCCTGGAGTACGCCCTCTCGCCGCTTGTTGCCGCTATCTCATTTTGCGACGAGGACGGCTCAGTCTGCGAGAGTCGCCTCATTGAAGGATCATACGATTCGGAGGAGGGTATGACGTCCGCCACTTATCTTCTCCGCCCGGTTGCCGAACGCAAGTCCGTGCTGCGACTTTCTTTCTTTCATCCCCCGGTTCCGCATCGTCTCCCGGTGCGTTTCCGAATCTATCCGGGCCTTGTGGCCGAGCCGCCTTCGGCCGGTTGAGCGTCACCCCTGCACTGTGCGGATTTTCGGCTCGTGAATCGGCTCAAAAAAGTTGCATGATTTCTCGCGCGGCTGTGGCGGCGGCGCCATCCTGTCCGGCCAGGCAAGAGACGGCGTCGCGCATAGCGTTCAGACTCTTCTTGCGTTCCTCGGGCTGCATAAGTCGCTCCAGCTCCGCAATGCAGTTGTCGGCGTTGAACTCATGCTGGATCAGCTCACGGGTGACCGGGGCGTTCGCCAGGATATTCACCATGCCGATGAAACGGATGGTGAGCAAAAGACGTCCCAGCAGATAGGTGCCCCAAGCCACTTTGTACACCAGGGCAAAGGGCAGGTCGTGCAACGCGGCTTCCAGTGTGGCGGTGCCGGAGGTGACAAGGGCGACTTGCGCGCGGTCCATGAGCGAGTGGTAGTTGCCCAAGCGGATGTTGATGGTGTTTTCTTTCACTCCGGCGTGCGCCGTCATGCGCTGCATCATCTCCAGGAGTTTCGGAGATGAGGCGGATGTCTCCACGTTCCACTCCGGGTGCAGAGTCTGCAAACGCTTTGCCACCTGCAGGAAGATGGGGAAGTGACGTTCTACCTCGCGCGATCGGGAACCGGGAAAAAGTCCGATGAGCTGTGGGTCGCGGATTTTCGTGTTGCGCGTGGCCAGGATGTCGTCCGCCAGCGGATGCCCCACGAAGCGTGTACGCAGACCGGCGTTTTCAAAGAGAGGCTGCTCGAAGGGAAAAGTGCAGAGCATGAGGTCGAGCAGGGCGGCAAGCTTTGGGATGCGACCCTTGTGCCAGGCCCAGACCATCGGCGCGATGAACCAGATGATTTTGATGCCCGGACAGCGTGTGCGCACTCGCTTGGCGAGTCGTTGATTGAAGCCGGGATAGTCGATGAGCAGCAGAGCGTCCGGCTTGTCGGCCGCGATGCGTTCCTCCATTTCCCTGAGACGTCGCAGGAAGTAGCGTGCGTGGCACAGTACCTCCACCGCACCGATGACAGCGGCTTGTTCCGCCCAGTCCTCCACGGCATCCGGCGCCAGGGCGTGCATGCGACTTCCCCCCAACCCGGCAAAGGCAATATCCGGACGCAGCCTCAGCAGTTCCTGCATGAGCAGCGCGCCCTGTTTGTCGCCGCTTTTCTCGCCGGCCACCACATAGAATTTCATGCGCGCATTCTAGCACATGCTCATGCGACGGCGCAAGAAAAGTCTTTCCATCGCGTCTGCTTGCGGGCATAATGATCGCATGCACGAGTGGCTGGTCATCTGGATGCAGTGGGTTGCGGACTTCGGGTACGCGGGGGTGGCGTCGCTCATGGCGATGGAGAGTTCGATTTTACCGGTGCCAAGTGAGGTAGTGGTGCCGCCGGCGGCGGTTTTGGCTGCTCACCCCGGTTCGTCTATGAGCTTCTTGGGCGTCGTGGCGGCAGGCACGGTGGGCTCTTACGTCGGTTCATGCGTCATGTACGCCGTTGCGCTATGGGTGGGTCGCCCGTTCATCTTGCGCTTCGGCAAATGGTTTTTTATGCCGGAGGGCAAAGTGGTCAAGGCGGAACTTTTCATGCAGCGTTATTCCGCTCCCGGCATCTTTTTCGCGCGTTTTCTCCCGGTGGTGCGTCACCTCATCTCCATCCCTGCCGGCTTGGCGCGCGTCAACTTCTTCACCTTCTCCATTGCCACCATCGTTGGCTCATCCCTCTGGTGCATCGTGCTTGCCTGGTTCGGCGACAAAATCGGACGAGAACACCCGGATATCCTGAAGTCCCCGGAGACCCTGATTCACGCCGTGAAGGATGAAACGGGACTGATCGTGGGCGGCGTTTTGCTATTGGCCGTACTGTATGCGCTGATGCTTTTGATGACGAGAAAGAAGCGGGAAGAGCCTCAGAGCCGCGAGAGCGCGGACTGAATCGCAGCGGGGTAGAGGATATGCTCCTGCACCTGGATGCGTGCGTGGAGAGTCTCGGCTGTGTCATCCGGGAGTACGGGCACGTAAGCCTGCATGATGATTTCGCCCGTGTCCATACCGGCGTCCACGTAATGCACTGTGCAACCGGTCTGCGCAACTCCTGCTTCCAGCGCTTGTTTCCACGCCTCCACGCCCGGGAACTTCGGCAGCAGAGCAGGGTGGATATTCAGAATGCGGCGCGGGAAAACCTCGAGCAAGGGCTTCTTTACCAAGCGCATAAAGCCCGCCAGGCAGATCAAGTCCACCTGCATTTCCCTGAGTCGTTGCGCCAAAGCAGTCTGCTCCTCCTCCGGAAACTTGTTTTTGAAGCCCCGGCAGTCCAATATCGCCGTGGGCACCCCGCGTTGCGCCGCGCGCTTCAGGATGAAGGCGTCCGGGTTGTCGGAAAGCACAATGACGACATCGGCATTCAACCGTCCGTCATCAATCGCATTGAATATCGATTGACAGTTGCTTCCGCTTCCGGAACCCAGCACAGCAAGTCGCGTCTTCATACGCCCATACTCTAGCTCAGCTGATGCTTTTTGTCAATCCGCCGCCTCTCACAAAGCAAGTCTGCAATTCAACGTTTTTTCATTCATTCGGCGTACTTATTTCGATATTTCTCCGTGGCCTCTTGCATTATTTCCCCCCTTCACGGATTTTTTATGATTTTTTCCTCCGACTTCCTGCATTTTTGGGGTAGCGCGTTCGGGAGTTCAATTTCCTTGACAGCAGGGGCGAGTGTGATATTCTGATACAGTCACATGCCTATGAAAACGGAAGATTTGACGCCGGTGGTGCCTCGCCGCGTAAGAGCAGTGTTTTTTATGCTCGTGGCGTGTTTTGCGCTATGGGGATTGTTGAATAACATGACCGACAATTTGGTGCCGGCATTTCAGAGGATTTTCACGATGGATCAGTCGCGAGCGGGGCTGGTGCAGGTGGCATTCTACGGGGCTTACGCTGTGCTTGCGATTTTTGCCTCAATACTCATCGAAGAATTTTCGTATCGGGTAGGCGTGCTTATCGGTTTGGGGGTATATATTGTCGGCGCGCTCATGTACATACCGGCCTGTGTAGAACAAAGCTTTGACATCTACTTCATCGCTATTTTTGTGGTGGCAGGCGGATGCTCGCTGTTGGAAACCACGTGCAACCCATACGTCATCTCGCTTGGACCGGAGAAGACGGCAGTGCGCCGATTGAACTTTGCGCAGGCCTTCAATCCCGTGGGGTCGATGGTGGGCATTGTGCTGGCGCAGCAGCTGATCCTGAGCAACCTGAATCCGGCTGCGGCGGCGGATCGCGCGCAGATGGCGCCGGAGGCACGCGCTGCCATCATTAACGAGGAGTTGTTCTGGGTGTGCGCGCCGTACGTTGGCTTGTGCGCCATTGCCTTTCTCATTTGGCTCTTCTTCCTGAGAGGCGGCAAGAGCGAACAGGACGTCGGCGGAACATCGAACGGCGGATTGCTGCGCGTATTGGTGGCGGCGGTGTTTGCCGTAGGGCCGCTTGTCGAGCTTTATTTTGCGTTTCCGGACATGGATAAAGTGCACTGGATACTCTGCGGGATGCTGGGTCCGGTAGCGTACATCGTCCTCATGGGCGGTTACAGGCGGATGCTGACGGCGTTGCTCAAGAAGCCGCGTTACTGGTTCGGCGTGATAGCGCAGTTTTTCTACGTGGGGGTGCAGATTGCAGCGTGGACGTGGTTAAATGTGTATTGCCAGCGCGAGCTCGGCGTCAGCCCCGGAACGGCGGCCATCTACTACACCATCGCCATCAGCCTGTTCATCCTCTGTCGATGGGTGGCAACCTACTACATGAAGAAGTACAATCCGGCGTCTATGATGTCGCTGTTTGCAGTAGCTGCCATCGCGTGCTGCGCGGGGGTGATGTACCTGCCCAGCCATGTGCTCTTCAGCATCGGTGGGTTGCCCTTCTCCGCCAACGTGATTTGTCTGGTGGCGATGAGCGGGTGCATGAGCCTGATGTTCCCCACCATCTACGGCATTGCACTGGGCGGACTGGACTCGCGCGTGGTGAAGCTCGGTGCAGCCGGGCTGATTATGGCGATTCTGGGCGGCGCCATCATTACACCGTGGATGGCGGACATTATCGGCAGTACGGATAGCTGCTGGCTGGCTCTCACGCAGGGCTTCGACGCCACGTGGAGCACAGATCTGAAGACGAGCTCACAAGCGCTTCGCGCCTCCTTCATCGTGCCGGCCATCTGTTTTGCCGTTGTGCTGGCGTACAGCCTCATGTTCCGCAAGCCGGAACGGACTCATTAACCTTTCAATTCATCCATCATCATGAAATACGATACATTACCCACCATCGGAATTCGTCCCACGATTGACGGACGTCGCCTCGGCGTACGCGAGTCGCTGGAGGAACAGACCATGAACATGGCCAAGGCGGCTGCGGCTCTTATCGAGGCCAATGTGAAGCACGCCAACGGTCAGCCGGTCAAGTGCATCATCGCTGACACCTGCATCGGAGGACCGGCAGAGGCAGCGGCAGCCAACCAGAAGTTCCGCGAGAACAATGTAGGTTGCTCACTGGCCGTCACGCCGTGCTGGTGCTACATTACCGAGACCTTTGAAACAGATCCCACGACCCCGAAGGCCATCTGGGGCTTCAACGGCACGGAGCGTCCCGGCGCCGTGTACCTGGCCGCCGCGTTGGCCGGCTACGCGCAGAAGGGCGTGCCCGCTTTCTCCATTTACGGACACGACGTCCAGGACAAGGACGACACGAGCATCCCCGCCGATGTGGCTGAGAAAATTCTGCGTTTTGCCCGCGCCGGCATCGCCGTGGCAACGCTGAAAGGGAAGGGTTACCTCTCTATCGGCGGCTGCGCCATGGGTATCGCCGGATCCATTCTCGACCATTCATTCTGGGAAAGCTACTTGGGCATGCGCGTGCAGCCGGTGGATATGACCGAGGTGAAGCGCCGCATGGATTTGGGCATCTACGACAAGAAGGAGTTTGAGCTGGCGCTGGAATGGGCGAAGAAGTACGTGAAGATCGGACCGGATCGCAACCGCCCGGATCTCGTGCTCTCGCCGGAGGAGAAAGAGCGCACGTTGCGCGAGTCGCTGCTCATGATGATCATTTTCCGGGACATGATGCACGGCAACCCGTACCTCAAGACGATCGATCGCGAGGAGGAGGGACTGGGATTCAACGCCATCTGCGGCGGCTTCCAGGGTCAACGCCACTGGACGGATTACTACCCGAACGGCGATATGGCCGAGTCGCTTCTTAACAGCACCTTCGATTGGAACGGCCCGCGCGAGGCTATACCCTTTGCCACCGAGAACGATGCCATGAACGGCGTCTGCATGCTCCTGCTCCATCAGCTGACAGGGCAGGCCGCCTGCTTCTCGGATATTCGCACTTACTGGTCGCCGGATGCCGTGAAGCGTGTGACCGGCTACACGATGGAGGGGCACGCGAAGGACGGCATCATGCACCTCATCAACTCCGGCTCCACGGCGCTGGATGGCAACATGCACTCCACATCGCCGGACGGCAAGCCGATCATGAAGAAAACCGGCGAGACGACGCAGGCGGATATCGAGGCGATGATGGGCGCTTCGGAGTGGTGCCCGGCCAACCGCGAATACTTCCGTGGGGGCGGCTATTCGCTGCATTTCGTCTCCAAGGGCGATGTGCCCGTCACGATGATTCGCATGAATCTGGTGAAGGGACAAGGTCCCGTGCTCGTCATTGCCGAGGGCTATACCTGCTCCCTGCCGGAGGAGGTCAACAAGGTGCTCGACGAACGCACCGATCCGGGCTGGCCGACTACGTGGTTCGCGCCGATTCTGACCGGGAAAGGCGCGTTTACCGATGTGTACTCGGTGATGGCCAACATGGGCGCCAATCACGGGGCATGGACGTATGGGCACGTGGGGGCGGACGTCATCACGCTGGCTTCCATGCTGCGCATCCCGGTGTATGCGCACAATGTGCCGCAAGAGAAAGTGTACCGTCCGGCGGCGTGGAACCTCTTTGGCACAGCCGACCCCGAGGGCGCTGATTTCCGCGCCTGCGCCAATTTCGGTCCCATTTACCAGAAGTACTAAAAGTTCATCAGCGCCCCCGCCGTGCCACACAGCGGGGGCGCTTTTTTAAATCCTCAACCCTGTCGGAAGAACGATATGAAATCAGTGCTATGCTTGGACTGCGGAGCGACGAATGTACGCGCCATGGTGGTGAATGAACGCGGCGAAATTATTGCCAAAGCGGGGCGTGCCAACACCACCGACCCCGGGGCGGAGGATACGAGTTATCATGTGTGGAATGTGGAGCGCATTTTTTCGCAACTGGCGGAGTGTTCCCGCGAGGCGCTGGCGCAGATCGAATCCGCCGGGGAAATCTGCGCCGTGACGATGACCACGTTCGGAGTGGATGGGGCGCTGGTGGATGAGAGAGGAGAATTGCTCTACCCGGTGATTTCATGGAAATGCCCGCGCACGGCGGAGGTGATGAAAAACATCGGCAAATACGTGAGCCCACGGAGGCTGAGCGGCATCTCCGGTGTGGGAGATTTCGCGTTCAATACCCTCTACAAGCTCGTATGGCTGCGTGAGAACAGGCCGGAACTCATTGAACGTGCACACGCCTGGCTTTTCATCTCCAACATCCTGGCGTACCGGCTCACCGGCGTTATGGCAACGGATCGCACCATGGCCGGGACCTCTCAGATGACAGAACTTGCCAGCGGCACGTGGTCCCAAGAAATACTGGGGGCAGTAGGACTGCGCGGCACCTTATTCCCTCGCATGGTGAATGCCGGGGAAGTGATTGGCGCGTTGCAGGCAACTGCGGCGGAAAAACTGGGGGTGACGGCAGGCGTGCCGGTGGTTTCGGCGGGGCATGACACGCAGTTTGCGCTTTTCGGCAGCGGGGTGCAGGAGAATCAGCCTTTCCTTTCCAGCGGCACGTGGGAGATCCTCATGCTGCGCACGGCGCACGCAAAACTCAGCGATGAGGATTACGATGCCGGAGCCACGGTGGAATACGACAGCCGCGCCGGTTTGCTCAACCCAGGGTTGCAATGGATTGCGAGCGGTATCATCGAGTGGGTGAAGAGCGCCTGCTACCGCGGCGAGCATTACGATGTCATGGATGCGGAGGCCGCCGCCATTCCGCCCGGCAGCGAAGGCGTGAGCTTGATCCCCGATTTCCTGCCCAGCGACCCCGTGCCCGGTTCCATCCGCGGGCTTATCCTCGGACGTACCCGAGGGCATATCTATCGTGCCGCCATGGAAGCGCTCACGCTGCGCCTCAAGCGTCGTTTGCGCAAGCTGGAGAAGGTGGGCGGATTCACGGCGCAGGATTTGCTGCTTGTTGGCGGCGGTGCGCGCAACAAGGTGTGGACGCAAATGCGCGCGGACATGCTTGGCATCCCGGTGCGCGTCCCGAAAGTGACAGAAAGTACGGTATTGGGCGCTGCCATGTACGCCTTTGCCGGTGCAGGCGTGTACGCTTCCGCAGAAGTCGCGCGCGAGGCCTTCGGCATCACCTGCGACACGGTTCTCCCCGGCGAGCAACATGCCGCCTACGCCGGTTGGGAATAACCGGAAGCGCTTACTTCTTCCACGGTGCAGATAAGAGGGAGGTTTCAGACGAGAAGTTATCAATGTTTTATTTTTGGAATAAATTATTCTAAAATTTAAGAAAACTGTTGACAAAAAAGAGCAAAAAGTGGTAAAAAGTGGTCGGATTCAAGGCAAGGGGGAGATAATGATACGACTACTCAGTACCGAGATTCGGGGATTCAAGGCGATAGGACACGGTGTGATAGAGATGCCGTGCAAGCTGAGCCATTTCAAAGAGTCAGGAGTGGATATCACTGGCATATACGGACAAAACGGATCCGGGAAAACCTGCGTGATTGAGGTCATGAGGTTGTTGAGGACACTTTGGACAGGAGCGAGGGTGGATGATGAAAAGATGGGGAATTTCGTGCGCACAGGGGATGAGAGGATGGAGGTGAGAGCCGAGCTGCAATACTGGGATGGAGTGAATGACTACACGCTTTTTTACGAGGTGGTCATGAAGCGGGTCGAAAAGGAGGGGGAAGAAGGAAGAACGCGCAATGGGGTCACGATTGAGAAAGAGTCTCTGCGAGTCAAAGAAGAAGGCAAGAAGTACGCACGGAAAGAGACGCTTGTAGCCTGCGATGTGTCTAATGGATTCAAGAGCGATACTGCAGTGCAGAATGCACGTGTACGTAGGAAACTCAAGGAGTATTTCCACGATGAACTTGATCTCAAATTATCAAGTTGCGCCCAGAATGTGGTATCGTACATATTCTGCACGGAGTTGAGGGAAGCGTTGCAGCAGGTGGATGAAGAGAAAGCAAAGTTTGTCAGAGCTCTGCACCAGTACGCCATGGAGAAGCTGATGATTGTCGGACGCAGTGAAGCCGGGCTGATAGCTTGCAACTTTGCTCAACCGCTCAACATCTATCTTCCGGGAAAAGGGAGCGGGCAGTTGCGCCTTCCGCTGAGCGGTTCAGAGGTGATTCCCGTATTTGCCTACGGCTTTGCCCAGGCAGCCATAGATTCCATCAATTTGCTCCTGCCGGTACTGATTCGAGATTGCACCCTGTCTCTCCGGCATCTCGGGGAGGAAATCAATCGCGAAAATGAGAAGTGCGTACGCTGCCAACTCATGGTGAGACATGGCGCCTTTGAGGGCCCTCTTGCGTACGAATCCGAGGGCATCAAGCGACTCATTTCTATCCTGCACTTGCTTATTGGAGTGTACAATCATGAGGGGGTGACGGTGGCTGTGGATGAGCTGGATTCCGGTATCTACGAATACTTGCTCGGCGAGATATTGCAAACGCTCAAGCAGGGGGCGAAAGGTCAGCTGATTTTTACGGCGCACAACTTGCGTCCGCTGGAGATGCTGGACGCATACTCCGTGTTGTTCACCACGAACAATCCCGAGGAAAGGTTCACGCGTTTCGCAAGCTCCCGAGTGAAGACGACAACAAATATGCGTAATATGTACATGAGGGTTATTCAACTCGGCGGGGAAAATTTAGACGTAGAAACGAGCATTCATTCTTCGGAGATAGCGCGCGGATTTCGCAGAGCAGCTCAATATGACGCAAAATGAAAACGCGGAAGAAAGGAGTCATCCTGATCGTAGAGGGTGTCAACGAACAAGTGGCTTTGGGAGGCATTCTTCAACGTCTGGCAGATGAGCTGAACTTGCGCATCAGCGTAGTGAATGGGGATGTAACGGTACGGATCTGATCCATCAACCATAAGAAGAAAGCTTGGCGATTTGGTGAAGAAGGAAATGCAGCGAAGCTCCTTTCGCAGGGAGGATGTGGCGTGCGTTCTGCAACTGATGGATACAGATGGGGCTTTTGTGCCAAGTTCGGCGATTATTGAGAGGCCGATGGAAAACGAGACGCGCAAAAGACGCGGCGGGGATCAGGAGAGAAGTTTTCAGTACACAGAAAAAAACATCTACGCAAAAAGTCGAGAAAAAGTTGAGGAGAGAAATACGTGCAAAGCACGGAATATGATGCTTCTTCGCGGGATGCGAGAGACCTGCGGAATATGCTACGCCGCGTTCTATATGTCGCGAAACCTGGAGCATGTTATTGCGGACGAAGGTGGTAATCCAACGCCGGAAGCAAAGGAACGTATAGCTGAACAGTTCAATGACATGTTTGAGGAAGACCTGCCGATGTTCAAAAAATTCATCAACGAGTCGGCGATTGCAAAATTTGATACGAAAACCGGAGATTTTTGGCAGCGGTACAATCAATCGTGGGAGTACATGGAACAGAAGAATTCGCTCAGGTCCCTGGAACGGGCAAGCAACCTTTGTCTGCTCGTGGAGATTCTGGAAAAGGCGGGAAAGGGTGAAGAGCTGTGGAAGCGTTCTTCCTGAAACAAACAGGGAGCTGATCAGTCGTTATTTTCCCCTGCTGTGCCCATGGTGTAACCGTTGAAGGTGCGGGTGTTGTAGAGGGGCTGATTGTCGGGGACAGCGTAGCCGATATTTTTGCGGATGGCGAGGAAGTCCCTGATGCCGGCCTCATCCACCTGATTGAGTTTGCCGCCGTGGAGAGAGGCGAGCAGCACCATCTTGCAGTAGGCATCAGCATTTTCCATGAACCATTCGGCTTCTTCAATATGGCGGGCCCCGGTGATGACGCCGTGATTCTCCATAAAGACCACGGTGCTTTGGTGCGCGGCCCTGGCAACGGCCTGAGCGGTTTCTACGGAGCCGGGAGTACCGTAAGGCGCCAGAGGAATGTGACCGAGGAAAATGTCGGCCTCCGGGTTGATGCCATTGGGTGGGGTGAGACCGGCGAAGAGGAAAGCATTGCAGCAGGGCGGGTGCGCGTGGATGCAGGCGTTGACCCCGACTTCTTTCATCATGGCAATGTGGGTCTTGACTTCGCTGGTGGCCGGACGGTATCCGCATAGCTGACCGGCATTCATGTCCACCAAACAGATGTCTTCCACCGTCATGAACCCTTTGGAGCAAAGAGTGGGCGAGCAGAGCAGCAAATCCTGCGCCACACGCACGGAGAGATTGCCGCCGTTGCCATCCACAAACTCGCGTTGCCAGAGGCGGCGTCCCATATCGACCATGCGTTGCTTGATGACAAGCAGTTCGGGGGAATTAAAGAAAGCGTCGATTTCTTCGCGCGTCTGCGGATTGTAATCTTTCCAGGGAAAGATTTTTTCAGGCAGGGCAGGTTTGATGTAGAGCTCCGGGTTAGCCATGGTCGTCAAGTCGTAAGACGCCGCCATTCTACACTCATTTCAGAGGGCGAATCAAGCTTTCTTTTTGCCCGAATACCGTGATTCGGGCAGAGCAAAATCAGACGCGCCGAGGATAAGGATTCTTCAACAGCGCCTCCATCCGAGCACCATCAGAGGATGACGCCTTTTTTGAGGATAATGTTGCCGTATGGGGCAGTTTCACCGGAGATGAGAACGGCGAACGCGGAGCGGGCCCGCTCGTAGAAGGCGAAGCGTTCAATGCGTTCAATGGGACCCTCAAAGTGAAGAGCGGTCCGGTACCGTGCCTCGACGGTCGGGTCGAGGGAGTCGCCGGGAACAGGAGCCATCATGATGACGGGAGCAGCGTAAGAATCCAGCTCAAAAAGAGGAGCAATACCGGCGAGCAGACGATCAGCAGGTACGCCGTCGGCGCGCAAGACTCGTGAGTTGAAAGAATGTCCGGGAAAGTGGGCGTCGGAGATGACGATTTCATCGCCGTGTCCCATTTCTGCGAGCGCTTTGAGGAGATCCGGCGAGATGACGGGAGATATGCCTTTTAACATGGGTGAGCTTTGGGTGGAGTTTTCAGTGGGGCAGGAGACGGCGCAAACGAGCGTTCGCCGACACGGTTCGTCCGCTCCTTCGTTCAACGCAGCTTATTCCACTGCACTGAGCGCGGTACTCGTCCCCGCCGTCATGAGAGCGATGACCTGTGAGCCTGCATCATGAGCGGCCGAGAGCGACCTCTGCGCTTCCAAGCCCCTTTCCCGTGGAATATACCCCAAAGCGGCGCGAGGTCAAGCCTTTTCTTCACGCCGAAAACGATACGGGACGAACCCGCAAACGCCCCTTTATCAAAGATTTCAGCGGGTGCGGAACGTGCGTGCGAGTCCTGTTGGATCGTCGGCTCCTGCTGCTCGGAAACGGATTCGGTTCCACGAAGCGTTTTTCAATCTTTTGCATTGGCAGATAACTTGTTGCGCATTCCCCTGCCGAGTTTCTCCGGCGTCAGGGGAGAGTTGCTGTAATGTGCGTACTGTCAAATAATAACAAAGCAAACTTGACATAACAGGCAGGATGTGCTAGAATGCGCACATGAGACGAATCCTGACAGCGGCCCTTGTCGTCCTGCTGGGCGGCATGGCGGCGTGGGCCGACGCGGTGAGCGAGCTTCGCCCGGCCATACAGGACGCCGCGCGGCAAAATGGGGTGGATCCGGTACTCATGGAGGCGATCATCCGTCACGAGTCGGCGAATGCGACCTCGCGCGCGGCCCGCACAAAGAACAACCTGGCGGGGATTATGGGGCGCCGAGGGCAGCGCGTCTATGCCTCCAAAGAAGAATGCGTGAGGCACCTCGGCTCCATTCTGGCCAGGTACAAGGCGCGCGGGCGCGTGACGGTGGCGCAAATCGGGCGGATCTACTGCCAGACGCGCAGTCCGTGGGCGGCGAATGTTCGCCTCTTCATGCAGCGTATTCGCGCCGGTCGTTGGGGAGACGTCAGCATCTACAATCTCCCGACCGAGGCGACCAAAAAGCAGCAAGCGTCCTGAGGAGGATTTGCGCAGGAGGCACACCCTCTGCGTCGCCAGAGACAAGCAGGTTTTTCACAGGAGCTTGCCCGGGTTTGTGTTTGCTTTTTGAGAAGAGGCGTGATAAAAAGGCGAGAGGAAGACAGGTCTGATGGATCGACTTATCGCCAGATGTGCGCGAGCGGGGATAGCGGAGTGGGTGTGCTGCCCGGGCGCCCTGAATGCGCCTCTGCTTACCGCGCTTGCCCGGTGTCCGGTTATCCACCGCTGGCATGTGCAGGATGAGCGAGCCGCCGGCTATTTTGCTCTGGGGCGCATGCAAGCCACCGGGCGCGGTGTGGCTGTGGCGGCAGGCAGCGGATCGGACGCCGTAGGAATCTTGCCTGCCGTGATGGAGGCGTTTTATGAGCGGCGTCCTCTGGTGGTGGTGACCATGGATGATCTGGAGCCGGCGGAGGGAGCCGGCGCTTACGGGCGCGTTGAACAGGACGGTCTCTTCGGTCTCTATGCCCCGACCATTACTCTCCACATGCCCTGCAGCGTCGCCGACTTGCCCGACATGATTGACCTGTGTCGCGACGGCTTTCCGGTGCACCTGCGTCTCTGTTGTGTGGAGGATCTGCCCGGCATGCCGCCGGAGCGCGTGCCCGAGGTGGCGGATGCTCCGCTGCGTCCGGCGTTCAGCGGTTCGCTGGTTGATCTGGCGCGCGTCTTGCGTTATGAGGCTCCGCGCGAGGGGCTGGCGCTGATGCTTGGCGCGCTCGACCCGGATGAGCAGGAAGCGGCGCTGTGGCTGGCGCGCACGCTCCGCGCCCCGGTGGTGGCGGATGCCACAAGCGGTCTGCGCGAGAAAATTGGCAGTTTATTGCTCACCGGCGGAAGCGACATCCTTACGGACGATCCGCCTCGCTACGTGCTGCGAGTGGGGGCGGTTCCTTCCTGCCCGTTTTGGCGCGCGCTGGAGGAAATGCCCGGCACGCAGGTGTATTCCGTCACGCGTGCCGGATTCGCCGGACTGAAGCGGGCCACGACCGTGATTGAAGGCGAGCCGGAGCAGGTCGTGAAGGCGCTGGATGACGTGCCGCATGTGGGAGATCCGGCGGACTATCTGTCGCGCGGGCGTCGTTACGCGGGCAGGGTGGAGGAGTTGCTGCTTACCTACCCGGAGAGCGATGCCGCTCTCATCCGGGCGTTTTCACAGTACGCCTGCCTGGCGGAGACTCTCTGCCTGGGCAGTCCGAGCGCCATGCAACTGTGGAATGAGTACGCCCAGCGTCAGACGCCCGCGCTCTACCTGCGTTCCTCTTCGCTGGCCGGCGGGAATGACGGCGCGTTGTCGGCTTTTCTCGGCAATAGCGTGGATGCCGCGTTCTCATGCGCTCTCATCGGAGACATTTCTCTCATGCGCGATACGGCAGCCTCTCAATTTCTCCCGCAGGTGGCTCCCGGCAAGCGCGTCATAGCCGTGCTTAACAATGAAGGAGCGGGTCAGGCGCGATATGCCGATGCGGAATTGCGTGCGCTGATGGCGCAGCCTCTCTCCGTGGGGCTGCGTGAGATGGCGGTCATGCTCGGCGCAGAGTACTACCCTATCCGGGCGGAGGCGGATTTTGACGTCATGGACGGGCTGGACGATGAAGCGTTTGCTCTGCTTGAAATATGCCCGGATGCAGAGCAATCCGAAGCGCTGCGTCGCGGCTTGCCCTGAATTGTAAAAACAAGACGCTCGCGGGCTGAGGAGGAGCAAAATTCGGCGGCGCCGCCTCGCAATCGTCAGCAGCTTTGTCTCCTGCGGCGCAACTCGCGAGCCAGGTAGAGCGTGACCAGGGCGGAGCACGCCGCCAGCGCCGCGCACTGCGTCTGTCCGCTCAGCCCGGCAGCGCGCATGCCCAGCTGCACTGCCACGGCAAGCATCCCCAGGGCGCAATCCACCAGGTTGCCTGCGGCGATGACATCGCCTCGTTTGTCATCGTCCGCATGGTCCTGCAGCAGTGCATTGAGCGGCACCAAATACCCGGCGGCCGTGCAGCCCGCAGCAGCAAGAGCCGCGTAAAAAAGAGGATCTCCGTAAGGAAGAAAGACGAGCGCGAGGCAGGAGAGACACATGCCTGCGCCTCCGATGAGGGCAAGACCGGTGCGGATGGCACGGGAGCAGAGACAGGAGGCCACCGCCCCGCCGAGTACCGATCCTCCGCTGATCCAGGCAATGAGGGCGGCGGAATCCCTCTGCTGCCCGAGCGCCTGCATGAAGTGCACCTCGGCCCCGCCGGGTCCTCCCTGGGCATCCTGCGCCATCTGCAGAGCGATGAGCATCATCACCCCGGCGATGAACCAGAAATAGCCGATGCCCGCTTCGCTGAAGCGCAGCACGCGGTCATTCCAGAGCAGGCGCAGTTGCGCAATGTGCTCCCAACAGATGCTCCACTCAAAGCGGCGCCCTCCTTCCGCCGGGTAGCACGGCAGGCAGAAACTGAGCAGCAACACGGCCACTGCCGCCACGGTGCAGCCCAGGCACGGCCAGGCGGCGGCATGCCATCCGCCGGCGTCTCCCCACAAGCGCAACAGGTAGTACACGATGCCCAGCGCGCCGATCTGCCCGAGCAGCAGCGCCAGCATGGAGCTGATTTCCAGAATGCCGCTGGCGAAGCCGATGTGCTGCGAGCCGACCAAATCCTTGACCAGACCCTTTTTGGCGGGGCTGAAAAACATGGCCTGCACGCAGAATACCGTGAAAAAGCCTACCGCTATCCCCACGCTCCGCATGAAAAGGCCGAACGTCATGCCCGCCAATGCTGCGACTTGCAGCAACACCATGCACTGCAGCAGGCGCGTCCGGCAATACCGATCCGCTATCCATCCGCCCAACGGCGAAAAAATGACGAAAGGAAGGACAATGAGCACGGAAAGAGGATACTGCAACGCTGAGCCAAGCCATATTCCCAGCGCGATGAGCAGGAACTGCACGCCCTTTTCATTCAGCGAGTTCATCGACTGAATGACGACCAGGCTCCAGAAGGTTCCCCACCTCGGTTGTTCCTGCTGCATGCGGCAACATTATACACGCTGACTCAAATCTTGTGAAGCGTCTATTTTTTTTGATGGACGAAGTCGGCCGGGTTGCGATTCAAATCTCTGCCCGCTCGGGGAATTCAGCACGGAGCGCGGTCCGACAGGCGACGAGAAAGATCAGCGCCGACAGAGACGACGCTCCGCCCTTCAGCTTGTCAACTTTGCGATCGAGGATAAGCGCGCCTGCCTTTCTCTTCGTTCGTCCTAGATATCCCAGCCGTCGAGCCATTTGAAGGAGACCACGCGGAAGCGGCGCCCCATCATGCGGTTGACTTCGGAGAGCTTGGAGGCGTTGGATCCGGCGCTCTGAGTTTCGGCCGGGTTGTAGCTGCCGGCATCGGGGGAGTCGGCCGGGTCCACAAAGTCGATGGTACGCTGGACCACGGCTTCGCACCAGGCCTGGGCGAGGATGGCGTGGCGCGCGTTGCGCACGCAGCCGTAGGAGCGCACGGTGAAGGTGTCGTCGCGCACGGTCAGGATATTGCCCAGCGAGGCGAGCACATCGCTCTGGATAAGGTAGCCGGGGGCGCCCGTGTACATGGAGCCTTCTTCCGCGCGAGGGAACTTGTAGAAGTCGCCGCTGAGCGGTTTGACTCGGAAGTCGGCGCGGTTGAATTGCGCATTGATGTCCGTCGCGTCAATAGCGGCCTGCAGCGCTCCGGTGAGCGAGGAATCCGAGCCGCCGTCCAGACGGCGGTTGATGAAGTCCGCCATATTCAGGAAAGGCCCTCGCGCGCGCACCTGCTTCACAATTTCCCGAGCGAGCGAGCGAATGGAATCCGGGCTGAGCGAGCGCACATCGCCCCAGGCGGTGGCCATCTGCAGATTCGGGCGCAGGAAGGGGGCGCCGACCAACATGTTGTAGCCGCTGCGCCCGTCCATCGTGCGGTCCGCAGTGGACACCATGAAGCGCGAGAAGAGCACATTCTCCTTCGGGCTGTGGTCCACGGTGTGCAGATTGGAGCGCGTGTTGCACACCAGCTCGCGCTTGCAAAGCCCCTGCAGCATGGCTGCCCAGGCATCCTCGGACACCGAGTTCACATTGAACCCTCCCTCCACCATCAGGTAGCGTGCGATCTCCTTCCACCCATCACTGCCCATGATGCGCGCCACGAGTTGCTCCTGAGCAGAGGAACTGCGCATGAGCTTGTAGCGCGACACCGGCAGCTGATCCGCCCCGGAAACGAAGCTCGAGAACGTCTCCTCCGCGTTCACGCGTCCGCGAGCTGCGGGCATGTCCGAAACCGAGGAGCAGAACCAGCGGTCCCACAGCGCGTCGTTGATGATGAACCCGTGGTCGTAGAAATCCGAGAAAAGCCGCGAGTTCCTTGAAATGGACGAGTCGATGTTCGTCTGCCGGAACACGTACACGTCATCCGCAGGAAGAACGGGGTCGGCAAAGGAATTGCCGATGCCAACGCCCGGAACGCCCGCCTGGTACTGCATGCGCCGCATCTGCGAGAGCGCATTATTGCCGCCAAAATCATCCCCTCCGTACCACCCCGGCTTCAGCCTCATCCCCGCAAAACCCGCCAGCGAAAACGGCGGATGCACCGGCAGCTCCAGCACCGACATAAAGCTCACGGCCTCGCCCCCGCCCGTGGCGTAGCTCTTGATACCGTAAATGCCGTTCTTGCTGTTCAGCATGTCCATAGCGGTACTGTCCGTCAGCTTGTAGGCCGCCATCTGGAAAGGGTGGTACTGGCGCATCTGGTCATCCGGCCTGTAGAGCGCGCCGCCTCCCAGAGCCGGGTTGGAGTGCAGCCAGCTCCTCGTCCGGTAATCTTTCCCCCTGAACAACTGCACCGCATTCAACAGCTCGTTGTTGTACGACTTGGGCGCTATTCCCACGGCGGCAAAATAGTTCGGCGGCGTTTTTTTGTCTGAAATCCGATCATTGTTGTAATACGTCACCTGCTCATTACCTGCTCCTCCCATAAAAGTGAGGGAACTCACACTATCACCCTCGTAGTCGTACCAGCCCATGCTGAAGTTGTAGGGCGAAATCCCCTCGGCCCCGGGATAGCAATCCACCATTGCCGTTGGGTACGCATCAGGGTAGGCTCGCGTAGTATTACCCTGATCATCCTTGGGAAGTTTCACTGAATTTTCCGTTATGCTTTCGGCTTTCTGGGTGTCAACTCCATCGTAACCGTGAGGGAAGACAAAAGCCTCGCGCGAATCCGGTCCCCAATCCGTGCCGCCGGTGTCGTGCAGGTATTTCTTTCCGCTCAACTTCCCCAGATAACCGCTAACCTCGGTACCGTTCAAATTTCCGTAGGTCCTCGCAACCGCATTGTACGCATCCTGCGTCTCAAAAGCCACTTCGATATACCATTTGCCAGTGTAAACTTGTCCATAGGCAGGGTCGAAGATTGCATGTTGTGACCATGAGAGGAGGTAGTTGTAGAGGTATCCTATTTGGTCCCCCTGCACAAAGGGAACCGCCTGAGGCAGGCGAGATTTGTTGGCTTGCGAGCTGCTTGTGTCTCCGACAACAACGCCTATGTTATCAATTCCCTCCGCCATGCTGAAGAGAAGTATTTCGCCGGGTTCAAAAACGATCTCGGAACTTTGATCGTTTTCGGAATGGACGAAGTAATTTCCCCAGTCGTTGGCAAGGCACATCTCCGGATAAACGATGAAATTGTACCCGCTGTTCCAATTGCCCCCAGCTTCCCAAGCGCCACCGTACTGTGCTGGTTGCATCATCAACTCGCGTCGCCAGGGAAACAGCTCGGGGGAGGAGCCTCCCCCCTCAAGGTTCCGAGAGGCGTAGATCCTGTACGTGAGTGGCATCGTACGGTAGGGGAGCGCGAACATCCAGAGCTTTTTCGGACCCACACGCATCTGCACGTTGTAGGGATTCCACCACAGGACCACCGGCGCGTAGGCGACCCCCAACGAGTCACAGTAACCGCTAAAGTTGGACTGCGGTTCAGCCACTACAGTTCCCATCTTGGCTATAACAGACAGCAGGACGGGGACGCGGGCGTAGCCGGCTCGGCGATCGTTTTCTTTCGCGCGGTCGCTGAAGTAGGTGACAGCGTAGGACTTGCCCGTAACCGCCTCTTTTCGGGCATTGACAAGGTCGCCGGCCATGCGGGTGTAAGCATTGGTGACATTGCCGACGAGGCGCGTGCCGTTGAAGTCCTCATCCTTGCCGGTGGCATCGGGCCAAGTGTTGTAGAAAGCATGCATGGTTTGCCAGGAGCCGATGGGGAAGTCGCGCTCGGTACCGGTGGGCAGCCCCTCGCCCTCGGCCAGGGGGCAGTCCTGATCGCTGCGCGCCTCCAGCCCGGTGCCCTCCAGACTTTGCTTGTTGAGCAACAGGTTGAGGTCGAGTTTCAGGCCGCCGTCGCGCACGTTGGTGAGCAGGGAGTAGGAGAGGGTGGTGACATCGAAGAAATAGGGCTGTCCGGCCTGCGCCGCGCCACGCTCCGTGAGCGGAAGGGTGCGCAGAGTGAGCAGTTTTTTCGGCTCTTCAATTTCATCGGGCAGAAAGCTCAGATTTTCGCTGGTGCTGAAGCTGGGCGACGGGGTGTCCCAGGTGCGGTGCAGAATCTCCACGGGGTCCTCGGTTTGCTCGCGCTGCTGCACCGCCACATTGGCTTTTTGATTTTCGCCGCCCACCCACCAGGCAAAGCAGGTTTCGTTGCGCCCGGCGGAAGGCATGGTGATCAGGTCGGCGTACACGTATTGCTCCTGCGAAATTTTCGTGCCCAGCGTTCCCTCGCCTACCATGCAGATGCGCTTTCCCGGTTTGGGACGTCCCAGATCCGAGAGGGAGGAAAAGTCGCGCTGAGTATCCAGGTTGCTGCACGAAATCAGCCAACGGCGGAACATGGAGGAACGCCCGCTGCCGTACGTTTCGGCGATGCGTTTGCTGTCGGAAGTTGCGTAGAGCGGGGCTTTCCAGCTGTTCCACACACCGAGGATATGCTGCGGCGTAGCGGGGTTGTCGGAGGTGATGCCGGAAGAGGCGGACACGCGCTGGTCCGGTCCCATTTCCATCTGCAAGTCCGAAATCGCGGCATCCAGCCCGATGAGCGCCTGCTGGCGCGCCTCCGCCAGCAAAATCGTCTGCGCCGCAATGCGGTTCTGCGTGGATGCCACGGCCAATATCCCGACCGCGATCAGCCCCAGCAGCATCATGAGCGTGAGACTCGCCACCAGCGCAAAACCGCGCCGCTGTCCGCCGCGCGTCCCCCGCGCAGCCCCGGCAAGATTTCTGCCATTCAGGTATCTCATTGTCTTCGATGTGTTGAAAAGTGTGTCTCCGACCTCTTCCGCCGTCATGCGGCTCCCCCACGCGTATATTGTACCACAAGCCCCGAAGAACGCAAGGGAAAAAATGACGCATCCGGATGATTGCACATCCGTCCCAAGAAAATGTAATTCATGGGAGGGAAGCATGATGATGGCAGGAGTTGGCGATTTTTGGGCAATTCCATAAAACTTTACGTGCTATTGAGCACTAAAACCTCTTCCCTCCCAGCCATGTCATACGGTTGGTTCAGCCACGAAAATTACAAGTTGAACGCATGCTGCGTGAAAAAAGCAAAGTGCAAAATTTAACACAAAAACACGACGCCATCTAAAGCAACCGATCTCTTGAAATACGGCGCTCCGGAGTCGAGGCTCTTATGGCTCTTGTTGCCGCGCTCGATAGGACTGTTGTGGATGATTTTGCTGCTTGGGATAGCGAACCTCTAGCAGACCATGGTGAACCATAGGGCGTAGAATACGTTGCAATGTCCTCCGGTCTCTGTCAAGAGCCCGGATGAGATCTGCCCTTGAAACCCATTGCCCGTGACACAGCTCGATGATAGCTTGCTCCTTCTCCTCCAGGCTTGCTTTACGCGATGTCCTCACCTTGACTACGCTTGGCGGCAACTGCGACATTTTCCAAGACGTAAACAGCATTGATTCTTGATTATGAGACTCTTGCTCCTGAGCTTGTGACATTTCCCCGGGAACTTGTGACATTTCCTCGGGTGTATGCACTTCTTCTCCTTGGTTATGAGTCTCTTGCTCCTGAACTTGTGACATTTCCCCGGGAGCTTGTGACATTCCCCTGGGTGTATGCACTTCTTCTCCTTGATTATGAGGCTCTTGCTCCTGAACTTGTGACATTTCCTCGGGAGCTTGTGACATTTCCCTGGGTGTATGCACTTCTTCTCCTTGATTATGAGGCTTTTGCTCCTGAGCTTGTGACATTTCCTCGGGAGCTTGTGACATTTCCTCGGGCGTATGCACTTCTTCTCCTTGATTATGAGACTCTTGCTCCTGAGCTTGTGACATTTCCCCGGGAGCTTGTGACATTTCCTCGGGAGCTTGTGACATTTCCTCGGGAGCTTGTGACATTCAGGTATCTCATTGTCTTCGATGTGTTGAAAAGTGTGTCTCCGACCTCTTCCGCCGTCATGCGACTCCCCCACGCGTATCTTGTACCACAAGCCCCGAAGAACGCAAGGGAAAAAATAACGCATCCGGATGATTGATTGTTTGGGCGCAAGGAGAGAGGGACGCATCGGCCTGCGCCTGTGCAACGGCGCCCTCCGCGCGGGTTTGCCGGATTGCTTTTGAGTGGGGAACAGAGGAGCGGGTCCTCTCAAGGGGTTTCGGGGGCAGCCGGTGATTCGCTCTCCATCATTTGGATGAGCCGTTGCAGGGCTTCGGTGACGACGCGTCGGCGAAATGTTTGGCGGTCGAGTCCGGGGAGGAAAAGAGTGAGGGCATGGGACTGCGTCGGCGTGAGGAGGGCGAGGCAGACTGTGCCGACGGGGGGCTCATCGGGTGCGGCGGTGGGACCGGCGTTGCCCGAGACGGCGATGGCGAGGTCCGCCGAGGCCAGGCGGCGCGCGGCGGAGGCCATGGCCAAGACGACCGGTTCGCTTACCGCGCTGTGCCGTGCGATGAGTTCAGGCTGTACTCCGAGCATGCGTTCTTTTGCCGCGTTGCAGTAGGTTATCCAGCCGTAGTGAAAGACTCCGGATGCGCCGGGGACGTCGGTGATGGCGGAGGCGATGAGTCCGCCGGTGCAGCTTTCAGCCGTGGCGATGGTGAGGGAGCGCCGCGCGAGCGCTTCGACAAGTTGGCGTGCTTCGAGGAGGGGAGACATGACGGGAGGTGCGGCAAATTATTCCGGCAGAAGCACGCACGCAGTGGCGAAAGCGGCAATGCCTTCGCCGCGCCCGATGCTGCCCAGTTTTTCATTTGTGGTGGCTTTGATGCCCACGCGTTGCGGCGCCACGCCGAGGATGGGAGCGAGGGTCTCTTTCATTGCTGCCACATGCGGCAGAATGCGCGGGGCTTCGGCAAGGAGGACGCAATCGACATTCGCCACTCTGCCTTTTCCGGCGCGCAGCAGCTCCACGGCTTTTTCGACGATGCGCAGG
Organism: uncultured Akkermansia sp.; assembly: GCA_947629715.1. Lineage (GTDB taxonomy): Bacteria > Verrucomicrobiota > Verrucomicrobiia > Verrucomicrobiales > Akkermansiaceae > Akkermansia. The sequence goes on from CANRET010000013.1 coordinate 35,163, forward strand.
GAGCAGATGCCTTCGCAGGCCAAGTCCGAGGGCGGAAACCAGTGCCCGATGTCCGGCTCTCCCATGGCGCCGAGCAGGGCGTCCGCCAACGCGTGGCAGAGCACGTCGGCGTCGCTGTGGCCGTCCAGACCGTGGGTGTCGTGTATGCGCACGCCGCCGAGGATGAGCGGGCGCGGAGAAGCCGAGAAGCGGTGAATATCGTAGCCGAGACCGGTGAGGGGAATCATGGTGGTGTGGGGTGATGGCAGAGGGTCAGTGTGCATCGAGCCAGTTGGAGGCGCGGCCGGTTTCCGCCAGCAGGGGCACGCCGCCGGGAAGCGGCAGGGCATTCTGCATGGCGCTTGCAATGGCGGGGATGAGCTGATCGGCCTCTTCATCGCAGAGGTCAAAGAGCAGTTCATCGTGAATCTGCATGATCATGCGCGTGCGGAAAGGACGAAGCAGCTCCGCCACGCGAATCATGGCGAGCTTGATCATGTCCGCCGCCGTGCCCTGGATGGGCGTGTTGATGGCATTGCGCTCCGCCGCAGCGCGCAAGTTGAAGTTGGCGGCGGTGAGATCCGGCAGGAGTCTGCGGCGTCCGCACAGGGTTTCCGCGTAGCCGTTGTTGCGCGCCCGCTCGATGAGCTCGTCCATGCACGCTTTGACGCGGGGAAATTGGGCGAAGTAGCTTTCGATGAGTTGGGCGGCTTCTGCGCGCGGGCAGTTGAGACGCTGGGAGAGTCCGAAAGCCGAGATGCCGTAGATGATGCCGAAGTTGACGGTTTTGGCTTTGCGGCGCATGTCGGCGGTGACTTCTTCGTGCGGGACGCCGTAGATGCGGGCGGCGGTTTCGGCGTGGATGTCGCGTCCGTGGGTGAAGGCGGAGACGAGTGCAGGATCGGCCGAGAGAGCGGCCATGATGCGCAGTTCCACTTGCGAATAGTCGGCGGAGAGGATGCTCCAGCCTTTGCCGCGTGCGACGAAGGCTCGGCGGATGAAGCGCCCGGAGTCGGAGCGCACGGGGATGTTCTGGAGGTTCGGGGATTGCGAGGCGAGGCGACCGGTGGCGGTGACCATCTGCAGCAGGTTGGAATGAATGCGCCCGTCTGCCGGGGAAATGAAGCGCGGCAGGGCGTCGATGTAGGTCCCTTTCAGTTTGGAGAGTTCACGGTACTCCAGAATATCGCTGACGATCGGGGAGAGAGGCTCCAGTCGGCGCAGGGTCTCCTCATCCGTCACGTACTGACCCGTGCGTGTTTTTTTCGGTTTGGCCAGCAGCTTCATCTCATTGAAGAGCAGGTCGCCTACCTGCTGCGGAGAGTTCAGATTGACGGGGCGACCGACGATGCCGTCCACGCGCAGGCAAATGTCGCTGATGCGCGCAGAGATTTCATCCGAGCTTTGCTGCAGCAGGGCGGGTTCCAGGCGCATGCCCTCCAGCTCGATGTCCGCCAGTACGGGGATGAGCGGGAATTCAACCTGCTCCATAAGGCGGGAGAGCCCGGCATGTTCCAAATCCGGCGCGAGTACATCCGCCAGGCGCAGGGTGACGTCGGCGTCCTCTGCTGCGTATTCCGCGAGCTGGGGCAGGGGCACGGCAGCGGTATCGCAGTTTTCCCCGGCTATCTCCTCCAGACGGATGGTGCGGTAGGCGAGCAGCGTGGCCGCCAGGTCGTCCATGTTGTGCCGCAGCTCCGGGTGCAGCGCGCTGTGCGCCAGCATGACGTCGAAGTAGGGGCCGACCGTGCGCACGCCGGCGCGTCGAAGCATGCTGATGTCGAACTTCAGGTTGAGCCCGACCTTGAGTGCATCGCTTTCAAAGGCGGGCGCGAAAAGCTGAACGTCCTCCTGCGCTGCAATCGGGACGTAGTACGCCTCGTGCGGGGTGAGGCAGAAGGAGATGCCGAGCAGGCGGTCGGTGAGAGGATCCAGTCCGGTGGTTTCGGTGTCGAAGGCCCAGCGGTCGGCGGCGGCGAGACGCGTCGCGAGGTCGCGGCGCTCCTGCTCGTCAGCAAGGGTGCGGTACGTGTGCGGCGTGGTGGAAATATCGCTGAGCTGCGGGGAGGCGAAAAGGTCGCCCTGCAGCAGGTCGCCGCTGCTTTCAGGGAGCGGCGATGCAGGGATGCCGGATGCGTGAGCGGGCGCACTCGAGAGACCGAGGCGCTTGGCGAGCCCGCGAAACTCCAGCTTTTCAAAGAGCGATCGCAGCGCCTCCGCATCGAATTCCCGGCGCGCGCAGTCTTCAATCGAGCATGGCAGGGGCGCATCGCGCCGGATGGTTGCCAAGTCGTAGGACAGACGAGCGGAGGCGGCGTTCTGCTCGATTTTTTCGCGCAGCTTCCCCTTGATGTCCGCCGTGTGCGCCAGCAGATTTTCCACGCTTCCGAATTGCGCGATGAGTTTGCGAGCCGTTACCGCGCCAACGCCCGGCACGCCCGGTATGTTGTCGGATGCATCGCCCATGAGCGCGAGGATGTCAATAATCTGCCGTGGCGAGCTGATGCCCCACTCTTCGCAAAAGGCCGCGCTGTCGATGATTTCAAACTCGTTTCCTTTCTTTCCCGGCTTGAGCAGCGAGCAGTGCGCCGAGATAAGCTGTCCCAAATCTTTGTCTGCTGACACCATGAAGGCGCGCATCTTCCCGTCCATGGCGTCCACCTGTCGCGTGAGGGCGCCGATGAGGTCATCCGCCTCGTAGCCTTCCGTGCGAATGACGCGGATGCGCATGGCCTCCAGCAGCTCCAGCAGCAGAGGTATGGAATCGCGCAGCTCCTGGGGCATCGCCTGCCGATTCGCTTTGTACAGCTCGTATTTCTCATGTCGGAAGGTTGGCCCGCTCGCATCCAGACACACGGCGAGGTGACTCGGCTTCCCCTTGTCCAGCAGCGCCAGCAGCGTATTCGCAAATCCGAATACCGCCGACGTGTTCAGCCCGCCCGCCGTGCGCATCGGCGCATGGATCAGCGCGTAGAACGCACGGTAGAGCAGCGCCATGCCGTCCAGGATGTACAGGGTGTTCATCCCGCTCATCATAGCATCTCGCACCGGATTTTGCAAACCGCAAATCACATCCGTCCCAAGAAAATTTTGAGGGAGGGTAAGAGAAGACAAAAAAAGGAAGGTTGATTTGTTTCCTCAGAAA
>CANRET010000014.1 GCA_947629715.1 uncultured Akkermansia sp.
TTGCCCAAAAATCGCCAACTCCTGCCATCATCATGCTTCCCTCCCATGAATTACATTTTCTTGGGACGGATGTGATTAGTGCGCGAGGATGCGCGTGCACATCTGCTTGACATTTCCACGGTCGTGGAGTACCCTTGTCCGCGTGATGGCTACGGACACCCAAGAGCAGATAGAGCAGAACTACATGTGCGATCCGGATGCGGATGGCGGGTTTGTGTACACCACGCTGGAAGCGGCAATCAACTGGATGCATAAATACTCCCTTTGGCCGATGCCGATGGGGACCTCCTGTTGTGCAATTGAGTACATGGCGGCGTCTTGCTCGCGCTATGACATCTCGCGCTTCGGTTCGGAAGTGAATCGCTACGCTCCGAGGCAGGCTGATTTCATGTTCATCTGTGGCACCATCACCTACAAAATGGCAGCGTTTGTGCGACGCATCTGGGATCAGATGCCGGAGCCGAAGTGGTGCATTGCCTGCGGTGCGTGCGCATGTTCCGGAGGCATGTTTCGCTCGTACTCCGTGTTGCAGGGAGTGGACAAGATCGTGCCGGTGGATGTGTACATTTCCGGCTGTCCGCCGCGTCCGGAAGCTCTGCTGCAAGGGCTGATGACGCTGCAGGATAAAATTATGAAGACGGATCACCCGTTGAAGGGATTTTTCAAGATGCATGACCTGCGCGAGGCTCAGCGGGCGGCTACCATCAACGAGAAAGTTATTGTGGATTGACGGCACTTGCAGACGGCGCTTTTTCTGAATCAAACATTATCCACCCATCATGGCGGCAGACCAATTCAAAATAAAGACAGAGTTGCTTGAACGGCTTCACGGGCGTTTCCCCGAAGTGAGACAGCAGGAGTTTCGGGGTGATACGATGCTCACTGTGGCGGCTGAGACATTGCCGGAGGTGATGCGTTACCTGAAGGAGGCATGTGGCTTTGATATGCTGCTCTGCGTCTCTGCGGTGGATCACTTGGGCGAGGATCCGCGTTACGAGGTCCATTACACCATCACGCAAGCGGAGACCGGGGTAAACCTCCTCGTGCGCGTGCCCGCTCCCGGGGAGAATCCGTCCGTTCCCTCGCTGACGCCGATCTGGAGGTCTGCCAACTGGCTGGAGCGCGAGCAGTTTGACCTGATGGGCGTGAACTTTGAAGGGCATCCCGACCTGCGACGCATCATGATGTGGGAGGGTTACCCGTACCATCCTCTGCGCAAGGATTTTCCCGTGGCGGGTGTGGAGACCGAAACGGTCGGTGTGGCCTTCACGGAAAAGGCGCCTGCTGACGGTGCACCGTTTGTCACGACACCCGGCGGGCGCACTGCTGCTGAGCGTGAACCGCGTTCCCGCTCCTGATTCCATTTGTCCTGCCTGCACGCTATGAGCAAGGTGCCTCCCGAACATGATCCTGCAACTCGTGCAGAGGCCTGGCTCGGGGATGCGGTTTTGGCGCTCTACGTGCGTGAATTTTTGCTCGCGGAGTGTCACGGGCACATTGATGGCGAGACCTTTGTTCAGCTCACGTCGAATAATTTTTTACGCCTTGTCGGCAATGCCACGGAGGTCGAGGCCAGCATCGGGCGTGCCTATCGCGCGGGAGAGCTCCCGCTTGCTTACGAATGGATCCGCCGCGAGCTGCATCCCAAGATGCTTATGCGACTTCACGCTCTGCGCTCTGCTCGGCAGCGTCCCTGAATTATGCCGACCATGAGCACAGAGGCCTCGGACGAAGGCGAGTGCAAGAAACATGCGGCGCTTGATGTTTGCCGAGAAGTGACGAATCGCGCGCCGCTACTGTTGCCGCTTGCGGTGGTGACAGGCATTATTTACGGCGGTGCAGTCGGGTGGAGCGTTGTCTGCGTGGCGTTGTTGGCTGCGTGTGTTCTGCGCGCGTGGCGGGTACTTCTCTGCGCGGTCCTCTGCGGAGTGATTGTGGCGTTGTGCGCGGCATTGCGGCAACGGACGGCAGAGCGACTGCAGCTCACTGCGCAGCCTCCGCCGAGCGCTGTGCAGGTGCGCGGCACAGTCGTTCGCACGCTCAACCGCAGCTGCTTCGTTGAAATCGGCATGTTGGGCGTCCGCGTGGCTGTTTATGGCGAAATTCCTGTGCAAGTGGGAGACCGGGTACGCGTGGTCGGCGAATTGCTGCCTGCTCAGGAGCCGCTCGTGCCGGGTATGTTTTCTCCGGAGGAGTGGATGCGAGGGCAGGGGATTTCTGCGCGTTTGGCGTGTCTGCGTGCAGAGCGTGAGGGCAGGAGTTCCTTCGGTTATGCCGCTTTGTTGCGCGTGGCGGAGAGTATGCGCAGCGCACTCGCCGATCGATTGATGCCGCCGGGGAGCGAGGAAGATGTGCGACGGCAGGTGCTTTGTGCACTTGTGCTGGGGGAGAAAGAGCGGGCAGATGACAGCACGATTGATATTTTCCGTCGCGGCGGGTGTTTGCACGCCTTTGCGGTGAGCGGGCTGCATGTGGGTATCGTGGCATCCATACTTTGGGCGTTTCTGAGGTTGTGTCGGGTGCATCCCGCAGCGGGACGCTGGGTGCAGCTCATCGGGGTGGGGCTGTACGTGTTTGCCACGGGTATGGCAGCGCCCGCATTGAGAGCGTATGTGATGCTGGCGGCATTGCTAGGCGCGCTCATGCTGCGGCGACGCGTGAGCTTTTTGAATACGTGGTGCTTTGCAGCGTTGATCATTCTCATGCTTCGGCCGTATCAGTTGCACCAGCCGGGCTTTCAGCTGTCTTTTTTGGTGTACGGCGCGATCTGTCTCGGGGTGCGCTACGGGATGTCAGATTCGCCGTGGTTCGGACCGGATCCCTACATTCCCGTGCGCATTCACACGAGTTGGGAGCGTCGTGCGGTCAGCGCGGAGCTTTTGGTGCGCGGGGCGGTGGTGGTATCGCTGTGCGCGTGGCTAACCTCCCTTCCTCTCTCCATCGTGCATTTTCACGTGGTGAATACGGCGAGCTATCTCATCAATATCCTCATTGCGCCGTTGCTACCGGTGGTGATGTTGACGGGATTGCTCTTGTTGGCAACGAGTGGCGTTCCTCTGTTGGGCGGCGTGGCGCAGGCGGGAGCGCTCGGCAGTGCGGGCTGGCTTGTTTCGCTTGTAGGGGTGTTCGGCTCGGTGCCCGGGGCATATCTTCCCGCTGCACCGCCGGCGGGGGCAGGGGATTACATGCTGCTGCCTCTCAGCAACGGCAAGTGCGCATGTGTTTTAGGCAATCCGGGCATCTTGACGGGTGACGCCCGAGGAGAAAACGTGGCGCGCCACATCGTGCAGCCCGCGCTTTTTCACGCCGGGTATTCTCCCGTTCTCTGCCCGAAGTTGAAGGATGACGCCGCCATGCGCATTTACTCGCAGAGTTGGCCTCAGCTACGCTATTTCACCGCTCCGCCCGGCTCAGCTCCGCAGCGTTTCACAACACCTGCCGGTGTTTTTACCATTTTTGCGCCTCCGGCCGGGCTGCCCACGAGGTATTCCGCCAACGCCTCGCCTGTCATCCACTGGCAGAGGCAGGACAAGCGTTGCCTTCTTTTTGTCGGCGATGCCGCACTTTCAACTTTTGAAGCAATTCCGGAGGATTTTCAGCGCGCGGATATTCTCATCCTGGGCTACAATTCGCACGAGCCGATTACGGATCCCGAACTACTGCACGCCGTGGGCATGGAGAGAATCATCTTGCTCCCTCGGGCGCGAGGGCACGGGGTGGAGACCTCCTTTCCTCGTGAAACGGCGGAGAATGGATCGCCTCAAAATTGACGAGTAACGGATATGAGCAAGTCCCGGCGAGGTCCGGCTTTTCGCTCTGCTTCGAAAGAGCCGTGTCTGCGATTTACTGGACTTCGTGCTGTCCCGCCCAGAAGCATTCCGGAGCAAAGACGCTGAAAGCTTTTAGTTGCAAATCGGACTTCCCGATGGTTTACTCAGGTCATTACATACCTTGCGCACGGATAATTCTGTCCGCGATGTGGTGAACGGTTTCCTCGATGATGTTAAAAAGGTGACTGCCCACGCAGTAGTCCGCCGGAGCAAAAAAATCCACCCTCTGCTGGTCGGTTTTCAGGCTGTAGCCTTTGCGGAAGCTTTGGCGGGTTTCGTCATCCGGGTCATACACGGCGATGCTGTGCCCTCCCTGGTGTCGCATCACGGTGAAGCAAGGCACATCTGTTGGGCCGTCGCCCACGTAAATCATGTTGCTGAAAGGAATAGGCCGCAATTCCGCGTCCATGTGGTCATTCACATCTTCCGTGTAGCGCAGCATGCCCTTGTTGATACGGAAGAGGAACTGCGTTTTCGTGGTGTGTGAGAGCACGCGCTTCGGGAACTCAATGCAGCCTTCGCTCTCGCTGAACTCGCAGCCGAACACTTCCCTCATGTAAGGGCGCAGCGTTGATCCGTCAATAATTGCTTTCAGTCCGCTGGATACAATGTAGAACTCAATATGAACGCCGCCCTGCAGGTGCTTCTCACTCAGACTGCGCTTCGGCAGCTCACGGAAAAAATCCGGTATGCCCCGATAAAACACCAGCTTCTTGCCCAATTCACGCAGTCGCGCGTTGCTCACTCCGTCCATTCGCAGTACGTCCAGCAGTTCTTTCAAGTAACTCAACTCGCCGTCCCATCCTTCTTCCAAACTCCGGGTATTGCATTTTTGCCAGAATTTTTCCGCATCTATCCCGAACTCAGGAAATATCGTATCCTCCTGCATGTTGTGCGGACTGAGCGTCTTATCAAAGTCAAATATCAAGGCTATCGTATTTTGCAGCACGGGCATGTGCGCCATTGTACTGACTCTGCAACAAAAAGCAAGCTCAACTTCCGTGAGCTTTCCTCGCGAAAATTGACGGCTCTATTTTTTCGCGCTTACTCGTTAGTTTTGTCATCGAGAGGAAAGAAAAAAGGTTAGGTTATATAACATTCACAGCTTGCAAAAAAGCGGAGAATTTGTTAGTTTGGTGAGGCATTAAACGAAATGAAAGCGCTCGGGATGCAGGAGGAGATGCAAGGAGGGCACGTCTGCGCAAGCAGGAGGCTCTGTGCGGCATTGGTTGTGGGGATCTGCATGGTACTTGGGGGAACACGGAGTTATACAGAAAAAACACATTCTTCGGCTTCATCGGATGAGGTTTCTGCCTTTGTTCGGACCCGGCCTGCAGAGGGAGAGCGCGAAGAACGGCTCCAGAGGAGGATCATCAAAAAATTGCAAGCAATAGAAGACGGAGGAGATGTAAATGCCACCGATACTTTTGGGCAAACGGCTCTCATGTACGCTGCGGCCGTCAATCATTTTCCGGTTGTGTGTTGGCTCGTGGCCAAAGGAGCGAAGACAGATCTCAAAAGCGGCAAGGGGAAAACTGCCTCGGACTACGCGACTGATGGGCGTATTCTCGCATTGCTGCGCATGGTGGATGAGGCAGATAGCGGCAGAGCGGAAGTTGGAGCGTCTTGCACGAATATGGTGCAGCTTGCTCTGCAGGCGCGTGCTTTGGTGCTGGCTCAGGACAGCGGCAAGCAGTGCGTGACCATAGGCAAAGAGGCGCCCGAAGAAGTCCGATGGCTTGCACTTACTCTGCGTTTGCCTTTGCAGGAGACGCCCACTGCCTCGGCGCCGTTGCCCTGTGATGTGTGCGCGGAAGCGGCATTGCTCGCGAAGATCCTCTGCCATTCTGATGAATTGTCATCTGATCTTGCAATGGACATTCCGGAGCTGATCAACAGATTACACGCATGTGGGTGGACTGCGGATGAGCATATTTGGCAGACTTTCCTCTCTGAATACCTTGCTTCGAATCACTTCCCGCATAGTTCCGAAGAATCCGCTGAGGAATATGACTTGCGCATCCTGGAGGCTCTTGCGCAAGCTTCCGGCGGAAGGGTTCCGACGGATGCGGCTGCCTTTTTGCCGGAGCTGTCAGCTGCTTTCACTGCGTCGCATATGGTCCGCATCATGTGTCGGCTCCTGCAGCTCGGAGCGTCTCCCAATGGGAACAACGAGCAGAACGAAAATCGCTCCCCCCTCTCATTGGCGGTCACGGCGGATGAAACGCTCGTACGAATTCTCCTGGCGGCCGGGGCAGACGCCAATGCCAAGCTCTCGCCTGATTGCAGGACTGTCCTGCATCTCGCTCCATCAGTTGATATTGCAAAGGCGCTGCTTGTTGCAGGAGCCGATGTTCGTGCGGCGGATGAGGCTTGTCCCCTTCTCCCATACCTGGTGTCCCACCCGCAGGCGGGGCAGGATTTGGCGGCTCTCTGCCAATTTTGGGCGGAGCACGGCGCATCCGTCAGTCCGTCAACCATTGCCTCCATTTCCCCGGATGTTTCGCCGGACACCTATATCGCGTTGCTCCGCTTCTTCAGTGGTCCTGCCGGAGTGAATGTTCGTGTCGATGGCGGCAGGAGTCCGCTGCACTTGGTTGTGGACTCTCCTGCGTTTGTCCGGGCGCTCATTCAAGCCGGAGCCGATGTGAATGCAGCCGACAGCGATGGGGTCACGCCGTTGCACATTGTATCCAACCCGGAATCTGCGTTGATGCTCGTTCACGCCGGGGCTCAATTGTCAGCCAGGGATCATGCCGGACTCATGCCACTGCACCGGGCGCTGGAGGACCCTGAACGTGTATCGGCTCTCATCCAAGCAGGGGCGGATGTCAACGTTGCTGATACCCGAGGCCGCTGCCCGCTTGAACTGACGACCAACATCGACACACTGAAGCTGCTCACCCGTGCGGGAGCCGATGTGAATGCCAAAGACTCAGACGGGCAGACGTTGCTTCATCGGTTTGTCAATTTCCCAGAGCGCGTAGCGGTTTTTCTCCAAGTCGGCGCAGCGAGCAATGAGGCGGATGCCCGGGGCAGAACCCCTCTTCACCTTGCCTCAAACCCCGAATCCATCCGTCTCCTTGTCCAAGCCGGCGCCGATCCGAATGCTCCGGATGCCCGCGGAAGGAGCCCTCTCCACCTCGCCGCAGATTTTCCTGATCGCGTGGAAGCTCTCGTTCGAGTCGGCGCTGATGTCAACAACGCGGATGGCTTCGGCAGAACGCCCCTGCACATTACAACTTCCGCACGCACGGTAGAGCTGCTCGTCCAGGCCGGCGCCGATGTCAACGCTGTGGACAAGTTCGGTAACACGCCACTCATGCAACGTGCCGTTGAGGATGATCCTGTCGATGTGTCTGCCGCTGCCGCTTTATTGGATGCAGGCGCTGACACAACCATTCTGAACAATCGGGGAGACAGCGCTTTGAAAATTGCCAACGAGCGCCCGGACACCCGCCATCTCTTTATTGAACTTTTCGCGCAACGGAACATTATTGACATCACGCTCAATCCCCATGCCCGCGATACTCAGGGACGCACTGCTCTTATGCTTCTGGTGCGGGACAGCAGACCTCACGTGCCTTCCATCCGGAGACTGTTGGCCGATGGCGCCGATATCAATGCGCTGGATCGACGCGGCTACTCTGCCATCATGCATTTGGTGATGTCTTGCGATAACCCGGAGCTTCTCACTATGCTCCTGGATGCCGGCGCCAGAATTGACCACCGGGGACGCGACAGAAAGACCCCTCTCTCCCTTGCTCAGGAGTTGCATCGCGAGGCCTCCGCCAAGCTTCTCGCCGAATACAACGCATCCAAGTTTGAATACATCGTTTCTACCGTCCTGCCGAAAGTTCAATTTACGGAGAGTTACCAGTCTTTCCGTAACCGCAATGACTATCCCCATACCTATGACACTTGGCGCGACCCGGATGCTTTGGTTTCTTCTGGCAAATTTCTCATCGTGATCAATCTTTCATCGCAACGCGGACTTCTCATTGTAGCCGACCGTCTCTCCATGGATTTTCCCGTTTGCACCGGCAGAGGATCTAAACACGCTACCCCTACCGGCTTCTTTCGCATCAGTCAAAAAGATCGCTACCACCGCTCCAATCTCTACGGCTCCTCCATGCCCTTTTTCATGCGTCTTACGAATGATGGCGTCGGACTCCACGTCGGCAATGTCCTGCGTACCCCGGATTCTCACGGCGGCGTCCGCATGCAACACGAGATTTGCTCCACGCTCTTCAACCTCCTGCCCCTTGGCACTGAAGTTGTCATTCGCGAATAATTTCTTTTTTTTCGTTCTGATTTTTGTCGCGCGAGAAGTGATTTCAATCCCTTGCACCTTTCTCTGCCTTAATTGTGATGCGGTGATTTCAGATGAACCCGCTGGGGGTTGCGAAAAAAACAGCATGAGAACAGAGATTTTGCTTGACGTTGCGTTCAAAGAAGATACAATGCTCTCCCACAAACCTTTTCAACGAAAGACACGTCATGTCCAGAATCTGTAACATCACGTTAGCAATTCCTCATAAAGGTCGCCGTATTCACCGTTCCGGTTTGGCTAAGAAGAAGGGCGGTATCGGACGTCATGTGACCAAGACGGTGAACCGCACAGTTTTCCCGAACTTGCAAGAGAAGCGTATCTGGGTGCCGGAGCTTAACGGCGGACGCGGTGGATATATCCGCATGAAGCTTTCCTGCAAGGCTTTGCGTTCTATCTCCAAGAACGGCGCCTTCGCGACTCTCAAGAAGGCTGGGATCTTGTTTTGAGGAAACGCAGAGAAAAGATTGAACGCTCGTCGCGAGTCGGGTGTCCATTACTGCGAGTGGAACCGATCGGTTGCACCGATCCTGTAAGATATAACAAGTCATGACACGTCAAAAGACACATATAGCACTGCGAATCAACGATGATAATGAGAATCATCATCTGTGGAATAACCGTGGCGTATGGTGGTGTCATGTGACGGTACACAAACCGGATGCCACTGCGGAGCGCTTGCGTTTTTCGCTGCGCACGCGTGACATCAACAAGGCGAGGACACTGCGAGATCGGATTTTTGCCGATATTCAACGCCATTTCGGCATAGCCGCGTGAGCGGCGTGTCATGTTGCCGACTCCGGGGGGCAATCTTTGGTTGGGTGATCGTTATGCAGTGGCCGCAGGGGGTGCGTAGCAGATGGGAAAGCGAGCCATGCCGTTCATGTCGCTGTGTAAAGCCATGCGTGTAAAGCCTGCCTGACGCATCAGCTCGATGACGCGTTCTCCCTGGTCGTGTCCGACTTCCAGCAACATGCATGCGTCCGGCTCCATGTGCGGCCTGACTTGGGCTAGGAAGCGGCGGATGACATCCAACCCGTCCTTCCCGCCATACAGTGCTGTGGCGGGGTCGTAAGCAACTTCCGGTTGTAACGTTTCGTGATCCGGCACATAGGGAAGATTGGCCAACACTAGGTGAAAAGAATCGGGCGGCAGGATACGAGAGTCCTCCTCATTTGTCAGGGGTTGCCAAGCGGAAAAGAGGTCCGAGCGGAAGGTGCGCACACGCGCGCCCAACGAAGTAGCATTCTCTAAAGCCAAGCTGAGAGCCGCCGGGGAGATGTCGATCAACGATACATCCGGAAGCAGGTCTCGCAGCTCCAGAGCCAAGGTGATGCCGATGACACCGGATCCGCAACCCATGTCCAAGATGCGAGGGGAAGAGACGGAGCGAGAAAATGTTCTGAGTGCAAGCTCCACGAGTTCTTCCGTCTCCGGGCGCGGGATAAGAGCGCGAGAGTCGGAGCGAAAGTTTCGACGGTAGAATTCCACTGAGCCGAGCAGGTGTTGCAGGGGAACACCCTGACCGCGTTTCCGCAGGAGATCGCGCAATTGGACAAGTTTTTCCTCCGGCAGCATTTCATCCATGTGCAAGTATATCCACGTTCGATCCGTTCCCATGACGTGGGCGATGAGGGCCTGCATGGAAGAGCGGGCGGCCTCGGTTCCACGGGCCTCCAAGTAGGCTGTGCCGGAGCTTAAAATGTCGCGCAGAGATTTCATGAGACGAGTTCGTCCAGACGCTCGGTCATCTCAGCATGTTGCATGCGTGAGACAAGCTCGTCCAGTGCGCCGGTAGCCATCACGATGTCGAGGTTATAGGCGGTGTAGGAGATGCGATGGTCAGTGATGCGGTTTTGAGGAAAGTTGTAGGTGCGGATTTTTTCCTCGCGGCCGCCGGATCCGATCAGGGAGCGTCGCTTTTCCGAGTAGCTGCGCTGAGCTTCTTTTTGCTTTATCTCGAAGAGTCGTGCGCGTAAAATGCTCATACCCGTTTCGCGGTTCATGATCTGCGAGCGTTCTTTTTCGCAGCGCACCATGATTCCTGTGGGCAGGTGAAAAATTTGCACGGCAGATTCCGTGCGGTTCACATGCTGTCCTCCGGCGCCGCCGGAGCGGCAGGTCTCAATGCGTAAATCCTCCGGACGAATCTGCACATCCACCTCTTCAGCTTCCGGCAGCACGGCTACGGTGGCGGTGGAAGTGTGAATGCGTCCCTGTGCCTCGGTGACCGGCACACGCTGTACGCGGTGGACACCGCTTTCGTATTTGAGAAAACGAAAAACTTCCTCGCCAACCACTCGCACGGTGACCTCCTTGAACCCGCCGATGTCATTCGGCGAAGCGTCCAGTAGCTCGTAACGCCAGCCGCGACTCTCTGCAAAACGTTGGTACATGGTCAATAAATCTCCTACGAAGAGGGCTGCCTCATCTCCCCCGGTGCCGGCGCGTAGTTCCAGCAAGGCGTCGCGGTCTTCCAGTTCATCTCGAGGAAGCAAAGCGTACTGAACTTGCTCTTCCAGTTCGGCAGCCTGCTTCCTGAGCTCCGGAAGTTCCTCCGCCGCCAGTTTGGCGAGTTCGTCGTCCCCTGAACTCAGAGCCGTGTTGTCTTCTATTTGCTTTTTAACGTGTTCAAGTTGATCCCAATCGTTGAGCAACTTTTGAGTGCGGCGGTGCTCGCGCATCAACTCGCCCGCGCGAGCCTGATCCTCAAACAGTTCAGGATCTTCGATCAGCTGTTCCAGCTCAGTCAGCCGTCTGCGCCTTTTTTCGATGAGCGACGTGTACTCCATCATCGGGCGCATTCTAACACAGACAGGCCTTCGATGCAAGAATCACAAAGCAATTGCATTTTTTTAATACAATTGCCTGTGCACGATTGCTGAAGATAGGAAGAAGGTCGAGCAAAGTTCAAAATTTTGCAAGGCAGGATCGCAGTGGAATTTCGAGGGCTCAAAAACCTACGTGGCAGAAAGCGACAACGAAGCCATTTACGATTGGGAAAGAAGCTCGTGTGCGCGAATGCAAAGTCTGCGTACTTGTTTTTGGGAATTTTTCCTTTTCAAGGCAAGAGAAAAACATTATAATTTTAGCATGAGAAAGCTTCGGCAGAGAGCTGCAAAGGGAAAGACGCGTTTTCGGGCATGGCCGTATGTGGTTGCCGGAGCGATTTTTGTGACGATCGGGAGTGGAGTTGGAGTGTTCAATATGTTGACTCGTGACGGAGAAGAGCCGGAGGAGACCAAGGTGCGGCCGCTGACGGAATCCGAAGCTCCGACTCAGTCTCGCAGTGGAGAAGAAGAGCAGCGGGAATCAAGCGATGAGGCGAAGGAGGAAAATCTCCTGGAGGATTCTGTGGACGCGGATCAGCAGGACACACCGACGGGTAAGGAAGAACCTCAACAGCAGGAAGATACGCCGCAGAGGAAGACGGATGAGAACCCTCATTCCTCACCTGGAGATACGCTGCCGGATAATTTGACGGATGACACAGCATCGAAAGACGGCGATGTTTCGATGACGCTGCCGGAGCTGGTGAAAGAGGATTCTCCTGTCGAGCCGAGGTCGGAGGATGAGTCTCCGCAAGGCGAAGACGCAACGGATAGTCAGCCTTCCCCGTCCGAGAAGCCTAAAACGAATTCCGTCGAAGGGTATGAGGGGGATCTGGTGTTGTACGGCGGTGGATCCACTACGCCTGCTCAGCAGGCTCTTTGGAGATCATGGCTGGAGCGTATGATCAAATACGGAGAAATGAGTAAACTTGTTCCGATGTTGGAGAATCGCATCCGTGAGATTGCGCCACAGCTCATTGCCGGAGAGAGGCTTAGTTACCAAAGCTACAAGAATTCACACATTTTGATGAGCGCTGTGGAGCTGTGTTTGCTCGCCAAGCTCGTGGGCGTGGAGAAATTGGATAAATTTGTTACTATCGAAAGGAAGCTGGGGGAGGCGTCTGCGGAATCAGCGGACCGATTTATGCGTTGGCTGCTGCTGGATCGTTCTCGTCCGTTGCACCGCTTGCTGCAGGCTTTCGTGTATCACTCGGCAGACCCTTCGACGCTTTCGCGAACAGTTAAGGTTTTTTTCAGCCTTTGGAAGAGGGCGCCAGAGCGTGACCGCGTGCGCTACATGAATCTCGCTATAGCGTGCTCACTAGTGCGCGAGGAGGTTGCGCATTCTCGCGGTATGCTGCGCGCGCCCGATGAAAAGTTACTGAGCATCCCGGAACTTTATGACTTTTTCCGCGAGCAGGATATTGCCAACACGTTGCTCACAGATATCCGGAAGCTCAGCATAACGGAACTTTTGCATGTCGTGGATGTGCGTCTGCCGATGTCGGAGTTTCAGTGGGTAAAGAAAAAACTGGATTACCAGCGTGTGAACTGGGGGGATACGTATTCGAAGGTTAAGTACCTCATGGAGCGCGTCACGCAGGACGTGGATCCCTATATCAAATACACCTTTGAGGAGATACTTGAAGAGGGAGGAGTGTGTCGTGACCAAGCCTACTTCTGTGCCACTTCCGCTAAAACAAGGGGCTTGCCAGCGGTCATTATCACTGGCGATGGCGACCGAGGTCCGCATGCATGGGTGGCCCTTTACACCTCGGAAAAGGGCGGGTGGACTACATCCGGTTCCTATGGGTATAAGACCGGGCGGTACATGGATCCATGTTCGGGGCTCAGTTTGCATGAATCCATGTTGCTGGCTCGCGATAAAAGGCTCACGCCGGATCGTTTGGAACCTGCGATGAACTGCATGGTGCTTTCGGATTATCTTTGCCGTATCGGTTGCAAGACGCAAGCTATGGGGACCGCACGCTACGTGACTATTGCCTTTCCGCAGCTCACAGTCTCGTGGCGTAATCTTGTGGATGTGATGGAACTCTGCGGCAAGGAGGCTGTAAGCATGACGGCGTGGCGGCGTTTGTACGTGGAACTCACACATCAGAGCAAGAAGAACAAAGAATTGATGGATCTGATGCAGGCGGTGCAAAATGACCACGTGATGGAAGGGAGGCGCGACAATGTGAAGATGAATGCACTCAAGAAGAGTTCGCGCAAGATGGATGAACTCATCAAGATTGGACGCATTGATTTAGCTATGGAGAGTTTGGAGCGTCAGGCGGCCATTTACGTGAGACAGGAGGACTATCGGGGCTTGGCCGGCTTCTTCAAATCCTACCTTAAGGAATATGTGGGACAGCCCGATGTCTTCGGCAAGACATTGGAACTCTACATGCGCATGCTGGATGACAGCGCAAAAAATATCCTCAGCAAGACGGACATGGAAGACAAGCAGCGCGAGGAGGCGGTACGCGCCATTTGGCGAACATGCGCCAAAGATGCCGATGGGTTGTACACGAAAACTGCCTTTAGCGGAGGAGATTTCTTTGCCATCAAGAAAGAGGCTGGAATCATGCGTTGCATTGCGGAGTGTTGGAGGCTTGCCGGAGAGGAGAAAAAAGCAGAACGCCTGGAAAGCATGGCTGGGGAAAATTACGAAAAGAGCCGCGAGCGCAATACTAGCAAAAGGCGCTAGCTGCTGAATACGAGCAATGAACAACAAAAAATCCCAGTTCCCGGGGCGCGGTGTCCGGAAAATGTGACGACTTGTGGTCTGCGAAAGTACGCCTCAGGAACAAGAGTTTTTCTCTGGTAAATTCGGCGGCAATCAGCGGTAACGCAGTTCAGGGAGCTTGGAGGCCAAAGCTTTGAGCAGCTCGCTGTGGGCGGCATCCACCTCTGCCGCCGTGAGGGTGGCCGTGGGGTTGCGATAGAGGAAACTGTAGGTCATTGCTTTGCGGTCCACGGCGAGTTTCTCCCCGGTGGGATCGCAGAACAGCTCCTTGAGGCGACAGCTTTCCAGAAGTTTCTGATGAATGGATTCCACGGCCTTCACGACATCGGCGTGCTGTATGGAAACTGGAGTTTCCAGCGTGGCGTCGCGTCCTGAAGCGGGGTAGAGCGGAAGCTCCTTCACCTTGAATGGGCCAGTGGAGATTTGCTGAAGCTTGCGCAGATCGAGCTCAGCGTAGTAGCAATCGGCAGGCAAGTCAAGCGCACGGCAGGCGCTCAATGCTACACGCGCCAGGAAGCCGCATGTCTGTCCGTTCGCCAAAATGTCAGCGCTGATTGCCGCCTCCTTGCGCGCAAGCCTAGCAGGCAGCACAGTGATGCGCGACTTGGGAAGCAGACCCTCCAGTACGGCCGTAATATGTTGGGGAGCAACGGTCTGTGGATGGAGGCAATCCCAGCTTGCCGGGGTTGCTTTTCCGGCCATCAAGATGCCCAGGACTTCGCTTTCGATGTCCTTTCCTTTGCCTCCGCCAGTGTTGCGGAATACGCGTCCGCACTCGAAGAAGCGCAGCGTTTCCAGTCCCTGATTAAGGTTGCGCGCGGCGACGGCCAGTAGCCCCGGCGCCAACGAGGGGCGCAGCACGGCATGATCCTCCGACAACGGGAGTGCGACGCGTATGACGTCTCCGGGTTGAAGAGGCTTAATCGGCAGCGCATATTGCACGCTTGCGATTGTGGGGTCGATACTTTGCGCGGCGATAAGCTTGAAGGTTTGCACTTCCCAGAAGCCGGCGCCGGTTAAGTGGCGAGAAATTGCACACCGAAAGTCGTGTGCGCGGTCTTGCGCGCTTTCCGGGACATAGATTGCCGTGCGGGTGGCTGGGATGTTGCCAATGCCGTACACCCGCACTACTTCTTCCAACAAATCGCAGCTGCGTTTGAGATCGAGGCGCCATGGCGGGCAATCCCAGCAGCCGGGAGAGGTTTCCTTCAGACCGAGATTACGCAAGATTCGTGCGGCCTCCATATGTGGGATCGCGGCGTTGGTCATGACGTCCAGTTCTTTCCAATCCAGCTGCACCTTGGGCAGAGCGCAGTACACTTTGGCGTCCGTGCCCTGCTGCAGCACGGTTGCCTCTTTGACCTGCTTTTCGGGGGCCATGGCGGGTGCTTGCCCGGCCACAGCCGTGGGTTCAGCTTTGCCACCTGCACATTCGAGGATGAGTTGCACGGCACGGGCGGCAGCGCGCAGCGTATTCCACGGAGCGGTGCCTCGCTCGAAGCGATAGGAGGAATCGGAGGCAAGACCGAGTCGACGGCTCGTGCGGCGCACGTTTCCGGGAAGGAACCAGGCGGACTCCAGGATGATGTCTGTGGTTTGATCCGTGACTCCGGAGTTCTTGCCTCCCATCACCCCGGCCAGTGCGAGTGCGCGCCCGGAGGCGTCGGAGATGACCAAGTCACTCTCCTGCAGTGCGTACTCATCGCCCATGAGGCTGGTGAAAGATTCACCCGGTTGAGCAAGGCGGATATCGAGAGTTCCCTGAACTTGAGCAGCATCAAAGGCATGCAACGGGTGTCCCAGCTCAAAGAGGCAGTAGTTGGTGATGTCCACCACGTTGTTGATGGGATGTAGCCCGATGGCGATGAGCCGTTCAGCGAGCCACTCTGGGGAGGGGCCGATCTTCACTCCGCTGATGCGCGTGGCAGTGTAGAGCGGGCAGATTTCCGGCGCGGACAGCAGAATGCTTTTGCCTGCGAGTTGCGTTTGAGGCGATACATCGCCGGGGTCAGTTTTCAGAGCGCGCCCGGTAATGCCTGCCAGTTCGCGAGCCATGCCCCAGTGGCTGAGCAAGTCCGGACGGTTTGGCGTAATCTCAAGCTCGAAAAAAATATCGGTTCCTGTGAATTGACGCACCGGCGTTCCGACTGCGTACTCCTGAGGCAGAATCCACAGACCGTGTTCCTTGTCCGGCAGGCCAAGTTCGGAGGCGGAGCAGAGCATGCCGCAGCTGGCGTGGCCCATCATCTTGCCCTCCTTGATTTGCCAACCACCGGGCAAAACAGCTCCGGGCAAAGCGCACGGAACTTTGTCGCCCTCTTTATAATTCTGTGCGCCGCACACAATTTGGCGCAGGTTGCCCTCACCGGCGTCCACCATGCACACATTGAGGTGGTCGCTCCCTTCCACGGGCGTCTTTTGCATCACCTGAGCGACCACGACCTGATCGGTAGTGACGCCTCGTTCGTGCATGGCTTCCACCTCCACTCCGGCGAAGGTGAGCATGTCGGCCATTTCTCGGGTATCCAGACCGTCCAGATCGATGTATGCGGCGAGCCAGTTTTTTGAAATATTCATAGCGAGAGAAAAGTTTATTGGAATTGAGCGAGGAAGCGCACATCGTTTTCGATGAGCAGACGGATGTCGCGAATGCCCCAGCGAATCATGGCCAGACGCTCCAGACCGATACCGAAAGCAAAGCCGGTGCAGCCGACATAGAAGTTTTTGCCGGATTCGAGGTCAATGTTTTCGAATACTGCCGGGTTCACCATACCGCATCCGGCAATTTCGATCCAGCGTGGTTCCTGACCGGCGGCTTGCAGGAGTACATCAATTTCAAAACTCGGCTCTGTGAAGGGAAAGAAATGCGGACGGAAGCGCACGGCTGTCTCATCCCCGAAGAGGGCTTTCAGGAAATACTCAAGCGTCCCTTTCAGATCGCCCACGCTCACTTCGCGATCTACGTACAACCCCTCAATCTGGTTGAAAGCCGACAGGTGAGTGGCGTCTATGGCGTCGCGCCGAAAAGCTGAGCCGGGGCAGATGATGCGCACCGGAGGCGCTTGTTTTTCCATTACGCGGGCCTGGACGGTGCTGGTCTGTGTGCGCAGCAACTTTCCGCTGTCGAAGTAGAAGGTATCCTTTTCATTGCGGGCAGGGTGATCAGTCGGGGTGTTCAGAGCGTCGAAGCAGTGCCATTCGTCTTCAATCTCAGGACCGTCGGCCAAAGTGAATCCCATACGACGCAGGATGCGCACAGCTTCCTCACGCACTAGGGAAATGGGATGCAGTCCACCCGCAGGCAGAGTAGCCCCGGGCAGGGTGATATCAACGCCGCTCACAGCAGCTGCATCTGCCTGTGCTTGCAGTTCTGCCAGACGTTGATCCATGGCGGCGGCAATTTCTGTTCGGGCTGCATTGAGCAGGGCTCCCACAACGGGCTTCTCCTCCTTAGGCACGTCCTTCATGCCCTGCTGCACCCGGGTGAATGTCCCCTTTTTGCCCAGGATTGCCACGCGCGCCTGCTCGAGTTCTTTCATATCCGCCGCCTTGGACAGGATTTCCATAGCCTCGGCTTGTACTTGTGCTATCTGCTCTTTCATATGACTCGCGGAAAAACTATACCACAACGGTCCATTTGTCAAGTACGAGGTCAGGCCAATCGTGTTAGAAAATTCGATTGCTGTTTATGCGTTCCAATCCGCAAAATTAGGATCGGGAAAACGGAGGGGAAAAATCGTGGTCCCATAACCTCATCCGGAAAGTTTGAAAATAATGCCGGGGAGTGTTCTTGACTGGCCGAATCGTCAAAGGTCAGGGGAAGCGGATGAGCAGGGGGATACGTTCGATACCGTGTTCACAGAGCTGCTGCATGAGACAACAGAAATCGCGCCAAGCGGCGGAGTCGGGGGAAGAGATACAGCCCTCGGAGCCGAAACGTTCGGCGAAGTGCAGCATCAGGTCTGTGCGACCCGTTCCGGGCGGATCCGGTATGCGAAAGCCTCGCAGTTTGCCTGTGCGCTGAGTGGAAAGAAAAGTCTGCCCGATATTCGGAAAACAGGTGTCCGGAAAATCGGCAGGGTTGTAAGCGCCCCAAGTGGAGTTTCTCGGGAAAAGGCCGGCACGGGCAAAGGGGCTTTCTGCGCTCATCCAACCGCCGGTTTGCACGGGCATTTCAAGCAGCAGACGGTGCAGGGTAGCGGCGCGCAGGCGCAGCACGCCCAGAAGTACGCGACCGGACGCGCACAAGGAGTTTTTTTGTTCTTCCTCCTGCACGGGCCTGGCGGCTACAGCGTAGAAAATGACCTCTGCATGCGGAGCAGGAAACTGTGAATCTACGAGCATCGAAAATTACTGCAGGGCTTTGAGGCGACGCGCGGTGAGCAGGATGGTTGAGAGTCCCTTGCGCAGCGTATTCACCAGTTCGATATCGGTCTGTGCCGTGGCAATGGTACGCCCGATTTGCTCGGACTGCTCGAAGGCGGCGAGTTCATCGAGCAAGCATTTTTCCAGCGCGGCGATGCGGCGCGAAACAAAGCGGTCCAAAGCTTCGCTTACTTTCTTTTTCCATGTGTCCAGACGCGCGGCGATATTCTCACGTCCCACGCGTCTCCATTCCGGCACGGTTTTGTTGTAACTGCAGGATCGATTCAGCATGCCGAGAAACATGGTCTCCTTGAGCGCTCCCAGGGGGAGGGGACTGCAATCCAGCGGCACGTGCTCCCAAGCGTTCAGCACGGCTTTTACATAATCCTTTTCAATTTCGTCGGCGGGGCGGCGTTGCAGAATAGCAGCGCACTGTTTGATTTTCTCTTTTTCCGGCTCGGTGAGTTCGCAAATTTTTGCAGGCGAGAGCACGTGCGTTTCCTGCTCAGCAGCCAAGTCCCCCAAGTCGTTTTCCGCTTTGGTGCGGATGCGATTGAGCTCCTGTGCGAGCATGTCATGCGTCATCCAATCTGCAGGGAAATAGCCCTCCACCGCAAGGTCGAGAATGGCATCCAGTCGAGTGTTCAAGGTCTGGCGAGCTTGATCCGCCAGGTAACCGCAGCGCAGACGTCCTTCGTGCAGGTTATTGCTCTCAATTGCTTCGCGCAAGCGCGAGGCGTCCATGAGACCGTGCACGGAGGACTGAATATCGTGAATACGGGAAATATGTGTGCGGCTTTGCGCGGTAAAGTTCTTGAGGCGATTGTCCAGTCCTTCAAGCGTTTTGAGCAGGTAATCCGCCGAATTGCGTTGAAGTATCACCTCCGGATGACTCAGGTCGGCGAGTATTTCTGCTTCCAAGGCGTTAAGGTTGGAATCGCTGCGTGACGGAGTGTCGGCGGAGTCGGGCAGTTCTGTATGCCGACGTGAATCGAGCTGCCACCAAGCGAGTCCCGCGTTGATCCAGGAACCGGGAATAACCTTGCGAATAAAATCGCCGAGCTGCTTTTGCGTGGTGATTTGCTGGACCTCTTGCTGTTGCTCCTGGTCGGCGGGAGAGAGCCAGAATTGGGCTTCGATGCGGTTTTGCACCACACGGATGGGACGCTGAGAACGCTCCATGGCCGCTCGCAGGTAGTCACGCGTGTCCGGGGTGAGTGCGGCAAATGAACTCTGCACCAGCAGGAAGTAATCCGCATTTTCATTCATCCACTCGTGCAGTTCTTCATCGTGCCAGTTGGAGGTGAGACCATCCATGCCAGGCATATCGATGATGCCGATGCCGACTTGGAGGAGACGCGCTTCTGGCTCAACCAGGAAAATGGCTGCACAGCCAGCGCTTGTATGCCCCTGCGACCAGGCATCCAGATTCGCTTGAGTGATGTTGCGGCGATCCACGGTGATTTTTTCGTGGAATTCCGGGGGGGCGACGTGGCGAAGGTAATCGATGACCAGTTCGAACAATTCCTGCTCGCTCAGCGAATCTGCGGCCAGCGGAGAAAAGAGTTCCATGCGCTCCGTGCCGTCATCGCTCGCCAGGATAATCATGGGCAGGCGCGTGGTTTCCAACCCCAGTTTTGTGGCGCACAGGCTGCGGCGTGTCAGGCAATTCGTCAGTGTGGACTTGCCGCTCTTCACCGATCCGATTGTGGCCATGAGCAACAGCTTGGAATCAAAGCGAGCCAAACTCCGCCGTATTTCCCGGCTCCCGCGCGTCAACAACGCTTTCAGATCCGGACTGGCTCCTGTCTCGGCTTCAATTCTGTCAGCGTAGTTTCTCGCCTCCTCGCACAGTTCCGTAAGTTGCTCGTCCATCATTTCCCAAGCATAGTGGACGATAATAGAATTGTCAAGCAATCGTAAACTTCAGAACAGGGCAAACGCATGAGAAAATTGGATTCATTTTAAAGAAAGGGACGAGAGGTTCATTTATGCTCTAATTCGTTACCAAACAATATATCATCCGGTACATCCGTATCCCACGTTGCCCTCAGTCTCAGCCTCTGGAGTGGCACTTTCAGTCCCTCATGACGCGACTTGTACTGTTTGATAAGTACAAGCGCGAATCTCAAAACCCTCGAAAAGTTCTCTGCACTGTTCCCTTTCCTCTTTCGTCCTCGATCCTCGTTGAACACTACGTCCAACACCCAATGCAGACTGTTTTCTATCCCTCAGTGGCTCCTTATGCTTCGGGCAATCTGTTGTGCGCTTGCATGCCGATTGCTCACGATGTAGAAGCGTTGTTCTTGCGTCGTGCTTCCGCTCTTTTTCTCACAGCTCTCTTTGCTCACTCTCACCACCGCCGCTAATCCCTCCCAGTTCCATGCTGCGCTAATGTGGCTTAACTCATGGTATAGTTCGTACGTACGCGTCTCCACTCGTCCGTGCTCTCCACTCGTCTCCGTATAGATCGAGTCCGGCTTCTCCAGCTTCGCTGTGTCTTCTATCTCCTCCAGAAGCCTCCCCTGATTCTTCTTCACGGCAAGCACGTAGTGCGCTTTCTTTTCTATAATCTTCTTGGCTGTATCCTTCTGACATCCTATCGCATTTTCATACGTCCAATTTTGCTCCCAGTTTTTCAAATGCGTTTGCCCTGAAACTTCAGAAGTCTTATCTTGCACCTGCGGTAAGGTTCCAGGAGTTATGCTGGAGAGGACGTTGGCACCGACGTTGAGCAGATGAGTGTGGCGTCCGTTGCCTGGTCGCGCAGAGTGGTGCTGAGCTGCAGAGCGGTCTTATTGATTTCGGTCGCACACCGGAGCGGATAAAGGCGAGAGTGGCTGCGGGGTAACGTGTTTATTTCTTCGAGAATTTTCCAAGTGTTGCGTGATGTTGTCGCATAGCTCCATTTGGGCGAGCGGTTGAATTAATGCTTTTTCACGAACGACAGCGATGTTGTGCGCGCCAACGTCAAAATCGCGGTCGCCTGCTTCGTCCTCTTGCACTCAATTTCAGGGTCTTGTTCTTTTTGACCGGTTTTGATGCACCCTCGCCTCGACGTCTTCGTGGTGGTATGAGGAGGTGAATCACGTGCATCTTTTCCTCATTCAGCAGAATGTCGTGAGCTGTTTTTTTGAAGCAGTCCCATGCGATCCAGTCGCTTCTGCCGCTGTATGTGCGGGAGGAGTCCGATGTCGCAATTCGCCGTGTGTGTGGTTGAGCTTAACCTGGTCGAGCCCGCGCTCACCCGCCACAACACGTCCCGACGCTTTTTAGCAAAGCGTCCTACGAGTATCGGGTAGTAACTGTGCAAGTTATGCCCTTGATCGTCTTGGCGCAAGCGGCGTCCAAGTCTCCATAGAGCGAGGCGATACCTTACGGCATGGGGAAGCGCAAGTTAAATCGACTGACTTCTGTGCGCAATGAGTCGTAGGGGTTGGGTGTCTCTTGCACCTTCTGTTCCGTCAGAATGCCCAGACATTGACCGATGAACTCCGCGACCTTGCATACATCCGCCTCTTTCATCCCGCGCGTAGTGACCGCCGGGGTGCCGATGCGTATGCCGGAAGGCGTTGAGGTGCTTCCCTTGTCGAAAGGAATTGCGTTTTTGTTTACAGTGATGCCCACCTTATCGAGTGCAATCTGAGCTTCGGCGCCATTGAGTCCCTTCACACTTACGTCCACGAGGAAGCAGTGGTTGTCTGTGCCGCCTGCTACAATGCGGAAGCCCAGCTGCGCAAGCTTTTCTGCCATAGCTTTGGAGTTCTTCACGATTTGTTCAGCGTATGCGCGGAATTCCGGACGCAGGGCCTCGCCCAGGCAGGCAGCCTTCGCCGCTATCACGTGCATCAACGGTCCGCCCTGCATACCGGGGAAGGTTGCGCTGTCGAGCTTCTTG
This sequence comes from uncultured Akkermansia sp., assembly GCA_947629715.1. GTDB lineage: Bacteria > Verrucomicrobiota > Verrucomicrobiia > Verrucomicrobiales > Akkermansiaceae > Akkermansia. Next base: position 22,004 of record CANRET010000014.1, read on the forward strand.
GCCCATTTTTCTTTGCACATGACAAGTCCGCCGCGTGGCCCGCGCAGACTCTTGTGGGTCGTCGTTGTTACAAAATCGGCATACGGCACAGGTGAGGGATGTACCCCGGCAGCCACAAGACCGGCAATGTGCGCCATATCCACGAACATAATTGCGCCCGTTTCATCGCAGATTTCGCGGATGCGAGCAAAGTCGATGGTGCGGGAGTAAGCTGAGGCCCCTGCGAGGATGAGAGAGGGCTTCACCTCGCGCGCCTTGGCGGTCAGCGCATCGTAGTCGATGCACTCAGTTTCGGGACTCACGCCGTAGTGCTCTACCTTGTAAAGTTTGCCGGAGAAATTGGCAAAGAAGCCGTGTGAGAGGTGGCCTCCGTGCGCCAAATCCATGCTCAATATTGTATCGCCTGGCTTCAGACAGGCCAGGTACACGCTCATGTTGGCCTGTGAACCGGAGTGCGCTTGCACATTCACATGATCGCAGCCGAAGAGGGCCTTGGCTCGGTCGATGGCAAGCTGCTCCACTTTGTCCACGACTTCGCAACCGCCGTACCACCTCTTGCCCGGATAGCCTTCTGCGTACTTGTTGGTGAGCACGGAACCCTGAGCCTCCATCACGGAGGGAGAAGCAAAGTTTTCTGAGGCAATCAGCTCAATGTTGTTGCTCTGTCGTTTCCTTTCCTCCTCGATGTATCCCGCCAGCTCCGGGTCGCTCAGCGCCAGCGGAGAACCACTCGCCTTGAGCAGGCGCTGCACATGCCGCCCCCCCTCAAAATCCATGGTCAGCCATATGTGCAAGATGTCATCCAAGTCAGACTCCGTGATAAAAGCGGATGCCAGACACATGACATTTGCATCGTTGTGCTGGCGGGAGAGTGCAGCTATCTGCGGAGTCCGCACCAGTGTGGCCCGCACCCCTCTCCATCGGTTTGCCGCTATGCTCATCCCCAAGCCTGAGAAGCAAATCAGGATACCCCGGTCTGCTCGACCGTCCACCACGCGTCGACACACTTCATTGGCGTAGTCTGAATAGTCGCAGGACTCCTTGCTCATGGTCCCTATATCCTCCACGTCATATCCCCATCCCTTGAGCATTTCTACTGCAGCTTGCTTCAAATCGACCCCCTTGTGGTCGGCTCCGATGACTATGCGCATACTCGTGTTCATACGCGAGCCATTATAAGCGCCAACGCCGAATTGTCAATGACGATTGCTTCGGGCGCACGCTTATTTAGCTTCACAAAACGGCAGAAGGGTGATATGATGACCTCATGTCACGTCAACCTGTAGTTCTGATCATACGCGACGGCTGGGGACGCAATCCTCAGGGGCCTGCAGCCGCCGGAAAAACAGGCGATGCCACAGTGCTTGCCGATACACCGTTTACGGACCGATTGCTGACCACGTGTCCGCATTCTTTGCTCGGGGCGAGTGGACAGGAAGTGGGGTTACCGGATGGCCAGATGGGCAATTCTGAGGTGGGTCACCTGAATTTGGGCGCAGGGCGCGTGGTTTACCAAGATCTTTGCCGGATTTCCAACGCGATTCAGGATGGAAGTTTCGCTAAGAATCCGGTCATCGACGAAGCTTTTGCCAAGGCAAAGCAACATCGTCTGCACTTGTTGGGACTTGTCTCCGATGGCGGCGTTCACTCGCATATTGACCACCTTATCGGCATCGTCAGACTGGCGGCCCAGACCGGGGTGAAGGACATCATGATTCATGCCATTACTGACGGGCGAGACACCGACCCCAAGAGCGGTGTGGCTTTCCTCACTAAGCTCCAAGAGGCGGCGGACAGTGTGGGTGCGCGCATCGCTACGGTGGTGGGACGTTTTTACGCCATGGATCGCGACAAGCGTTGGGAGCGCGTGAAGAGGGGATGGGATGCCATCGTGCTGGGACGTGGCGAGCTGTGCTCCTGTTCCCCCGCGCAGTACGCCGAAAAGAGCTATGAGAACGGCGTTACGGATGAGTTCCTGGAGCCGGCTATTTTCTGTGAAGGCAATCAGCCGCGTGTACACGATGGGGACGTCGTTTTCTTTGCCAACTTCCGCGCTGACCGTGCCCGAGAAATCTCCCGCGCTTTCATTTACGATGACTTTGACGGCTTCGATCGAGGGGTGCAGCCCAAGGTTCACTACATCACCATGACGGAGTACGAGGCTTGCTATCCCTCCCCGATTGTTTTTGAACAGGAGAAACTCGCCAATATCTTCGGAGAGGTGGTTTCTCGCGCCGGACTGCGCCAACTGCGCATTGCGGAGACTGAAAAGTACGCCCATGTCACCTTCTTCTTTAATGGCGGCGTGGAGACGCAGTTTGAGGGCGAAGATCGCATTCTTGTGCCGTCGCCGCGTGAGGTGGCGACCTATGACGAGAAGCCGCAGATGAGCGTGGCTGAGGTGGCAGACAAATTTGTGGAGGCTATCGGCAACTATGACGTGGCCATCATGAACTTTGCCAATCCGGACATGGTGGGACACACCGGTGTTCTTCGGGCCGGCATTGCCGCGTGCGAGGCGGTGGATAAGGCACTCGAAAAGTGCGTGGGGCGCATCTTGGAACTCGGTGGACGCTGTCTCATCTGCGCCGATCACGGTAACTGCGAGCAGATGATGAACCCGGACGGTACACCCAACACCGCGCACACCACCAATCTCGTGGATCTCATATACTGCGGTCCGGATCAGGGAAGTGTCGCTTTGGAGAACGGCAAGCTGGCTGATCTTTCGCCCACGCTGCTTGCTTTGCTTGGCCTCCCGCAACCGGAGGAAATGACAGGTCACAGTTTGGTGAAGAGCAAGTAAGAACTGCGAATCAGCATTGCCCCATGGGGGAAATCAAGCTTCTTCATCTTTATGTTCAGCTGCGAGACGCCCGTAGGTGGTCTTGGGGTAGCGGCTGATGATGTCGCAGCAGATTTCTTCCGCGCGGGCTTTGGTTTTGTCATCTCGGCGCAGCAGGGTGACGGCGCGCCACATGAGCATGGCGGCATCTTCTTTTCTTGAGACCTTGCGAGCGCCTGTCATCATGTATTCTGCTGCTTTTTGCGGGTCTTTGAGTTCAACTTCTGCTACGCGTGCCAGCTCCATCCAGGCACGGGTGCGGGAAGAGTCGGAGCGCGCGAGTTTTTCCAGTTCAGGAATACGGTCGGTGCGGTGTTCGTTGATAATCTGCTGAGCAAGCGAGACGATCGGGTCGTCCGCCGGAAAATAGTCTCCTCCGTAAAAGCGTTCGCTGAGGGCCTGCGCCCAACTCGGCAACAGCCACATGCGGAAAATTGCGCCTTCAATAACAGCCAGCAGTAGAATTCCTATCAGTAGCGTGACTATCCATTCGCTTACAGTTTCCACCAGCCCAAACCACCAAAAACACATTCCGATCGCAAATGCGTACAAAGGAACAAGCGCTACGACAAGCTGGAAAAATCTTCGTATCATTTTTTAGCAATATCATCCATCTCCAGGTAATCCAAGGCGATGGTGCGCCTGTCGTTTTGTGGGTTGCGCACTTCCATCTTCATTTGTTTGAAGAACCATGTGCCATCGGAGAGTCTTTGAACAGAGGTGATTGAAAAGCGTTTCTTGAGCTTGCCGTCTGGTCCATAGCCATCGATCTGCCACACGGTGCCGTTCTCTTTGTCAATCCACATGCGCACAGTGGCGAATTGTCCGACCCCGGGGGAAGGGTTGGCAGACTGCACCATGTAGCAATCACGTCCCTTGATGCGGGAATCAGCCGAGTCCGGCAGAACATTTCCGCCTTTCCAGTAAAGGAAGCGCAGAGAGAGGTCCTCGTAAGTGACATCCGTACCAGCAATAGGTTGAGCGTATGAAGCGGGTGCCATCACTACAGCTTTGCCGCCGTCCACCAGCATGAGGTCTGCTTTCTTTTCTCCGATACGTACGTCAAAACGTTTCCAAGTATTTTCTTGCTTATATTGAAAAGCAATGGTATTGCCACGCACGCTCAGACTGAAGGGAATTTTGAGACTACCCTTGCGGATGGAGCCGAGCACATCTTTACTCCCTTGACTTACCAGCATCTGGCGCATACAGGAAAGCAGTTCATCGGCCGAATTGTCGGCTCGGACCCATGCGCTGCTGAGCAGGACGAGAACTGAAAAAAAACGAAAGACGAGCTTGGCGTATGTGTTCACGCTTTTCATCATACCACATGTGAGAACTATGGCAAGACAATAGGATTGACGTTTGGGGCGGTTGTGTTTCCAAGTGCGTGGCCGTGATCGGACAAAAATAGAGCACCGAAAAAAGAAAAATGTTCGGACATAATTAGTGCACCGAAGTGTTCAGCAATGGTTGACTTTCATAGTTTTTTTTTGTTTCCTCAGAAAGCATTTGCAGAGGGAGACGACGGGGGAGGTAGGATGCTCTCATCGATTGCACCTAACCTTTTTTCTCCTCATCGTATATGTTCTCTCGCCTCGCTAATCGCTTGTAAAACTTATCGAGCGTTACTTTGAGCTTCACCGAGATTTTTACAAAGTTACACTCCTCCGCTGTTTCCTTGATACGCTGTTTGTTTTCCGCGCTCACTTCCGGGCTTGCCAGCAGTTTTTTAGCGAGTGTCCTTGGCCTGTCATCCTTGTTCTCCAGATCGGCTATCCAGCGCCTATCCTCACATGAAAATACTTCGCATTCACGTTGGCGGCTAGACCCCCATAACAGCCGAGTCATTTGCACCTCTCCCTCTCTCAATTTTTTTATGCCCCTCTCCTTCTTTACTTCTCCTTCTCGCTCCTCCCAATCTGCGTGATGACGCACTTGAGATTGTATTCGAATATCCTTGTTACTCTCGTGATAAAAACTGCTTTCTCCTCACAAGCGCACAACATCTTGTTTTTATTGCGGCCCTCAATGATGTCCGAAATGCCTTCTTGTTCATTGTCTGTGTTTATTATACAGAGTCTATGGTACACTATTTTTGTCCAGACGACCCCTTTTTCCCCGTTCGGTGCTCCCATTTTTGTCCGATTGCGGTGCCCTGAATAGTTTTCGCTTTCCCTTGACAAGGGGGGGAGAAAGTACTAGAATATCCTCTCAATTACCCACACGAGGACATGGCCAAGATATCGCAATTTCGGCAGATGTTGGAGAAGGGGCTGAGTACGCAGCAGAAGAATCTGCTCATTGCGGTGTTGGGAGTTGCAGCTCTGGGCTACATTTGCACTGATCCCGGGCAGAGTATGGAAGAGGCCGGGTATCGGTTGGCTTGGCTGGTTCTCACCGGGGCAGGGTTGGGCATTTTGCATTGCGTGTACCATGGGCGATCGGAGTTGAATGCGCGGCGAGCAGGACTACTGACGCTGCTTATTGTCATGCAGGTTGCGCTCATTCGCGGGTTGGGCAATCTTCCCGGGAGCGCTCTCCTGGAGCACAAGATTACGCATGCTCAGTTGCTGCTGGGCCTGCCGTACGGTTTGGCTCCAGGCATGGCGTCAGTGATGCTGGGCAAGAGGCTGGGCGTATTTACGGCGTTGTGTACGACGCTATTCGGGATGGTTTTGATGCCGCAGGATTTTACCATGGCGAACTACATGGTGTTGAGTTTAGTGGCCGGGTTGATCAGCGCCCTTTTGTGCGACAGCGTGGAGCGGCGTGAGAGGATTCTGTTTGCCGGCACCATGACGGGTGTGGCGGTATTTGTGGCAGCGGTGGCTTTGGGGTGTTTTTGCGGTGGGGGACTTTCGGGTCCGCAAGGAGGATCTACGCCGTCGGTTTTTGCGGCGGAGGCCGTGGCAGCGGTGGTAGTGAACTTTTTGGTTGGGGTGTTTATCAGCGGGTTGATGCCGTTTCTGGAGCGTCTGTTCAATATTTCCACGCACATTACCTGGCTGGAGTGGTCAGATGTGAACCATCCTCTGCTCAAGAAGTTGCAGGTTGTTGCTCCCGGTACCTTTCATCACAGTATGTATGTGCAAAGGTTGGCCGAAGCTGCGGCGGAAGCGATAGGCGCGGATGTCACGCGCGCGGGCGTGTGCGGGCTTTTCCACGACATAGGAAAGCTTGAAAATCCCCAATATTTTACTGAAAACATCAGTGATCAGACACTCTCTCCACACAATGCTCTCACTGCTGAAGCCTCTGCCCGCACTATTTTGAAACACGTGAAGGATGGTGTGGAGATTGCCCGCAAGCACAAACTCAATTCACGCATTATCAGTGCAATTCGCGAGCATCACGGTAAACTTCTCACCTGCTTTTTTTACCGCAAGGCCATGGATCGCTACGCCGAGGAAAAGAAGAAATTTGACGAAGGGGTGATTGACACATGCCCGGAGGAAGTGAACAAAGAGAACTTTGCTTACGAGGGACCGATACCTCAGACGAGGGAATCTGGGATTGTAAGCATGGCAGATGCGGTAGAGAGCGCGACGCGTTCCCTTGTCAATCCCACGGAGGAGGCTCGAAGAAACATCATTGACAAAATTTTTCGAGAACGTATCTTAGATGGGCATTTGCGTGATTCTCAACTCACCTTAGGGGATATAGACAAGATCAAGGAAGCTTTCCTCTCGACGCTTGGCGCCATGAATCACAACCGCATTGCTTATCCCCCGAGACCTGAGGGCGAGACGGCCTCCGCTTCCGCAGCGGCTCCCGAGAAAGCGGCGAAATCTGCATCATGAAGCAACATTTGCGCAGTGTGAGTATGATGCTCGCCTTTCTCATCGGCGGCATCTTTCACAGGCAGTTTGCTCCTTTCGAATGGTGGCTGCCCATCGGGATATGCGTCATGTTGAGCATCACCTTTATTGGATTGGATGTGCATCAATTGCGTCCAGTGCGCATGCATTTTCGTTTGTTGCTGAGCATTCAGATATTAGGGGTTGGTTCTTGGGGGGCTGTGCGCTTGGCGGGATATCCGGCGTTGGCCGAGTCGCTTTACTATTGTGCGGCGGCCCCTATTGCGAGCGCCAGTCCAATCATCGTGGGACTGCTTCGCGGAAACGTGGAGTTTTCCACAACGGCAATGGTTCTCAGTCAAATCGTCTTTGCGGTTGTCACGCCATTTATTCTGCCGCTCATGGTGCATGACTCATCCATGGATTATCTGACCTTTGCCGGGGTTGTCGCTTACCAGATATTCATTGTGGTAGGGCTGCCGGCGCTTATCGCTACGACTCTGCGTGTGGTTTATCCGCCATGCAAAGCGTGGGCGCCGAGGTTGCGAGACGTTTCGCTGGGTATTTGGTCGCTCAATCTCGTTGTCCTCACTGCCGGTGGCGTTCAGCGTATCATCCTGCGCGGTTATTCTCTGCATGACATGTGGCCGATGATGCTCGGCGCAGGGGTTGTGTGCTTCATAGGCTTCACTGCAGGTTACCGCCTCGGGCGTCCCAACCTTAGGCGTGAATGCTCGCAAGGGCTTGGACAGAAAAACACCGTACTCACGCTTTATTTGGCCTCTCAGAGCTACGCGACTCCGCTGGCTTATATCGGTCCGGTCTTCTACGTATTTTGCCACAACACAGCAAACGCCATCCAGCTCTGGCTGGCTGCGCGCGAGCAGAAACGCCACCCCTCCCGCCTTCCATCCGCCTGATGACTTTTCACAGATCGGGGTAAAGTTTTGTCAACACCGGATGAAACATGCTGTAGAGTTCAGCTGTCTCCTGTTCGCTCAGATCGAAGTCATCCATGAGCGCATGTTGACCAATCACGCGGCCACCGAGGGATTGCCCGTTGCCAGCATAGAGATAGAAAATGCAGGACGTATTGTCGTTGCGGTTCCCCTGAGTCTCACTCCGGTAGAATTTCTCATCCACCTGACGAACTTTTTCAGGGCGCAGGATTTCCCGCACACGAGATATTTGAGCAGCTTCCAAGGGATAAATCTGCCTCTTTTCCAAAAGCCATCCGGGGATCCTCGGCGTGATCGCCAAGCGCTCCGAGCGCAGCGCCTCTGCCACAGCTTCCTGACTCACGGAGCCGTAGGGATGTGTGCACATCGACAGCGCTAAGGCAACGCAGACGCCCATCCCGATTTGAATCAGACCCTTCTTCTTCATATCGCGTTTTCTTCTCCGTTCTTCTCTCATTCTACGCTTCCTTGCTTCTATGTCAAGCAAGGACAAATTACGCTTATCCCGATTTCAGGAGCGAAGGGTTGAGTCAGTGCGTTCTTGAACGAGATGTTGTGAATTGTAATAATTGTTACGGGGTTGTTCTTGACAAAGGCCAAGGCGGCGGTAGAATAGCAACTGAGATGTTACTGGAAATTAAGCAGTATGGAGACCAAGTGTTGCGGGAGGCTTGTGCTAAAGTGGAGAAGGTGGAACTGGAGCACAGCACGCTGGCGGTGAACATGCTCGAAACCATGTATGCGGCGCAGGGTATAGGTCTTGCCGCTCCGCAGGTGGGGCTGGGAATTCAGCTGGTGGTTATCGACATTCCGGAAGAGGAAGAAGAAGAGGGGAAAATTGTCGTGAATGGGGAGGAAAAGGATATGCGCAGCATCATGCCGCTTGTCTTCGTAAATCCGGAGTTGGAAGCGTACGGCAAAGAAGAGTTGTGCACTGAGGGCTGCCTGAGCGTGCGCAACATTCGGTCCCAAGTTTCGCGCCCCGCTCGCGTGCGCGCGAAGCTGCAGAAGTTGGATGGCAAGATTCTTGAGCTTGACTGCGGAGGCCTTTTAGCGCGCTGCTTGCAGCACGAGTGCGACCACTTGAGAGGGGTCCTCTTCACGGATCGTGTTTCCAGCGCCGCGAAGGTGACTTTGGCAAAGAGACTCAAGCGTATGCTCAATTTGAGAGATTAGTCGTCTGTGTCGCGTTACATGGATGCAAATATGGCGTGCAGGATGGAGCAGTACACCGCCGCGCGCGTAATTTTGACGCGTTTTCCCGGTTTGGCGTGGCGGAGTTTCTCCAAGGTTTTGATCCCCAATAGAGCGGGTAGCATGGAAGCTATGCGCACACGCCATCCGCGCAGTCGGCGGGCGTAGTCCAAACCGTCCTGCATGGCTCGTTCGGCGCGATCCATCCACACCTGAGGATCGCTGCACAGGTAGTCCCTGCCGCGCGACCGGGCATCTTCGTCTCGGTCGCGCAGGATGTTGATGAGCTGCAGACCGCAACCATAGCGTACGGCTGCTTCCTCCATCTCCCTCGTTTTTTCTGCGGCGCAGAAATCATCACCCAGGGCTGCTCGCCCCAGACGCGTCCAGAATCTTCCCACGCATCCTGCTACTCTGTAGGTGTAGAGACGAGTTTGCTCATCGGAAAGCACGCACGCATGCTCTTCGAAAAACGAGAGGTCCCAGAGCTGTCCCTGAAGGATAGAGGCGAGGACTTCGCGCACGAGTGCAGCTTGTTCCTGAGGAAGCTTCGACAAGGCTTCCAAAATTTCCTCAAATCGAGTGAGCAACTCGGATTCTGCGGGAGAGTCCGCTGCCTCGCAAACCGTCGCAGGGATGGGTTGCTTCTCTTTCGTTCCGGCAATTTCCTGCCCCATCGTGTGCAGGACGGCAATGCGGTCGGCGTGAGGAACGCTCGCAGCATCTGCCACGCTGTCCGTAGCACGTGCCAGCAGATAACCCACCGCCACTCCCGATCGCATCTGTGCGGGCAGTCGCGAGATAGACAAATAAAACGTGCGCGATACAGATTTGAGCAAGGCGTCCATAGTCATATCTGCTCCGTTCATTGTGATGAGCAAAGATTTTTGAGCTGAACCGGGAACAGGCAATCTTTGCATGCGCCGTTGCGGCAGAAATCCGTGCCGATTTGCAGGAGAGCTTGACAGGCGTATTCGCGACGCATGATGTCACGCAAGTCATCACGTTGACCGAAAAGACTGCGGGCCAAGCGCAGGACTCGCGTTGGCAAAGCGGTGTGTGTGAGCCGTGTGAAGGCAACCCAAGCCTCGCGCGATTCATCCCTCACGTACACATGATTGCATAAAAAGTCCCTGACCCGTTCGCGTCCCACCAGGGCGCAGGATCGTTGCAGGGCAGGGGTGTCGATCATGCTGTGTCGTTCCCAGAATGGGTGTTGCAGTTTGCACAGTGTATCGGTGAGCTCGCTCGAATGTGCGGCGGAGAGCAGGGGCATGATTTCCTGCCAACGAGCGGCGCTGACGGCCAGCGCTGCCACCCTGCGGTGCGGGTGGTTGAGCGGGCGGATGCCCGTGAATTGCCACACCGGCCTTCTTTGGCTTTCCAGCATCAACTCATCCTTGATTTTCCACCATGCATCCCACACGCGGCGGTGGTAGGCGCGCGCTTCCGGTTCCGTGCGCGTCGGCAACACGGGCTTCAGAAAACCTGCTACCCCCAGGAGCGCCGCCTCTGTGTCCAGACCTTGCAAACGACGCAGCGGTACACGTCGCGCAAGCATAACCATCGGTTCTTTGTTTGCGCTGTAGCCCAGACACTCCGCCCATGCTTCGTAGGATGTCTGAGCGTCTCCGAGCACCGAGACCTTGCGGCGAAATCTGCGCCGCTTGCACTCAATTCTGTGGGCTGCGGCTGCGAGCAACAGATTTTCAATTTGCTCAGGACTCATGGTCGCCAGGGGCTGCGCGCAAAGCTCAGTGCGACCGTCCCACCCGTTGCGACCGCAGATGGCATCAATGGCGGGCTGCTGCATATCCAGCGCTTTCCGTATCCTTTCCGTACTCAGGTAGATGACAGGTACTTCCATGTGCAGGGAGTTACGGGTGTACCAGCCTCGCGGCGGCGGCGTGAGCAGGACGTGCAGGATGACATTGTTGAAGCGTGGGTTTGCACCGTGTCCATGCTGCTCCCAATCCTGCGCGTGCGGGTCAATCTCGATGTCTCCCCGGACGAGTCGGCCGTTGATTTCCGCTTCTGCAAAGAGAAAGTCCGGGCCGGCAGAGCGATTCCATTCTCCAAAGTCGCGGATGCTTACGTGTCCGTGACGCTCACTTTCCCATTCTGTGCCGAACAAGCCGGCAGCCCACAGACTCTGTACCTCCATTTCGCCGAGTTCCGGACTTGACGGCGTGCCTCCATCCGCCGCAGTCAGATCACATGCTTCTGCAACCGCTTGCAACAAAGCACGGTACTGCGATGCATATTCCCCTTGGGTTTCAGACTTCATCCCCACCATTTTTTTCGTGGCGCATTAAATCCTCCTGCAAAGTTTCGCACACGTACCCGAAGGCCTCATCATTCCTGCTGTTCATCGAGCGTAGAGTGTTATGCGCTTCCAGCACATGTTGCGTGCGCTGCATTCCGCTGAATGTCTCTTCCTGTTCTTCTCCTCGCGCTTCGCCGCGCGACAACGTTGCGCGGCGTTCCGTCAGATCTTTCTGCCAAGATGCTTCCGGAGGGTCAATTTCAATGAGCATATCCAACCCCAGACCCTCCATCGCTCCGCGAGTTCTCTCCGTTGCTCCCGCTATTTCCACGCTTCCACCGACTTCCATGCACCGCCGTGCGAGTCCTGCCAGAGTCCCCATGAAGGTCGAGTCCACTCCGGGACACAATTCCAAGTCCACCACGATTTTTGCGCCTCCGTGTTCTATGTATTTCTCCGCTATGCTTTTCAACGTCGGACTGTTCATAAAGCTCCCCCGACTGCTGCAGCGTATCCACAGCCCGTCCTCAAACTCATGATAACTCAAGCTCGTATCCCCCATACTTCGCACTTTGCATGCTAACATACATCCTCTCACATTTGCAAGCGATTTTTGTTGCTCGATCTTTGTTTTAATGGACAAAAATGTTAAACAAATTTGTAAATTAATATTAAGAAATTTACATTTTTGTAAATTTAAAGGGGCAAATCCTCAAAGAAATGAAAGCACATAATAATTTAAACTATAAATACTAAAGAAAAATTTTGAACTTTGGCACGTTATTTGCAGCAGTAGAGGCAGGAGAGTAGCGGGGAGCCGTGCTCGACAACGAAAAACTATCATTACCGACAGCCATGGAACAAGAAAACAACAGTGCAGAAGAGGCGTTGACTGCATTATACGGCAGCGACACCTTCGGGATCAAGACGATGGAGAAGTACCTCTCCAAGAGCGCTTTCAAGAAAATGCTCGCCACCGTGCAGAGGGGCGGAAAGCTGGACATGAGCATTGCAGATGAGGTGGCTCAGGCGATGAAGGTATGGGCTCTTTCCAAGGGTGCGACGCACTACACGCACTGGTTTCAGCCGCTGTCGGATGCCACGGCGGAGAAGCATGATTCTTTCGTAGAGCCGGACGGAAAGGGTGGTATGATTTGCGAGTTTACTGGCAAAAATCTGATTCAGGCGGAACCGGACGCTTCGTCCTTCCCGTCCGGCGGCATACGTGCGACCTTTGAGGCTCGTGGCTATACGGCGTGGGATCCAACTTCTCCCGCGTTTATCAAACGCACGGAACACACCGCGACGCTGTGCATACCCACGGCATTCTGCTCGTACACGGGCGAGGCTCTGGACAAGAAGACGCCGTTGCTTCGCTCTATGGTCGCCGTATCGAAGCACGCCACACGTGTGTTGCGCTGTTTCGGCATCGATCCAAGCTGCGTCGAGAGCAGTTTGGGTGCAGAGCAGGAATATTTTCTCGTTGACCGCAACCTGTATTTACAGAGACCTGATTTGATTGAGACCGGGCGCACTCTCTTTGGATGTCTGCCGCCCAAGCACCAGCAGATGGAAGATCACTATTTTGGTTCCATCAAGGAACGCGTCCTGGAATTCATGAACTCCGTGGACCAATCCCTCTGGGCGCTCGGGGTGCCGGCTAAGACGCGTCACAACGAGGTGGCTCCGGCGCAGTTTGAGATCGCTCCGCTCTACGAGGCGAGCAACGTGGCCGTGGATCATAACGTGATGATTATGGACATCCTGCAGAGACAGGCGCTCAAGTTCAACCTTGTCTGTTTGCTGCACGAGAAACCGTATGCCAGTGTTAACGGCTCGGGCAAACACAACAACTGGTCGCTCGGTACCCCGGAGTTGGGTTCGCTCTTTTCTCCGGGCAAAACGCCGCACAGTAATCTTCTCTTTCTCACTTTCCTTGCTTGTGTGATTCAGGCGGTCGATAAACATGCGGATCTGCTGCGAGCTTCCATCTCTAAGGCGGGCAATGATCATCGACTCGGAGCCAACGAGGCGCCGCCTGCTATCATCTCCATCTTCCTCGGTGATCAGCTGACGGATATCATTGAGCAGATCAAAGCCGGTGGCGCCAAGAGTTCTACTGCCAGGACCACCATGGAACTCGGCGTGGATGTGCTGCCCACGTTGCCGAAGGACACGACTGACCGCAACCGCACATCGCCCTTTGCATTTACCGGAAACAAGTTCGAGTTCCGTGCCGTCGGTTCTTCCCAAACCTGCGCCTGGCCCATGGCCGTGCTCAATACCATCGTCGCAGAGGCGTTGGATGAGGTTGCTACCAAGCTTGAGCCTGCGGTCGGGAAAAAGAACTTCAACTCCGTGGTCAGCTCGCTCATCAAAAAGATGATCACTGAGCACGACCGCGTCATCTTTAACGGCAACGGCTACTCCCAGGAGTGGATTGAGGAGGCGGAGCGTCGCGGGCTTCCCCATTTCAAGACAACCCCGGAAGCACTCGAGGTCCTTTCGCGTCCGGATACCATCAAGCTCATGAAGAAGTACGGCATCCTCTCCAAGGCTGAGTTGCTGGCTCGCAAGGAGGTGCAGGTGGAAAGCTACCTCAAACTCATCCATATTGAGGCCAAGACTTGCCTGAATATGCTGCAAACCATTTACTTGCCGGCTATTGCCGGTCAGATGACAGAAATCTGCGGAACCGTGGCCGCCATTAAGGCTGCCGGCATCAAAGCCGGTCTCAAGGCCGCAGAGGATAAAGCCAATGCTGTGGGCAAACTGTACGATGAATTGCCCGGCAAGGTGAAGGCTCTCCAAGCTGCCATCGATAAGGGCTGCCCCGTGTGCATGAAAGAGGCCATGGAGTCTGCCCGCGTCACCGTTGATGCCCTCGAAGCCATCGTGGACGCTGACCTTTGGCCGGTGCCCACCTATGCCCAGATGCTCAACATCCACAGCAAGTAATTTGAAACGCGAGCCTTTCTCGCTACCGGCAGCTCCGAGTGGGGCTGCCGGTTTTTTACTGGGTACGTGAAGGAAACGCTGTTGTATAAGTCTCGTTCGTAAGCTTTTTGCGTCCTGTGACTGTCGCAAGGTGGGCGCTTGCTCATCTCTTTTGATAGATGCGCACACAAGTACTCGTTTTATATTCTCTAAAAATGCTTTGCAAAACCAACCCCACTTTGCTCTCTCCTTTATCCCTTCAAAATCCGGGAAGGTTCCAGAAACTGGCTTGTAGCACAAAAAAAGATACAAAAAAAACGAAATAGATATATTTTCTTCTTTACATTTTTTTTAAATGCGATATATTCGAGCCAGCTAATCTTCAGACTAAGCACCCCTCCATATCTCAGAGCAAATGGACAAGGATAAAATCATGAACGTTGCTGCATTTGTTGTGCTGTGTGCGGCAGTATACTACGGAATTCAGTACTCAGGCATGGCAAAAACTGCCGAAGGCGGGATAGAGGTGATAAACAAAAAACTTACGCAGATTAAACAAGACAGAGATCAAATCCGCGAAAAGGAGGAAGAACTGGGGATTGACTCCCTGAAAGAACAAAAAGAGGATCTGGAAGGTCAGATTACTGCATTGAAGCAGGACTTGGGGCTTGCCGGAGAGAAGAAGGACGAGAAGGAGCAAGACGAAACTAATGAGGATGAGGAGGAGGAAGCAGAAGATCACTCTAACATCGACTGAGAAAATGGCAACTTTGATACGAATCGCAGCTGTGCTTGCGGCAATTTACGCGGCATTTGTTTACTTCACGACTGAAAAAAAAAGGGATCAACTGCAGATCAAACAAGAGCAATTGAAGGCAAGTCAGGCAGCCTACGATGCTGAGAAAGCTCGATACGAGGAGGCTGTGGGAGAAGGCAATTCGCTCCGCAAAGATATTCGGCTCATGAGAAGAGAAGTGAAAGAACTCGTGAAGCAGAGGGAAGAAACGATACAGGCAAAGAAAGAAGCACGAGAGGATGAATACAGGAAGAAACAGGAACGACACCGCAAACTTCAGGCAGAAGAAGCAGAACGGGAAGCAGAAGCTGAACGTATTGTCAGGGAGACAGAAAAGGAAGCACTAGCGGCAAGGACGTTAGAGAGGGATTTAACGTACGCTAAGGAAGAATTGTCGCGTTTGCAGACTCCTCCCTATGTGGAGAATTCTAAAAAAGACCATTATGGGGTGCTTGACAGAGTGAACTCCGCGTGGACTACGTCAATGCGTAGCATGCAACTTGCGGTGTCAAAGAAAGACAGCAAGAAAATCCGGGCAGAGGAAGAAACGTTACGTAAACTTGCCAAACGGGCCGATCGCTTTTCAGGCGGCGTTGAGTACACCCAGCAATCGGAAGAAGTAATGCGAGTAACGCATCGTATTCTGCAATTACTCCAGAAAACAAAAGAGGACAACAAAGGGAAGATGAAACGGTGAATTGTGGCGGTGACTTTTCCGGCACGTTCATGCGTCTCTCAGAAGAGATGCGAAGGAGAATCCATCAGCACTAGGGACAGGAGAAACGGGGTGCGCGCAGACAAATCAAAATGACCTCAAGCGGGAGGCCAATGCGTTTGGCATGAACGCTGATCAATGGGCAGGACAGCAGCGCGTCTGTAAGCAGACACACGGTGATTTATGTCAACGGTGAAGCAGACTTGCGCCGCGGATCCAATTCGTGGAGCGTCGGTGCAGGGGGCAGCGTGTCCTTCCGACACTCGCCATCACAGTAAGTCATCTGAATGCGAGCTTGTCCCGCTACCGACAGCTTCCAAGTGGCACATCCGTCCCAAGAAAATTTTGAGAGAGGGTAAGAGAAGATAAAAAAAGGAAGGTTGATTTGTTTCCTCAGAAA
>CANRET010000015.1 GCA_947629715.1 uncultured Akkermansia sp.
CCGGCAAGCTGACGGTTGCAGACAACGGCAACTTCACCCTGAAGAACGCCAAGAGTGCGGCGGGGACGACAGTTGATAACGCCTGGGATGTGAAGCTGAGCGACGGGTCGCAGCTGACTGTGGACGTGAGCGGTTCGAGCGATGACCCGCTTGTGCTGGGCGATGTGGAACTGGGCGACGGCAACATGACCGTGGACTTCGGGAACGGGTCGGTAACAGGGAACAAGCTGGAGGCTAACCTGAAATCCGCCGGGACGAACGGAACGCTGGAGTTCCACAGCAACGGAAGCGTGGGAAGCGGGGATCTGAGTACGGGACTCACCGTGAGCGAGGGCCTGAGAGGATCCATCGACAGGCACGTCAAGTTCACCGGCGCGGGCAACCTCCTGAAGGATAACAGCGTCTATGTCGATGGGGACGGCAAACTGAGGGTCCGAAGCGTCGAGGCTCAGCAGAACAAGCTGGAGCGTGCGCTGCCCTACGCCAACAAGAATGCCCTGGCAGGCGCGGCCATGGTCTGGGATTCGCTGAAGAGCAAGTCGCAGTTGGAGACCTTCTTCTCCACGCTGAGCGATCCGAACTCGGATTACAAGCGCCTCATCAACGCCGTGGTCGGCCAGTACGACGACAACAAGGTCGCTGAACTGGAGCGCACGTTGACCGCCGTGGCAGGCGCGTCCATCTCCACGATCGGACCGGCTCTGGTCGAGGACTTGCACCGCCAGTTGAAGTCCATCCGCAACCGCACGACGACGATGGCCGGCGAAGCGACCTACGACGGCTACGACAACCTGCCGCTCTGGCACGCCTGGATCAACGGCGAGGGCAATTACCACAAGCTGGATTCCGACGGCTATATGCCGGGCTACACGCTCAACAACTGGGGCGGAACGATGGGCGTGGACATCGATGTGACGCCGCAGACTACGCTGGGTCTGGCGATCTCCGCGATGTACGGCGACCTGAAGCCCGACGCGGCTGACAGCGCAAGCGGGCATCTGGACACCACTTACCTCACCGCCTTCCTGCGCGCGGCGAGCGGGGCCTGGATCCACACCTTCGTGGTCAGCGGCGGCCTGGCCGACGTGAGTCTGGACCGTACGGTCAATTACGGCACGGGCAGCTACCGCACGAAGGGCGATACCGACGGCTACGCGGTGGGCGCGATGTACGAGGTGGGCTATACGAAGCTCACGAACAAGGAGGGAACGATGGCGCTGCAGCCGGTGGTCAATGTGGAAATGCGGCACGCCTCCGTCAAGGGCTACACTGAGACGGGAAGCGACGCCGGTCTCAAGGTGGATGACATCCGGCAGGATGTCGTGACCCTCGGCGCGGGCGCGCGTGTGCAGGCTCTCGTGAGTGAGAACGCCTTTAACCGCGCCTCAATCTTGGAGGCTCGCCTGCTCGCCAAGGTCGATGTGGGCGATCGATCCGGCACGGCCGTGAACGGCATCATCGGCTGCGCCACCCATAAGGAAGTGGAGAGCGCGGAGGTGGGAGCCGTGGGCATGGAGGCAGGCGTCGGTCTCTCGGTTCCGCTCGGCTCGCAGTACGGCAGTCTCTTCCTGGACGGCTCCGTCGAATGGCGCCGTGGATGGACCAGCCTGAACGCGTCGGCCGGCTACAGAATCAACTTCTGATTCATTTTGACACGCAAGCGGGCGCATCGCCGGGACTCATCCCCCGACGGTGCGCTCGCTTTTTCGGAGGAACGTCGCCCCCCTCCCGCCGGGATGCGCCGGAGGGGATGTCGAAAAGATCGTCAAAATTTCAGCGGCATGAGTTCGCGCGACAGGTTGATTTCGCCCTGTCAACAGCTCATTGGGGACTTTCACCCCAGTTACACGCCGTGCCTGACGTACTACGAGAAGTGCGGCGCCGGATTGTCTCGACGCCGTACGAATTTTCATCTCCGCTCCCCTGAATTCCGCACTTCGTCAGCTTTGAGCGTCCTGCGGAGTTTTTTGGGAAATGATGCTTCTCCATTGCATGATGATGGAGCCGTGACCGCTTTGCAGCACGTTGCCGTTTTTATCCACAAAGGCGGCGTTGGGAATGTACTGGGACTCGGTGTAGCCGGGCAAGGTTGCGGCTTTGTCGATCATGACGCCGGGAAACTTTGCGTTGAACTGCTTGAGATATGCTTCCGCCTGAGGACGGTTCCGGTCACAGCCGAGCAGAATGATCTCAACGCCGTTTTTTCTCATCTCCTCGTACTGTTCCACGATTTTCGGCATCTCGGCGCGGCAGGGCGGGCACCAGCTCGCGGACTGCAGGTAGATGAAGTACTCGGCGTTCCAATTCGGTTCGGCGTTAAAATAATCCAGCTTGGCAAGCTCCTTGGCCACGGCGCCGACAGACGTCTCTGCGAAAGGAGGAGTCGAAGATCCGGCGACCTCCTCCTGCGCAGGCATGGACAAACCTCCCAGCGCGATCGCGCATCCGACGATCAGAATTAAGTTGTTCTTCATTTGTCGGCAGTATAGCACAACATGACGCCGCAAAGCAAGCGTGAAGAGCGCAGAATCCCAAAATCGTCCGTGAGCAAACGCGGGCGGCTGTCCGGACAGGCGTATAGATTCGACAAAGCGCGGATGGGATGGTACAATGCGCAGCGGATGAAGGCGGTAATCTATCAGTTGTTTGTGCGACACTTCTCGAATACGAAGGTCCATGGCGCGACGTGGGGAAGCAAAGAGGAAAACGGCTGCGGCTCCTTTGCCGGAGTGAACGATGCTGCGCTTCGCGAGCTGGCCGACATGGGGATCACGCACCTGTGGCTCACCGGGACGCTGCGCCATGCCACGCGAACGGAATACCCCGACCTGCCGGCCCACCCGGCGAGCGTGGTGAAAGGAATCGCCGGCAGCCCGTACGCCGTCGTGGACTATTTTGACGTGGATCCCGATTTGGCGGAAAACCCTGCGGAGCGTCTCACGGAGTTTCGCGAACTCCTTGCACGCGTCCGCAAATGGGGGATGACGCCCATGATCGACTTCGTGCCCAACCACGTGTCGCGCTGCTACGCCTCAACGGTCGCGCCGCAATGGGAATTCGGGAGACTGGACCGAACGGATGTCTTCTTCGACCGCGACAATTCCTTTTTTTACCTGGATCGCGGGACGGGAGACGGGCGCATGGAGCTGCCGGACGGCGAATTCCTGCCCGAACGCGGACGCGGGCGCGTGACCGGCAACAACGCCGCCACGTGGAACCCCTCGAACACAGACTGGTACGAGACCGTGAAGCTCAATTACGGCTGCGATTATCGCCACGGCGCAGCAGCGGCCGAAGCGCTGCCGGGACTCACGGCCCGACCCGAGGAATTGCCGCGCACATGGCTGCTGATGGACGAAGCGCTGGCCTGGTGGCAGAGTATGGGGGTGGGCGGTTTTCGCTGCGACATGGCGCACATGATCCCCCTGCCCTTCTGGCGCCGAACGATAGCTCGCGCGCGCCTGCGCGGGGACGTTTTCTTCATGGCCGAAGCCTACAATGACGGCATGAAGCTGATGAACGGCGACGCTCTGTCCGAGCTGCTCGCCGTCGGCTTCGACGCCGTGTACGACGCCGAGGCCTATCACGCGTTGCGCGGCGTTTACGAGAGCGGCGGATGGGCCAACGATCTGGATCGTTTTCACCGTCCGGAAAATCCCCTCTTCTTCCGGGGCGTGCGCTATGTGGAAAACCACGATGAGCCGCGCATGGCCTCCCCGCTCTTCTGGGGCGGCGTGGGCGAAAAAACGGCGCGAGCCGCCATGGCAGCGCAATTTCTCACCACCTGCGGCCCCGTACTTTTCTACAACGGACAGGAAGTCGCCGAGCGTGCGGACGGCCCCGGAGGCTTCAGCGGCGCCGACGGTCGCACTTCCATCTTCGACTACACATCCCTCCCCCGTCTGCAACGCTGGTACAATCAAGGACGTTGCGACGGAGCGGCCTTGCCCGGCGAACTGCGTGATTTACGCGACTTCTGCTCCCGTCTCCTGCGTTTGCTCCAATTCCCCGCCGTGGCGCAGGGAGGCTTCTACGGACTCAATTGGGCCAATCAGCAAACTCCGCAGTTCGGACGCGAGCCGGGAGAATCCAGCTCCGGCCACCGCATGTACGCTTTCCTGCGCCATGACCCCGCCTCCCGCACGGCTCTTCTCGTCGTCTGCAACTTCTCCGCCGACGCCGATGCCGAGGCATGCGTCCATTTCTCCGAGGACGCATGCGCCTGGGCCCGCCGCACCGCTGCCTCTTTCCGGTTCACCGACCTCCTTGACCCCTCCGCCCCTCCGGCGCTCGCTTCACGCGATACGCTCCTCTCGTCCGGTCTCACCCTTCGCGTCCCCGCCGGATCCGTACGCGTTCTCTCCTGGGACGCCGCTTGACGTATGAAGCCGTTGGCACGACGTCCGGGGCGTCAAAATGTCTCAGATGTGTCAAGATGTCGCAAATTGTGCCAAAACGCCGCAGCTCGACGGGGGGACGCTAAAAGATTTAAATCATTGACAAGAAACAAAATAGAATCTTCCCCCATCCTGGCACAAGATTTGCAGAGAAAGAGGTAAACAATCCGGACCCGGTCCGAGACCGGGAACAACGAACTAACCACAACCAAACAAACTACGACAATGAGCAAGATTCTGGGAATCGATTTAGGAACCACGAACTCGTGCATGGCCGTGATGGAAGGCGGTCAGGCAACAGTGCTGGAGAACAGCGAAGGCGCGCGCACGACGCCTTCCATTGTGGCTTTCACGAAGAGCGGAGAGCGCATTGTGGGCCAAGCGGCAAAGCGCCAGGCGGTCACGAACCCGCGCAACACGATTTTCTCGGCGAAGCGACTGATCGGCCGCAAGTACTCCGAATTGACCGCAGAGGACAAGAAGGTGCCCTACACCATCGTGGAAGCAGCCAATGGGGACGCCCACATCCAAGTGGAAGTGAACGGCGAGACCAAGGTGTACTCCCCGCAGGAGATCAGCGCCATGGTGCTCGGCAAGTTGAAAGCGGACGCCGAGGCGCGTCTGGGTGAGAAAATCACGGAAGCGGTGATCACCGTACCGGCGTACTTCAACGACGCGCAGCGCAACGCCACCAAGGCCGCCGGCGAAATCGCCGGATTGAAGGTGCGGCGCATCATCAATGAGCCGACGGCTGCGGCGCTGGCCTACGGACTGGATAAAAAGACGGAAGAGGAAAAGATCGCCGTGTACGACCTGGGCGGCGGCACTTTCGATATCTCCGTGCTGGAAATCGGCGACGGCGTCTTTGAGGTGAAGGCGAGCGACGGCGACACCCACTTGGGAGGCGACGACTGGGACAACGCCCTCATCAACTGGATTCTGGAGGAGTTCAAGGCGAAGGAGGGGATGGACATTTCCCGCCAGACGGATGCCCTGCAGCGCATCAAGGAAGAGGCCGAAAAAGCCAAAATCGCCCTGAGTTCCACGCAGAGCTACGACATCTCGCTGCCCTTCATCACGATGGACGCCACCGGTCCCAAGCACATCCAGATGACGATCACGCGCAGCAAGCTTGAACAGCTCACCGAGAACCTGCTGGAGCGGACCGTGACCCCCGTGCGCAACTGCATTTCTGCCGCCGGGCTGAGCGCGAGCGAGATCAATGAATTGGTGCTGGTGGGCGGCATGACCCGCATGCCCGCCGTGCAGGAGATGGCGAAACGCCTGGCCGGCAAGGAGCCGCACAAGGGTGTGAACCCCGATGAGGTGGTAGCCGTGGGCGCCGCTATTCAGGGCGGCGTGCTCACCGGCGATGTGAACGACGTGCTACTGCTGGACGTGACGCCGCTGACGCTTTCCATCGAGACCATGGGCGGCATTGCCACCCCGATGATTGACCGCAACACAACCATCCCGGTCAACAAGAGTCAGGTGTTCTCGACGGCAGCGGACAACCAACCGGCAGTGGACATCCGAATCTGCCAGGGCGAGCGCAAGATGTTCAACGACAACAAGCTGCTGGGCAACTTCAAACTGGACGGCATTCAGCCTGCCCCGCGCGGCGTGCCCCAGATCGAGGTGACCTTCGACATCGATGCCAACGGCATCCTCAAAGTGACCGCCAGGGATAAGAACACCGGCAAAGAGCAGAATATCTCCATCCAGGGGTCTTCCGGCCTCTCCAAGGAGGAGATCGAACGCGCCCGGAAGGACGCCGAAGCCCACGCCGAGGAAGACCGCAAGCGCGCCGAGGATATCGAGACGCTCAATAAGGCGGACTCTCTGGCTCACAATGTGGAACGCCAACTCAACGAGATGGGGGACAAGGCGCCCGACCAACTCAAGCAACCCATCACTGAGAAGGTGAATGCGCTGAAGGCTGCCGCCGAGGCCAAGGATGTGGAGAAAGCCCGTTCGCTGACTGCGGAGTTGGAGAAAATGCTCGGAGAACTCGCTCAGGCTGCCCAGGCCGCTCAGGCCGCAGGCGCGGCGGGAACGCCCCATTCCTCTCCGCAGGACGACGCTTCCGCCGGTCCTCGCAAGGCCAAGGGCAAAGTCGTGGACGCCGAGGTCGTGGACGATGACCAATGAAGACTTCTTTCCTGTCCGTCGCGAGCGTTCCGGCGCTCGCACGGCGGGAATCATTCCAATCAACCAACTTCAACCTAACATACATACACCATGAATATCAAACCACTAGGACAACGCGTGCTCGTGAAGCGCGAAGAAGCAGAGAGCAAAACCGCCGGCGGACTTTTCCTGCCGGATACCGCTAAGGAGAAGCCCCAGCAGGCTGTCGTCATCGCCATCGGCACCGGCGGACGCGACAAGGACGGCAAGGAGATTCCCTTCAACGTAGCGGCGAAAGACAAGGTGCTCATCACCAAATACGGCGGCACCGAGATCGTGGTGGACGGGGAGACCCTGACCATCATTAACGAAAGCGATATCCTCGCTGTCATCAAATAACCCCTGACCTTTCCGATTTATATTATGGCTAAACAACTCATATTTGAAGAGACGGCTCGGCAAAGCCTGCTGACGGGTGTCGGCAAAATCGCCAAAGCAGTAAAGAGCACCCTGGGGCCTGCAGGTCGCAACGTGGTGATTGACAAAAAATTCGGTTCTCCGAACATCACCAAGGACGGCGTGACTGTGGCCAAGGAAGTGGAACTGGAAGACCCCTATGAGAATATGGGCGCCCAGCTCGTGCGCGAAGTCGCCAGCAAGACCAACGACATCGCCGGCGATGGCACCACCACCGCCACCGTGCTCGCTGAAAGCATCTACAGCGCGGGGCTGCGCAACGTCACTGCCGGCGCCAACCCCATCTCCCTGCAGCGCGGCATCAACCAGGCCGCCGCCGCCATGGTCAAGGAACTCAAAAACATCTCCAAGCCCGTGGATTCATCCAAGGAGATTGAGCAAGTGGCCACTGTTTCGGCTA
The DNA here is from genome assembly GCA_947629715.1 of uncultured Akkermansia sp. Classification (GTDB taxonomy): domain Bacteria; phylum Verrucomicrobiota; class Verrucomicrobiia; order Verrucomicrobiales; family Akkermansiaceae; genus Akkermansia. The sequence continues at coordinate 7,405 of CANRET010000015.1, forward strand.
ACTGGGATGCGGAAATCGGCAAGATTATCGCCGAGGCCATGGACAAGGTGGGCAAGGACGGCACCATCACCGTGGAAGAGGCCAAGGGCATCGACACCAGTCTGGACGTGGTGGAGGGCATGCAGTTCGACAAAGGCTATCTGTCTCCCTACTTCGTGACCAATGCGGACGCGATGGAGGCGGCTCTGGAGAATCCTTACATCCTCATTTTCGAGAAGAAGATCAGTAACCTCAAGGACTTCCTGCCCATTCTCGAGAAAGTGGCCAAGACGGGCAAGCCGTTCCTGATCATTGCGGAGGACATCGAAGGCGAGGCTCTCGCCGCCCTGGTGGTCAACCGTCTGCGCGGCACGCTCAACGTCTGCGCGGTGAAGGCTCCGGGCTTCGGCGATCGCCGCAAAGCCATGCTCCAGGACATTGCCATCCTCACCGGCGGCAAGTGCATCTCCGAGGACCTCGGCATGAAGCTTGAGAACGTCGAGATCGCCGACCTCGGCGTCGCCAAGCGCGTCGTGGTCACCAAGGATACGACCGTCATCATCGAGGGCGCCGGCAAATCCGCCGACATCTCCGCCCGCGTCGGTCAGATCCGCAAGCAAATTGAGGATACGACCAGCGACTACGATCGCGAGAAGCTCCAGGAGCGCCTCGCCAAGCTCGCCGGCGGTGTAGCCGTCATCAAGGTGGGCGCCGCTACGGAAACCGAGATGAAGGAGAAGAAAGACCGCGTGGACGACGCTCTGCACGCCACCCGCGCTGCGGTGGAGGAAGGCATCGTGCCGGGCGGCGGCGTGGCTCTCATCCGTGCCCAGAAGGCCATTGCCAAGCTCAAGCTCACCGGCGACGAGAAGACCGGTGCCGATATCGTGTACCGCGCGGTGGAGGCCCCGCTGCGTCAACTCGTGGAGAACGCCGGACGCGAAGCGGCCCTCATCGTGGAAAAGGTGAAGGGACTCAAGTCCGCCAACCAGGGCTACAACGTGGTGACGGATGCCTACGAGGATCTGCTCACCAGCGGCGTGGTCGATCCCACGAAGGTGGCTCGCACGGCCCTGCAGAATGCGGCTTCCATCGCGGGCCTCATGCTCACCACGGAATGCCTCATCACGGAGCTGCCGGAGAAGAAATGCTCCTGCAACCACGGAGGCGCCGGCGCCGACATGGGCGGTATGGGCGGCATGATGTAAATACGCTGAAACTTACAATCACGGCGCGTTTGTCTCTCGGAGATGAACGCGCCGTTTTTTCGTCCGCAGGAACGATGACCGCGAGTTTCACGATGCGCGAAAACTGCGGCGGCGTCAAAGACGGGGTCACAAGGAGACCCGCTTTCGAAGAAAAAAGCTTCCGCGCCCCGGCGCGCCTCAGGAGTACTGCGAAAGGCAGCGGTCGAGGTCGGGGGAAGGAGTGACGGCAAAGGACTTGTCGAGTTGAATCGTGGCGGCGTTGCCGAGGGTGTTGCGGAAGGTGATGTGCACGGGGGTTTTGCCGGGATGGTCGGCAAGAATTTTTTTGATGAGCGCAATATCCCCTGCGTCGTGGCGGGTCGTCAGCAGGTTGATGAGGTAGAAGGCGGAGACCTTGCCTCGGCGACGGCGAGCCGCCGGATTGAGAAGCTCCAGCCCGTTGGCCGATACGCGCTTGCTGCCGGTGCGATCATCCTCCGAAATGCGGGCGCGGAAACGCACGAAACTGCCCTCCTGCAGCAACCCTTCCACCTCGGCCGCCTTGGAGTAGGAATCGCCCCACACGAGCGCCTCCGTGCTGCCGGTGAAGTCTTCCACGGTGATCACGGCAAACTTCTGACCGCTGCTCTTGCTGGTTTTGACGGCGACAGAGCGGATCATGCCGGCCATGTCACGCACATTCCTGATCTCGTCGCGCGTGAGGTCCGGAAGCGTGCCGATGGCCACGTAACCGGAGCGATCAATGACGCCGCGCATGGCGTCCAGCGGGTTGCCGGAGAAGTAAGCGCCGGTGAGCGATTTTTCCTCGTCCAGACGCTTCTGCTTCGGCCACTCGGAAACAACCGGGAGGGCTTCCTTCTTCGACACGGCGGTGGTGGTCATGTCGAAGAGGGGCATCTGCCCGGCCTCGTTGTCGCGGTGCACCGTGGCGGCCGCTCCCAGCGCGTTGTCAATGCTCTCAAAGAGGGCGGCGCGGCTCATGTGCAGACAATCGAAAGCCCCGCACTGCACCAGCGCTTCAATCTGGTTGCGCCGCACATTCTGCGGCGGAATGCGGTAGCAAAAGTCCTCCAGGCTCTTGTAGGGTCCGTGCGCCTCGCGCTCTTCCACGATGACACGCACGGTATCGGAGCTCATGCTCTTGACCGCCGCCAGTCCGAAACGTACGGCAAGACGGCCATTGGGCATCGTTTCGGGGCGGAATTTGACGGCGGAGTGATTCACGCACGGACCGAGCGTCTCGATGCCCATGCGGCTGCCCGCCTGAATGAAGATGCCGATTTTTTCGCTGACGGCCTCGTTGGACATGATCCCGCAGAGGAATTCCACCGGGTAGTGCGCCTTCAGGTACGCCGTCCAGTAAGAGATGTGGCCGTAGCAGGCGGAGTGCGATTTGTTGAAGCCGTAGCCGGCGAACTTCTGGATCTTGTCGAAAATCGCGTTGGCCGTTTTTTCATCGATGCCGTTGGTCTCGCGGCAGCCCTTCACAAAGCGGGCGCGCTGCTCTTTCATTTCCTCCAGGTCCTTGTGACCCATGGCACGGCGCAGAATATCCGCGCCGCCCAACGTGTAGCCAGCCAGCAGCTTGGCAGCGGCCTGCACCTGCTCCTGGTAGATCATGACACCGTAAGTTGGCGCAGAGACCTGTTCAAGCAGCGGGTGCTCGTACCGGGCCGTTTTCTCCCCTTTTTTCACGGCGATCATCTCGTCCATGAACTGCATGGCTCCGGGACGGTACAACGCCAGCAGCGCAATGATGTCGTCAATTTTATCTATCCCGTAGCGGCGGCAGGTATCGACCATGCCGCTGCTTTCCAGCTGGAACACGCCCAACGTATCGCCCCGATTGAGCAGCGCAAGCGTCTCCGCATCGTTAATATCCACCTCATCGTAGCGAAAATTCGGAACGCGCATGCGCACGTAGCCCTCCGCATCCTTCATCACCGTGAGCGTCTTGAGCCCAAGAAAGTCCATCTTGAGCAGCCCCGCATTGTAAATGGCTCCCATGTCGCACTGCGCCACCACTTCGCCCTCGGGGTTGCTCAGGTTATCGCGCGTGAGCGCCACGTACTCATCCAAGGGACGATCGCCGATCACCACACCGGCGGCGTGCATGCCCACATTGCGGATGGTGCCCTCCAATTTGAGGGCGTACTTCCACACTTCGCCATACGTGCTGTCCATGACGAGTTGACGCAGCTCCTCGCTGTTGTCGTAACTGCCCTTGAGGCTGACATTCGGACCGCTTTCAATGAGCTTGGCGATGCGGTCGCTGTCTGCATAGCTGAGGTCGAGTACGCGCGCTACATCGCGAATGACCGATTTGGCGCCCATGGTGCCGTAGGTGATGATATGACTCACGGCACGCTCGCCGTATTTGTTGCGCACGTAGTCGATAACCTCCGGGCGGCGCGTCTGGCAAAAGTCGATGTCGATATCCGGCGGACTCACGCGCTCCGGATTCAGGAAACGCTCGAAGAGCAGATCAAACGCCATGGGGTCAATGTTCGTGATGCGCATGCAGTACGCCACCAGCGAACCCGCCGCCGAGCCGCGCCCCGGTCCCACGGGAATGTCGTGGTCTTTTGCCCAGTTGATGAAATCGGCCGTGATGAGGAAGTAGCTCGCAAAGCGCAGCTGGTTGATGACTTTCAGCTCGTTTTCCAGGCGCTCCCGCAGCACGGCGTCGTTCTCGGCGCGTTCTTTGCCGTAGCGTTTGGCCAATCCCTCGTAGCAAACTTTGCGCAAGTACTCTTCGCGCGGCGAACCATCCGGCGTGTCGAACTCCGGGTAGCGATCAGTGGAAGTGGAATCCAGCTTAACGGATACATTGCAGCGTGCGGCGATCTTCTGCGTGTTGTCGCAGGCCTCGGGAAAATCGGGAAACAGGTCGCGCATTTCTTCCTCGCTCTTCAGGTAGGAAGAGACCGGATAGAGCACCCGCTTTTTATCCTCTTTCTTGTTCCCCGTGCCCACGCAGATGAGGATGTCATGCGCATCGTGATCCGCCGCATTCAGAAAGTGCGCGTCATTGGTGACCACCAACGGCACATGATGCTTGCGCGCCAGACGCACCAGCTCCGGCGTGCAGATCCGCTCATTCTTCAACTCGTGGTCCTGCAGCTCCACAAAAATGTTGTTCTCTCCGAAAATGTCCTTGAGTTCCAGCAACGTTTCCTCCGCTTTCTCCGGTCGCCCTTGCAGAATCCACTCCTGCAGCGGCCCGGAAATGCAACCGGTCAGACAGATGAGTCCCTCGCTGTATTCGCGCAGTGTGGCAATATCCACGCGCGGCTTGTAATAGAAGCCCTCCAAGTGCCCCCGGGTCACCAGTTTGATGAGATTGGCCCAGCCTCGGTTGTTCTCGCAGAGCAGGACCAGATGCGTGTATTTGTTGCGTCCGGGCACCTGCTTTTTCACCTCTAGCGGGGTGGGAGAAAGGTAAATTTCGCAGCCTAAAATCGGCTTGAAATACGGTTTCTTTTCCTCCGGGTGTTCGGCGTTCCATGCCTTCACCTCCTTGTTGTGCTTCTTGGCATTTACCAAAAACTCAATGGCGGCAAACACATTCCCGTGGTCGGTGACGGCCGCTGCGTTCATCCCCATCTCCGAACACCGACGGATGAGATCCTTCGTACGGATCATCCCATCCAACAAGGAGTATTCGGTGTGTACGTGCAGGTGCGTGAAGGCCATGCGCAACTCTACCACAGCCGCGCCATTTTAGCAAGTCTGCTGAAAACGAAAGCGGATCAAACGCCCGCCAAGGACGCGTGCCTGCGCGTATCGCTCAATCCAGCGAAATGAGTTCGTATTTGCGCGAGCCGAGCCCCATTTGCTCGGCGTATTCGAGTTGGTGCAGCCCACCCCGCGACTCAATGCGCTCCTTGAGGTCGTGCAGCTCTGCCTCCGGCAGTTTGTAGAGCAGATCAACGCTCGCCTGGTCCACTGCGAGAATATCCGTGGAAGCCACGATGCCGATGTCGCGCGCCGTGGGCTTGGCCGCTTCCACGCCCATGCAATCGCAGTCCACGGACATGTTGCGCATCACATTGATGTAGGTGATATGCTTGCCGAAGTGATCGACGGTCGCCTTGGCGGACTCCACCATATTCTCCATGAAGGGGGCCTGACTGCAGGCCCAAGTGTTCTCCGGGACTGAGCCATGCACCATGGCCTTGCCGACCTTGCCATCTGCGCAACCGATGGCAATGTTTTTGATCGAGCCGCCGAAACCGCCCATGGGATGTCCTTTGAAGTGGGTGAGCACCACCATGGAATCGTAGTTCATGATGTTCATGCCCATACTCATCTCCTTGAAACGTTTGCCTCCCTTCACCGGCAGCATCACCGCCCCTGCCTCGTCCAGAATGTCCACCGGACAGAACGTCCAGCCGTTCACTTTGAGCGTTTCGCGATGCTTCTCCGTGGTGTCACGCCCGCCCTCGTAGAGCGTGTTGGTTTCCACAAGTGTGCTGTCGGGGATGGACTCCTGCAACGCTTTCACCATGGGCACGGGGATGATGTTGGGACCGTGGGGTTCGCCGGAATGCCACTTGATGGCTACTTTCCCCTGAATGTCAGCCTTCACGTGATTATAAATTTTAAGCAGCCCCACCGGACTGATATCCTTCGTGAAATACACCTTGGCCACCGGGGGGTCCTGCTCCGGTCGGTCGGCGCCCTGTTCTGCCATGCAAACGCTTGCTCCCGCTGTCATTATCGTGATGAGATGAAAAATTGCTTTCATGATGGATGGAGCCGCACATGCCGCTCGTCTCCCCTTCTATTCTCCGAAACTACACTTTCAAATCCGACCCGTCAAGTACAAATTCACCCCGAAACTACAAATAACTCTCGCGCAGCGAGCGAAAATTGTTCTTGACAACATTATGGAGTATGCTATACTGCGCCTGCTTTCGCCCATGGGGGAATCGCTCTCCCTGAAACGGAAGCGACGCATCCGTCCCCATCGTCTAGGGGTTAGGACATATGATTCTCAGTCATAGAACCGCGGTTCGAATCCGCGTGGGGATGTGAAAGGGTCAACGCCGACAAGGAGTTGACCCTTTTTCAATGCCCGAAAGCGCAACGACCTCACCGAGAAGCCCGCGCTACCACCGACGGGACTCGAACCCGTACAGCCCGAAAGCCGGGAGATTTTAAGTCTCCTGCGTCTACCGATTCCGCCACAGTGGCGCGCACGGGGGGCATTGTACAACAGGAGCGCTCAAAAGGCAAGTCAAGGAAGTACGCGATGCATTTGCCTCTCACTCGCTGTACGGATAAACGCTGTAGAGCTTGGAGAGAATGGGATAGAGCATTCCGCGCCCGGCAGGACGGAAGTAGAGTTCCAGACGGACGTCGTGCGGTTGGTGGTCGGCGCCGCGACGAATGATAAAAACCGGAGCGCCTTGAGGCACAACGTCAAAAAGGACAGTGTGGCGGAGATGATTCGGAATGTCGCCGGGGATGTTGTGGAGAAAAAGTTCATCCGGATTGTGCGAATAGCGAGCCGGTATTTCAAAACTCAGCAAGGTCTCCCCGGATTCTGCCTTCACGAGTTTGAGGACGAGAGTGCCCGGCTCGCCGGGATTCGCAATGATCTGCGCCTGATAGCAGCCTCCCTGTGCGTAAGGTTCGGAAAGCAAAACATCCGGCTGAACAGGAGCATCCGGGGAGGATGGCTCAGGATGAGAAGCGCCCGAAATGAGCTGCGCGAGCGTAAGCGGAGTCGGAGCTTTTGCCAGAGGACGCACCATGTCATCTACGGTTCGAATGGCAGCGTTCAGGGCGCCGTGAGCATGCGGAGAATCGGTCGGACCTCGCCAGGCAAGCAGCAGGTAGTGCGCCCCTCCCAGATCCAGCGCCAGATCGGGGAGTTGGGCGCCGGATTCTGCCGGTTCGGGGAAAGAACGGCCGCTCTTCACGACGGTGTACCCGGAGGGCAGCTGCTCGCCGGGCGCGAGATGCAGGAAAGCGACGTGGACGAAGCCGGGCCCGACCTCCTCGCCCTGCAACACCATGACGACATGCCAGGGTTTTGAGTAGAAGTTTTGATCGGAGAGGGAAGCTGCCCAGCGCGGGGATTTTCTGACATAGACGCGCAGCAAGTCGGGGTGGTGCGACTCAAGGAAGGAGAGATTAGGGGCGGCCTGGATGGCAACGGGGGAAGTCGGTTCCGGGGAAATGGGGATGACGAGAGCCTGAGGGCCGCTCAGAATATCGGCGGGAGGCAGAGAAGAAGGAGTCTCCTCCTGGGCGACATGACTCTCCTTGTCACCGGGAGGTAAGGGAACATTTGCAAAATAGGCCAACACGGCAAAAAGCGCAGCGGCGAGCAGCCATTCCGACGCCCATACGGCGCAGTGGATCAGGGTGCGCAGGTTGCGAAGGCGCAGCAACATGAAGAAGGATGACAAGATCAACACGGTGAGCGATACCAGGATTGCCGCCAGAATCACATCGCCCGCGTATTCCGGAGCGGATCCGCGCCAGGCGCGCGGAAGCATGCGCGGCCAAAGCAAGGGCAAGGTAGCCAGCAGAGCGAGCAGGCAACACGCAATATGCCAGATGTGCTGGCGTGCAATGAGCGGAATCTTCATGAAGAAACAGAAACAACGTGAGAGTACCAGAATTGCCGCTCCTTGGCAAGAGACATCAGGGCGGCTCCATCCGAAAATGTGATCGTTCATTCACGATTTTTGAGTTTGCCATGAAGTACGAATTGTGGTATCATGCGGAGCAACGCAGATCGGGACAAAAGGCATATGCTGGAGGCAGTGATATTCGATATGGACGGAACGCTGGGGGATACGCTCTCCCTGTGTGTGGAAAGCTACAGACGCTGCGTGAGCGAGTTGACCGGCGAAACCCCTTCTGCGGAAGATGTGGAGAAGCATTTCGGGGTGAGCGACCGGGGAGTCTTGGGAAAGCTGCTTGGCATGTCGCCGGAGGACCCGAATTTGCCGATAAGGAGATTTGCGGAGGTCTACGAAGAACTGCACAACGAGTACGCGCCCGAGCCGTTTCCCGGGATGCGTGACCTGTTGGAACGACTGGCGGCACGCGGATTGCGACTCGCGGTCATCACGGGTAAGGAACAGTACACCGCCCTGCCCACCCTGCGCCGTTTCGGCTTGATCGACCGCTTTGAGCTGTGTCTGTACGGCGACCCGTACTGCAATGCTAAAGCTCGGCGTATCCGGGAGTTGGTACAGCGCACGGGTTTGGCTTCCGGACAGATACTTTACGTAGGCGATATGCCGACGGACATTGAGCAAGCGAGGCGGGCGGGTGTGCGTGTGGCCTGCGCAGCCTGGGCGCCGGACGCGCCGAAATATGAGCAGTCCTGCCGCGCTCTGCAACCGGACGCGTATGTGAGAACCCTTGAGGAATTGGAGGCCGTCGTGGCCGAGATGCAGTCGCTATGAGTTTTCTACGTACAGCCTTTCTTACCCTGTTCATCTCAGCAGCCATGGCATCGGCCAACGACAGTCCCGTCTTCCCAACCCCGCAGCGTTGCGAGCTGAGCGGTCAGACGACACGCGTGCAGGAAGTGACTGTCCATGTGCGCACTACCGGAAAGGACGATGAGTTTCGGGAAGAATTGCCCGCGCAGACTCCGGGGGCTTACGCCTTGCGCATCACCACGGGGCGCGCAGAGGTATGGGCCCATGATGAAGACGGACTCCACTACGCCAAGCAAACGCTCAGCCAATTGCTGCGAGATGTGCCCGGAGCGAACGGCGCTCAGAAAGATCCTTTCCCGGACATGAGCATTGAGCAGGTGGCCAGGCAGGGAGAATTGCCCCTGGGGGTCGTGACGGATTGGCCGGATTTACCCTATCGGGGAGTGGTGGAGGGATACTACGGCATCCCATGGAGCGCGGCGGCGCGAAAATCCATTTTTGAGTTTATGGGGCGCAACAAGATGAATATCTATATCTACGCGCCCAAGGACGATCCCTTCCACCACGGCAACGGCTGCTACAAACCCTACCCTCCCGAGAAAGCCCGGGAGCTGCGCGAGTTGGTGGAAAGCGCTCATAAAAACCATGTGCGTTTTGTGTGGGCCATCCATCCCGCCAACACAGTGCGCTGGGAGGTGGATGAGGGTCGCCAGCAGCTTGAGGCGTTGTGTCGCAAACTGGAGGCCATGTACGACCTGGGAGTGCGTAATTTCGGACTGCTCACCGACGACACGACCGGTGAAATGGAGCGCGCTGAACGCCAGGTGCAGCTCGCCAACTATCTTACCCAAAACTTCCTCCGCAAACGTCCGGACGTCAATCAAACCCTCATCATGTGTCCCACCGGGTACAACCGCAGCTGGGCCAAGCCGGAGGAACTGCAAACCCTGGGCAAGGAGCTGGATCCTGACATATGCGTGATGTGGACGGGCGATACCGTAGTCCATGACATCACCCTGGAAGGGCAGCGCTGGGTAAATCGTCTCTTGGGACGTTCCTCTTTCGTCTGGTGGAATTGGCCGTGCAACGACTTCAAACCCAACCGTCTTTCCATGGGGCGCGCCTACGGATTGGGCACGGAGGAGGAAATGAAAAAGCAGATGAGCGGCTTCGTGGCCAATCCCATGGAAGAAGCAGAGGCGAGCAAGGTGGGGCTTTTCGGTGTGGCAAATTATGCGTGGAATATCACGCGCTTTGATTCCTTGAGCACCTGGGAACGAGGCATTGCGCGTCTCTACCCGCAACGGCAAGACGCCATGAAAGTCTTCTGCGAGCATAATTCCTATCTGTTGCCGAACAACCACGGCTACGAGCGCGAGGAATCCACCCGTTGCGCGGATACAGCGCAGAAGCTCGTGGCGAGTCTGGAAAAAGAGGAACAGAATCCCGATGCTGCCCGCGCGCTGGCGGAAGAATACGAGAACATCCGCCGCACCGGACAGCAGCTTCTCGATACCCCGGGTCCCCTGCACGATGAGATCTTGCCGTGGTTGCAGCAGTTCGAAATGCTGGGGCGCGCAGGAACCCTGGCCATGCAGGCCCTGCTTGCGCCGGACATCGAGAAAAAGCTTGCCTTCTTTATGGAGGGGATGGATGTCCTCAACAAGATGCGAGCCACGAAACGCTTCGGATGGGATGGCCACCGCATCGTCGGCACGACCGATGTGGAGGTGGCCATGTACGCCATGGGGCCAACCCTGCTCAAAGCCATGACGTACAACAACCGCTTTATCTACGCTTTCACGTCCGGGCGCAGTCGCATATTCCCCTCTTTCAGCACCTCCTGCGGCGATGCTGCCAAAAATCCGGAAGCGATGAGGGACGGAAATCCGCACACGTTCTGGTCGAGCGAAAAGCGGCAACAGGAGGGAGACTGGTTCTGCCTGGATTACGGATCCCCGATCGATATTCGCCGGGTGAATCTGTTCATGGGGGGCGAACGCGCGGATGACTACGCGCCGCGCGGACAGTTTGAGGTATCGGATGACGGAACAAATTGGACGCCCGTCGGCGAAGAAGTGAGCGGTCCCTCGGTTGTGCTGCGCGTGGGAGGGCGGCCGGTGCTCGCGCGAATGGTGAGATTCCGCATCACGCAGGCAAACAAAAAATGGATGTCCATCTACGAGTTTTCCGTGAATCAAACACCAACTCCGTACGCCATGAGCAATATGAGGGAGCGTCCGTTACTGCGCGCTGCCGAGTACCAGGACTCCGTGGGGATTGCGCGAGTGATGGAGGCGCTGACCATGTGGCCCGGCGAATTCATCGATTTGCAGGTGCCGGGGCTGGTGGACCCGCTCTACGTGGAGATCAACTTGGAAAATGACGAGGTGGAACGCTGGGCCGCCGTGGAACTGATCACTGAGGACGGCAAAAAAGCGCCTGTTCGCGGACGAGCTGAACGAGGGGTCATCTTTATTGAGAATCCCACGCAGCAGCCGGTGCGAGCCATGAGACTCACCAACGCGAGTTCAGAACCTCGCCGGATCCGCCTCACTCGCTTCCGACTGGGCTACGCCGCCGGGGAAGGCGCCACGGCGACGCGGTTACTCACGGATCAGAATTTAACCACCGGCATCAGCTGTGAGGAGAAAGACCTCCAGGTCTCCATACCGCGTCCACCGGGCGTACACAAAGCTACCGTCGTGGGTACGGCAACCTGCAGTATCCAGGGCGCGCAGGAAATAGCCTCTTCACCTCACCTTCATTACTTCGACCTGCCGCCCGGGGAGGAGCCTCTCCGCCTCATCGTGCCGCAGCAACCTTCCAAATTCATCAACGAAATCATCCTGAAATGAAAAACAAACTCATCCGAATCGGAGTTCTCAGCACGTGGCTCGTCGGAGCGTTTTGCTCCGTCAGCGCGGGCAAAGAGACGAACCACATCTACCTGCTGGCCGGCGGCGTCAACGCCCTGGGAGTAGTAAACGAGAAACCGCTCAACCCGGAGCGGATATCCAACTACCAGAGCTTTGCCCGCATGTGGAACGGCAATATGACGAACGAAGGCAAGTATCTGCAGGAGAACAACCGGTCGTGGGCAGCGATTGCTCCTCAGCTCCACACGAAGGGCAAGACGGACGCGGGACAACCCAACATACTCAGCCTGGGCCCGGAATACGGATTCTGCTCCATGATGCAGCGCCGGAAGTGGCATGACGGGAAAGGCGACACCGTCCGCGTCATCAAAGGAGCGGTTGACGCCGGCGGCGAATGTTGGGATAAGGACGAAGATGTTTACAACAACTACATTCGCACTATTGTTGACGCCATGGGAAACGAAGGCCTGAAAGGGAACTCGGTCATCCACGCTTTCCTTTGGCTGAACGGAGAAAACGAAGCGGAGGACCGAATTGCCAAGGTGGCGCGAAACTTCCAGGATATGCTTTCGCGCATGGACAAAGATATGCGCAATGGAGCGCCGCCGCTGAAAGCCGATGATCCGCCGCCGGATCCCAATGCGCCCAAAAAGGTGGTGCCCAAATGGCTGAAAAAGGGCATGCCCCCATTGGTGGTAGTCGGTGAAAACGCAGCCCCGAAAGAAGATGGAGATTTCAAGGATGCAAAGGATGCAAAGGGGAAAACCGTGGTCAAGCTGATGCACTCCTTCGTGCAGAAAAAGAAAAAGATGGGCTGGGTGCGTACGCGCGACCTGACCTTCATTAGCGGGCAAAAAGTGTACGACGGCGAGTCACAGCTCACGATCGGTGCGCGCTACGCTTATGTCGTGGCCCAGCTGGAGAAGCTCCCCATGCCCTGTGCCCGCAATGATGCGCCGGAGGCTGCGCTGAACACGCCGACAGCGTGGTGGGCAGGCAAAATGCCGCAGGCAAGCGAAGTGGCGCTCTGGGATATTTCGGCAGCCAAGACTCCGGAGGGGGAGAAACTCTCGGAGGATTGGAGAGTGGGCGGCATCCTGGTGGAAGATCCCTGCACCCGCACGGTGATCATTCGTTCAAAGGACGAAAAGGCGCCCAAAAAACTTATCCTCGGTGACAAGGGCATCAGTGTCAAGGATGGCAACATTACCATTAAAACGCCTCTGGAAGCAAGCGCCGATCAAACTTGGGACATTAAGATTGGCCGCACGATCTCGGTGGGTTCCAAGGACGAGCCCGTTGCCCTCACCGGCAACGCCTGCATCACGTTGGAGGCCATGAATAACTCGAATCTGGAACTTCACCTCACAGCACTGCCGGAGGTCACGTGGAAATTGCCGCTTGTGAAAATCAATACAAAGATTACGGTGGACGGCAAGCCGGCGGATTTCAAGAAGGCGGAAGGAGACAGCTACACAATCGCGGTAAAAGGCTGAATCAGTGAAGCGGCTCGTGCGGATGCTGTCTCGTCCGCGCGTGCCGCGTCTCAACTCCGGCAGAACAAGCAATATGGGAAGAGGAAGCATACGCGGGATCATGATGGCGACGCTCTTCGGCGTCGCCGCAGCGCAGGCCGAAACAAGTCATGTGTACATCCTCACGGGACAGTCGAACTCCTTGGGGGCGGTGAAGGGAACTCCCGCCTCTGCCGAGCAGCTGGAACGTTACAAGAGCGATGGCTTGCTCTGGAATGGCAACATGGTGCGCAGTACCGGCGAGAAGTACGAAAAAAATCCGAGTTGGATGACAGTAGCCCCGCAACAGCCAAAACTCAACGGGTCCCTCTGCATGGGACCGGAATACGGATTCTGCTCCATGATGCAGCGTCGGAAGTGGCACACAGCGAATGGAGATAAAGTCGCCGTCATCAAAGCCTCGTTGGATGGCGGAGGCAACAGCTGCTGGCTTGCAGACGCCCCGGGCTACAAATCGATGAGCAGCACCATCAAGGCTGCCTTGTCCGCGCTGAAAGGACGTTCCCAAGTGCACGCTCTGCTCTACTTGCAGGGGGAGTCTGACCAATCGGAAGAAGAGATCACTGAGGCTCCCGCCCGGTTTTTGGATCTGCTGGCTCGCGTGGGCAAGGAAACCAAAAAGGGCTCTCTCAAGTTCGCCGTGGTCGGGGAGTGCGCCACGTGGGGAGGCAACGAAAATAAAAATGCCTCAGGCGACACCACCGCCAAATTGCTCGGCGATATGGCTCGCAAGAAAAAGAATGTGGGCTGGGTACGCACGCGCGACCTCACCAAAATCACTGCGGGGGACAACATGAAGGTGCATTACGACGGCAAATCCCAGCTCACGATCGGCGCACGCTACGCCTACGCCGTGGCCACGTTGGAGAAACTGCCCTTCACCCCGACCCGCAATGATGCGCCGGAGGCAGCCGTGGATTCTCCCTCTGCCTGGTGGGCTGGCAAGATGCCCACGGCAGAGCAAACCGCCACCTGGGATGCGGCCGCCGCCAATGTGGAGCAAGAAAAAGTGAACAAGCTCCTGTCCGTAGCGGGCATCGTGGTGAATGACCCTTTCAGCGGGCGGATTCTGCTCACCGCCGCGAAGGAAGGCATGGCTCACGTCAGCCTCGGCAGCAAGGGCATCGCGCTCAAGCAGGGCGATCTTTCCCTGCAATTGCCGGTGGAAACAACGGCCGACCAATCTTGGAAATTGGCGGAGGGACGTACCCTCGTCGTCGGTTCGCCGAATGCGCCGGTGAGCCTGGGCGGAGCTGTTGCCATCAGCGTGCAGAACAAACCAGGAGCTGCCCTGCAACTGCACCTCAGCGAGCTGCCGCAGGTCCGGTGGACGCTGTCGTCTCCTCTCCCTGCCGCAGAGATCACCGTTGCCGGGAAGCCGGCCAAATTCGTCCGACAGGGCGATACATACAGCATTGTCGCGGAGGAATGAGGCAACGCCCTCCGCACGGATTCCGAGAAAAAGTCGAGGCCTGTTGTCTCATTGACACATCGGGAAAAATCAGCTAGAATGACGGTCGTATGAACAGACTTGCTGGAAAAACCGCTGTGGTAACAGGAGCCGGTCGCGGCATAGGATACGCCATTGCCCGCCGATTTGCGCAGGAGGGGGCTAAAGTTGCGCTCATCTCGCGCAATGCGGCTTCATGCGAAGGAGCCGCTGCGAAAATCAATGAAGAACTGCCGGGGAGCTGCAAAGCATTCCCCTGCGACGTGGCGAATGCGGAGGCGGTTGATGCCTGCGTGAAAGCTGTTTTGACGGAGTATCCGGCGGTGGACATCCTCGTCAACAACGCCGGCATCACGAAGGACGGGCTGCTCATGCGCATGAAGGAGGAGGACTGGGATGCCGTGATGTCCACCAATCTGAAGAGCGCGTTCCTCTTTGTGAAGGCGCTGCAGCGTACGCTCATGAAAAGTCCTGCAGGGCGCATCATCAATATGAGTTCCATCGTCGGCATTGCCGGTAACGCCGGGCAGGCGAACTATGCGGCATCCAAAGCGGGCGTCATCGGCTTTACCAAATCGGTGGCGCAGGAACTTGCCGGGCGCAAGGTGACCTGCAACGCCATCGCCCCCGGATTTATCGCTACGGAAATGACGGATGCCATCCCGGAAAAAGCTCGGGAAGCTCTGCTGGCCCGCATCCCGCTGTCTGACATGGGCAAGCCGGAGGACATCGCCAACTGCGCTCTCTTCCTCGCCTCCGACGAAGCGCGCTACATCACCGGACAGGCTCTTGTGTGCGACGGCGGCATGTGCATGTAACGCCTCTTCGTATCCGAGGTGAAGAATTCGTTGAAGAGAATCCTGGTCGCTTTGATGACGCTGACGGTGGCGGCCTGCCAGCAGCATCACGCCGTCCACCGGCAGCCCTACCGGGGCTACAAGATGGCGCCCTACACACTCAAGGGCATGCGCTTCGTCCCCATGAACGTGGAGCAGGCTCTGCACTACAATGCAGTCGGCATAGCTTCCCACTACGAGGCAAACGGAGCGCCCGGCGCGATTGGCGAACGACTCTACCGCGACCAGTACTACGCCGCTCACCGCACCCTGCCCCTGCCCTGCTCCGCCAGAGTCACCAACCTGGAGAATGGGCTGAGCTGCGTCGTGCGCATCGCGGATCGTGGACCGTACATCGCCGGACGTCTCATTGACGTGAGCACCGCTGTGGCCCACAAGTTGCGCTTCCATCGCAACGGTCTCGCACGAGTGCGCATTGAGGTGCTCTCCGTGGGCGATGGCGTGTACAGACGCACGCGCTAGTTGCGTCCGATTCGGACGGCGTCAGGCTATGTCCCGGCGAAGCAAGGCAAGCAGAGCGACCGCGCGCGGGAAACTGTCCGGATCATCATCGGATTCCGCGTGCAATTTGTCCGCCGGGATTCTCGCGTAACGCGCCGCTGCATCGGGATGCGAAAGTTCGCGCACTCCCACGGAAAAAACTGCGCCCAAATCGAGGAACTCGCGCGCCATTTCGTGCGACCCGTTCCACGCATGCAGCAGCACGCTCGGAAGCGTGCCCGTTTTCTCCCTCTGCCGCAGAAGCTCCAGCAATCTGCTCCACGCGCCCGCACCGTGCAAGTGCACGAGCCGCTCATGCCGAAACGCCGCTCCTAAATGCACCTGCAGGAGCAACGTTTGAGCCTCCAGGGCATCGCGATGGCGAGGCGTGGCATCCAGCCCCGTCTCTCCCACCTGCGCCTGAGGGAAGCGGCTCAGATACTCGTCCAGGTCATAGGCCGTTTGCGCCACTGAAACACCCCCGGCATACCAGGGGTGAATGCCGAAGCAAGGGATCATGCCGTGCTCAGCAGCCACGAAATCCCAGTCTTCTCGCACCACGGAGCAAAGATATCCCCCGTACGCACTGGGTTTATGGGTGTGCCAATCCATCATGGCGCCGAGATTTTGCCCTCCTCTCTGAAGCTGTAATAAGGCTTCCTGTCGCCGTGGGAACTCCTGATCCCGATAATCACGTGATCCGCCACGGGAATAAGCAACGTTTGCCCGGCTTGCACCAATCTCTCCGTGAGTTCGACGTCCTGCGAACTCGGCTCCGGATTGCCGCTGGGATGATTGTGCGCGAGGATAATCCGCATGGCGCCGTGGCGAATCGGGTCACGAAACACGTCGCGCGGGTGCAGAACTACGCGCGAGAGCGTGCCGACGGCTATGTGCGAGTTATGGATGACTTCATTGCGCGCGTTGAGTGAGAGTACGCAAAAATGCTCTTGCACTTCATAGCGCAAATCATCCGCCATCAAATTGTACACATCTTCAGGCTTCTCAATGCGCTTCATTTCCGGCGCCTCCTGCACCGCCCGCTTCCCGAGCTCAAACACCGCCGCCAGCGCAGTCGCCTTGGCAGGACCTATCCCCTTCACCAATTCCATGATTTCCGACGCCTCCAGCTTGCCCAATGCGGTGAGCGAACCTGCACGACGCTTGATCTGCCTCGCCAACTCCAGCACATGGCATCCGGGCAATCCCGTCCGCAGAAAAATGGCGATAAGCTCCTCATCCGTCAGCGCTTTGCGCCCGCGCCTCACGAGCTTCTCACGCGGCATTTCATCGGGGCTGACAGCCCGGCGCAGCGGCTCGCCCCGGCCGCCGTCCGAGGCTGGTTGGGGAAGGGAAAACGTTTCCGTTGCTTCGGACATCAGCGAAGATCAATCATGTCGCGCGCGATGTAGAGCGACTCGCGCAGCACGGGATCCAGGTCAGAGGGATAGTCGAGCGTATCCTCCAGCTCTTCCTCGGGATCTTTCGCCTCGCGCATGAAATTGTCCTTGTCCTCCTTTGTCGCCAGAGGCAGTTCTCCACAATCCAAGTCCTTGAGTTTAAGGCGATAAATGGTAAATCTATCGGCGTCCTCTTTGCTCATGACTTCGTAGCGCTTCTTGCGGTCTTCATCGCTCTTCTTCTTGAAGTCGCGCAGCTCGGCAATCTGAGCCTGTCTCTTCTCTTTGTTCAGCGACGTGGAGTTCTCTTTGATCAGGCGGCGACGGTAATTGGCATACCACACGTTGTTCTGCAAATCGCGATCTCCTGCCACCCGCTCCGCACTCAACTCGCGCAAACGGGGCAGAATACTCGCTATATGCCTGCCCGGAACGTAGCGTCCTGCGGGGGCGATCGCATCGTAGGGCATGGCGTGATCCATCTCCGCCTCGCCAATCTGCATGCCTGACGTCACCGTAGGCAGCTCAATGTCACTGCTTACCCCCTTCAACTGCGTGGACGCCCCGTTGATACGATAGAATTTCTGCACGGTCACTTTGATCAGTCCACAGCCCTCTCGCACGGAAAAGAAGGGCATGTAATCCGCCAAACTGCGCGGCACCTGCACAGTTCCTTTGCCGAAAGTCGTGTCATCCCCCACAATCACGGCGCGTCCGTAGTCCTTCATTGCCCCGGCAAAAATCTCGGAAGCGGAAGCGCTCGCCTTGCTCGTAAGCACCACAAGCTCACCGGGAAAGATCGGCTTGCCACTCACCGTCAATCGCTCCACCTGCCCCCTCGCATCTTTCACTTGCACCACCGGCCCTGCCCCGGTGAAAAAGCCCACCATCTTGCGCACTTCCTCCAACGAACCGCCCCCATTCGCACGCAGGTCAATAACCAACCCCTGCACTTTCTCGCGCATCATGCGCATGAGAATGCGCCGCACATCCGTGGCGCAGTGCACGTTCCCGCCGTCAATATCCACATAAAACGACGGCAGAGTCAGGATTCCCAAACGGTACGTGCGCACCTCCCCCTGCGGTCCCCCTTCGCGCAAATCAATGATGCGCGCGCTCGCCAACGATTCGGACATGGGAACCTCGTCGCGCACGATGGTGATGATGCGCTCATCCCCGCTTTCCGCGCTCTGCACGCGCAGCCGCACCGGCACGTCTTTCTTTCCCCGAATGAGATTCACCACTTTGTCAATGCTCATGAAGAGAATATCCGTCCAGTTTCCATCACCATTCGCATCGACCGCCACCACATGATCTCCCAACTTGAGCTGTCCATTCTTATCCGCCGGTCCGCCCTTGACGATGCCTTCTATCTTGGTGGAACCGTCGTCATCTTCCCGCAACTGAGCGCCGACGCCTACCAGCGAGGCCTTAATCATGTCCTTGAACTGCTTCTCCTCGCGAGCGCCCATGTAGTCGCTGTGCGGATCGTACACATGCGCCACCGCATTGAGCAAGTGCGTCACCATGTCTTCCTCATCCGCCTCCTGCACCTCCATGCGCACGCGCTTGAGGCGCGCCAGGATCTTCGCCGCCGGGGACGGCTCTTTGGCGTTGGGATCCGGCTTGCCTTTTTCCGCCGCCAACCGCGCCACGTTCTCGCGACGGCACACCTCTGAAAGCATCATATCCTCCACCTGGTCGCGCCATACCCGGTCGAGCTCGGCGTCATTCTTCGCTCTCGGCAGCTTGCGACGCGTGCGCGGCACCGCGCGATCCGAGTCAAAAGCCGGCGGGTTCTTCTCATATTCCCGCAAGATTTCCTCCGCCTGAGCTATGTGCCGCAGCGCCCGCTCAGCATACATCCCGTACAGTTCCTGCGCCAGACTGGAAGTTTCGCGATTCAGCAGGTAATCCCCAAAGGAATCTCCGTATTTCTTGTGCAGGGCCTCCACATCCTCCTGCGTAAAGTAGAGATGCTGCGGATCTATGGACTGCAGATAGCAATCCAGAAACTTTGCGTACATCGCCGCTGAAAAGCGTTCCCGCGAAAAATGGGAGTTTTGCAAGATCTCCGAAAACTGCCGTCCTATGGTGTTGTAATCCGGCGTTGCCAACGCATCGCAGCCGAACACCAGCAATGCCAGTGCGGCGCTTCCCAATTCGCGCGTTTTCTTTATGATCCAGTTCATGTTTGCCCGCGTTTCGCTCATCTGCCCCGACCGACGGAACCCGTTGACTCTCCCTTCGGCGGAGACGTACAGACATTATACGCTTTATGCACGTTTAGTCTATCGAATTTTCGCGATAATGACAAAACAATTTTGCCCCGGAGTCAATGATTGGCGCTTGCTGCACGAAATGCTCTGCGGCAAAGACGTCAAAAAAGGCTCCAGCGGGCTCGATGCCGGACGCGGCAGCGCTCGGGTCAACCTCGCATTTTCGGCATTCCATCCCGGTCGAATTTTCTTTCATCATCAATGCTGCGCAGCATCCTGGCAGGAACACCGCCTACAATGGCGCGAGACGACACGTCCCCGGTCACCACGGCGCCGGCGGCGACAACGGCGTGGTCGCCAATGGTCACTCCGGGTAAAATTGTAGCACGAGCTCCCAGCCACACGCCGCGCCCTATGCGGATGGGGGCGGGGGAAAGATTTTGCCGCCGCTCGGGAGCAAGGTGGTGATTGAGTGTGGCGAGGATAACGCTGTGCCCGATCAGGCAATCATCCCCGATGTAGATGCCGCCCTGATCCTGGAACTGGCAGCAAGAGTTGATGAATACGCGTTTTCCGATGTGAATGTTGCGCCCGAAGTCGGTGTAGAAAGGAGGAAACAAGGTGAACGTATCGTCCGGCTCCTGTTCCGTGAGGCGGGCAAAAAGGCTTTGAATCTCCCCCGGCGTGTGGTAGGCGTTGTTCAGCTCGCACAGGATGCGCCGCACAGCATCACTCTGCGCCCGCATGAAGGAAATCATCTCCTCCCCTTCCAGCGGCTCTCCCGCCGCGATCCTTTGCCGGAATATCTCAAGCGTCATCATGTCTTTCCCTTTGCACCATCAGAACTGGCAGCTGTAGCCAAAGCGCACGCCGAGGTTGAGCTGAGAACTGGATCTTCCCACAAGCACCTGACCAAACGTCGGGCGCCCGTATAATCCCTGCATTTGGAGGGCGAGAGTCACGGATCCGGTCTCGGTCACTTCCTGCGCCACGCCAATTTCCGCGCTCCACGCGAAGCCCCATTTGTCCTTTTTCTCGCTCAATGTCTTCCCATAAGCGCTTGCCTCCAGCTTACCCTTCGTCTGAGCAAGACCGGCATTGACCCCGCCGAAGAAATTCAAGGAATCGGTCAGGGGCATTGTCAGACGATACCCGGGCATGATGTAGATATTTTCGAACTCTGCTTTTACATTAGCCGGGACAATAATATAATCTCCGTTTATATATCCGTCATAATACACCGTATTAGCATCATCGCCCGCTGTGTAACCGAAGCGGATGTTCACGGCATGATGCTTGTTGAAGGCGTACACGGCGGTCATATCCACCCCATACGTATCTATCGAATAGGCAGGCACCTCTGCACTACCTTCCGAAAGATCTCTCAGCGCAAAGTTGTAGGCGGCATTCACCTCGAGACCGAAACCGCTCTTCTGCTGCTCCTCCTGACCGTATGCGATGCCGAGCACGGCACACGCCAATAATGTGATAGCTGTCTTTTTCATAGGATCGCTGTCCACTTGAACAAGGTGAGTATAAAACTCTCAGAATACGTATGTCAAGCCCATCAATTCGACGAGAGGAAATCAAAAAAAGGCGAGGCATATCATGCCTCGCCCGCTTGTTGATCATGATATCAAGGCCATCAGAACTGGCAGCTGTAGCCGAGACGCACGCCGAGGTTGAGCTGGCTTTCTGCCTTTGCACTTCCCTCTTCATCCCCGAAGTCAGGGCGTCCGTACAGACCCTGCAATTGTACGGCAAGAGTCACATATCCGGTGTTGCTCACTTTCTGGGCCACACCGAGTTCTGCGCTCCACGCGAAGCCCCACTTGCTCTTGCTCTCGCTAAACGTCTCCCCAAACGAGGTTCCCAAAAGACTCCCCCTCGCACTTCCCTCAACCTTACCTCTTGTCTGAGCAAGGCCTACATTGACACCGCCGAAGAAACTCAGGGAGTCATTCATGGAAGTCGTCAGACGATACCCGGGCATAATGTAGATATTCTGCACTTCTACCTTCATGTTCCCCGTCACGAAGTCTTCGCCATATGTAACAGATTCAGAATAGTCATCATCACCCGTTGCGTACCCGAAGCGGATGTTCACGGCATGATTCTTGTTGAAGGCGTACACGGCGGTCATATCCACCCCGTACGTATCTACTTTGGGATTCTGTATCCCGTCCACATCAAATTCATAGATGTCCTTCAACGCGAAGTTATAGGCAGCATTCAGCTCAAGACCGAACCCACTTTTCTGCTGCCCTTCCTGTCCGTATGCAGCGCCAAGCGCGGCACACGCCAATAATGTCATAACTGTCTTTTTCATAGGATCGTTGTCCACTTGGACGAGGTCAGTGTAGCGTATTCAGAATACGTGCGCTTTTGAGCACATCATGCTCGCAATGAGGCGACAGCCAAACACTAATTGAGTGTTTTTCTCTGCCGAAGGCAATGACTTGACTTTGAAAGTCACTGATAAGAAAAGATCACTTTTTCTGACTGATGGCTTGACATACGTATTCTGAATACGCTACCCATCGATTCGGCGAGAGAAAATCAAAAAAAGGCGAGGCATATTATGCCTCGCCCGCTTGTTGATCATGATTATGTCCATCAGAACCGGCAGCTGTAGCCGAGACGCACGCCGAGGTTGAGCTGGCTTTCAGGTTTCCCATCAACAAGACCATTGAACATCTTGAAGTACGGACGTCCGTATAGCCCCTGTAATTGGAGAGCAAGAGTCAACGAGCCTGTATTGCTCACTTCCTGAGCCAACCCGATTTCCGCGCTCCATGCGAAGCCCCACTCGCTCTCGCTTTTACTTACCCCCCCAAAGCTATCGCTGATTTCAAGCTTTCCTTTTGTCTGAGCAAGACCCAGATTAACACCGGTGAACAAACTCAGGGAGTCATTCAGCGGCGTGGTCAGACGGTATCCTGGCATAATGTAGATGTTCTGTACTTCTACCTTCCCATTAAGCGGAGGGTATTCGTAGTAGATCGTTTGCTCATCATCACCCGTTGCATAGCCAAAGCGGATATTCACGGCATGATTCTTGTTGAAGGCGTACACGGCGGTCAAATCCACCCCATACGTATCTACCGTGTAGGCGGGTATTGCACCTTCCTCTTTCACGATATCCTTCAACGCAAAGTTATAGGCAGCATTCAGCTCAAGACCGAACCCGCTCTTCTGCTGCTCTTCCTGTCCGTACGCGACGCCGAACGCGGCACACGCCAATAATGTCATAGCTGTCTTTTTCATAGAGTAACTGTCCACCTGGACGAGGTCAGTGTAACGTATTTGCAATACGTATGGTTTTTAACATACATTGCTCATCATAAAACGGCAGTAAAATGCCAACACGTCATTTTTTTCTGCCGGAGGGAGTGACTCGTCTTTGCAAGTTACTGAAAAGAAAAGATCACTTTTTCTGACTGATGGCTTGACATACGTATTGCAAATACGCTACGTTCGCATTTCAAGCAGGAATCCTCCTCTTCTCGAATCTCGGTATTCTCTCCTGGCAGTGGGACGGAGTGTCAGGATTGCTCCTTTTTCTTGCAGAGTTCCTCCAGTTCCAGCAGGTAGCGGTCGTAGTCCGAAAGATACTCGCGATCCTGAATCACCCGGTATTTCTCGAACTCGCTATCGCCATCTGCAACCCATAGTGATTCACGTTGTACTTTTTCCCATCCGGAACGAAAACGGGGTCGTATAGAAAGAGCGGAACAAACATCAATCAGTATGACCGCTACGGGGTGAAAACCGGCTCATTGAGGGAAACATCCGATGGGTATGCGTCCTACGACAAGTACGGAGTAAAGACGGGAAGCTACAAAACGAGCGGCACGACGACCACGCACTACGACAAGTACGGCTCAAAAGTCGGGACGTACAGGACCGGATCCAATGGCGTCACGACCTCCTACGACAAGTACGGGCGGAAGACGGGGAGCTTCGAGGAAGACTCCTCGGGACGCATCACCGAATATGACAAATACGGGAAAAAAGTCGGCAGCTACAGGAGCCGGTAGAGCCAACAAGTCATTTACGATTTCGGAAGCGCCTCGTTGCTCCTGCTTTCAAGTTGCAGAAGGAAAGACTTCGTCTCCAATCCGGCCGCGTACCCGGTCAGGGAGCCATCGGAACCGATGACGCGGTGGCAGGGGATGAAGACGGAAACAGGATTGCGACCGACGGCGGATCCTACGGCCTGAGGGCAGGCTTTGACGCCGAGTGCGCGCAGCTGCTCCGTCAGCATTCCGTAGGTTGTCACGGATCCGTAGGGGATTTGGCGAAGAAGCCGCCACACAGCAAGCTGAAAAGGGGTTCCCACAGGTGCAAGCGGGAGAATAGCCTCCGGACGTCTTCCGTCGAAGTAGGCGTCCAACCAAGTGCGGGCGGCAGACAGCAACGGAGTCTCCCGCTGCTGCGTGACGGCGGGAAGCCAACCGCCCCCGAAGTGCCTTTGTCCCTCAAACCACGCCCCGAGCAATGCGGCATCAGACGCCACGAGGGTCATGCGACCCACCGGGGAGTGGCAGGTGGCGGAGAACATGCGTCAGGACACCACAACGTTGACAAGGCGACCCGGCACCACCACGACCTTGCGCACTGTTTTTCCCCCGATGAACTCCTGCACGCGCGGGGAAGCGAGAGCCGCCTCTTCCATTTGCTCGCGGGTGGCGTCCGTGGGCATCTGCAGCTTGTCGCGCAACTTGCCGTTCACCTGCACGGGAATTTCCCTGGTGAGGTCCACGAGGAAAGCCTCATCAAAGCCGGGCCAGGGTTGCAGGGCCAGCTGTTGCTTGGGCAAATCCGGGAACTGCTCGCCGAGGAGACGGTTGAGCTCCTCAGTGATATGCGGTGCAAAAGGATTGAGGACGTGCAGCAAGCCCACGTAGTCCGCCAGACTTACACTCTCCGCGCTCGTCATGGCGTTCGTGCACTCCATCATCTTGGAGATGGCCGTGTTGAAACTCATGGAGCGGATGTCCTCCGTCACTTTTTTAATGGTGCGGTGCAGTTCACGGCGGGCAGGCGTAGCGCCAAGGTCTTGCGCCGTCATCTTGCCGGAAACGACCCACTCGCCCTCCTGGTTTTCAACCATGGCGATGCGCCAGACGCGGGCGAGGAAGCGGGAAATGCCCTCCACGCCCTTCGTAGCCCAAGGCTTCACTTCCTTGAGCGGTCCCATGAACATCTCGTAGAGACGGATGGCGTCCGCCCCGTACTCGCGTACGATGTCGTCGGGGTTCACCACATTGCCTCGGCTCTTGGACATCTTCTGACCGTCCTCACCGAGGATGAGCCCCTGGTTGACCAGCTTGTTAAAGGGTTCATTGGTCGAGACAAGACTGTAGTCGAAGAGAACCTTGTGCCAAAAACGCGCGTAGAGCAAGTGGAGAACCGCGTGCTCCGTGCCGCCCACGTAAAGATCTACGCCGCCCGGGTTGCCGCCGGAACCCATCCAATATCTCTCCGCCTCGGGGGAGACGAACTCACGATCGTTGTGCGGGTCGAGGTAACGCAGATAGTACCAGCAGGAGCCCGCCCACTGAGGCATCGTGTTGGTTTCGCGGGTGTAGCGGTCGGAGTAATGAATCCAGTCCTGCGCCTTCACGAGCGGGCCGCGCGGGTCGCCGCTGGGCTTGAAGTCCTCCATCTCCGGCTGCAGGAGGGGCAGTTCATTTTCCGGCAACGGGTGGTGCAAACCGGTTTCTTTGTCCCAGAGGATGGGGAAAGGTTCGCCCCAGTAACGCTGACGACTGAAGAGCCAGTCGCGCAGCTTGTAATTCACCTTGCCACGCCCGCAGCCCATCTCCTCGAGCTTTTGAATCATCGTGGCTTTAGCTTCCGGCACGGGCAGACCATTCAGGTACTCGGAATTGACCATGGAGCCGTCGTAACCGCAGAAGTCCTGCCACGGCGTGGATGGGTCGTCCGGCTGCACCACCTGAATGATGGGCAGACCGAACTTGGTCGCAAACTCATAGTCGCGTTCATCGTGCGCGGGTACTGCCATGATGGCGCCGGTGCCGTAGCCGGTGAGCACGTAGTCCGCAATCCAGATGGGGATTCCCTTGCCATTCACGGGATTTACAGCGTACGCGCCGGTGAACACGCCCGTCTTCTCCTTCGAGAGGTCAGTGCGTTCCAAATTGCTCTTCTCGGCGCAAACTTTTTGATAGGCACGCACAGCCTCGCGCTGCTCGGGACTGGTGATCTGCTCCACCAAAGAATGCTCCGGCGAGAGTACCATGTAAGTGGCGCCGAAAAGCGTGTCCGGTCGCGTGGTGTAAACGGTGATGTTGTGCTCGCCGCAAGTGAAAACGACTTCCGCCCCGGTGGATTTCCCGATCCAGTTGCGCTGCAACAGCTTGATGCTCTCCGGCCAGTCGAGCGGCTCCAACTCGTCAATGAGGCGTTCAGCGTAAGCCGTGATGCGCAACATCCATTGGCGCAGCTTGCGTCGCTCGATGGTAAAGCCTTTGCTGCGCCACTCCTCAGCCTCTTCGTTGGCCAGCACAGTCCCCATATCCGGCGACCAGTTGACCATGCCCTCCGCCACGTAGGCGAGGCGCACGGAGTCGATCTGCTCACGCGTCCAACCTTTGGCCTCCAACTCGGAGACGGGGCGGGCTTTCTTGAGCTCAGTATCGTAGTACGAATTGTAGAGGCGCAGGAAAATCCACTGCGTCCAGCGCACGTACTTGGGGTCGGTGGTGGCAATCTCACGATCCCAGTCGTAGGAAAAGCCAAGCATCTTGAGCTGACGGCGGAAAGTGTCGATGTTGGCCGCCGTGGTGATGGAAGGATGCTGCCCGGTCTTGATGGCGTACTGCTCGGCAGGCAGTCCAAAAGAGTCCCATCCCATGGGGTGGAGCACGTTGTATCCGTTGCGACGCAGGAAGCGGCTCACGATGTCCGTGGCGGTGTAACCTTCCGGATGTCCCACGTGCAATCCCGCTCCGCTGGGGTACGGGAACATATCCAAAATATAGCGCTTGGGTTTGAAGGCATCAAAATCCGGATCTCCCGGGTTGCCTACGTGGAAAGTCTTTTCCTCGTCCCAGCGTTTCTGCCATGTCGGCTCAAACTCATCGAAAGGATACGGTCTTTTGCGGTCTGCCATATTGCGCGCGAGTTTATTCCACTCGTCCGGCAAATGCAAGTCTTTATTTCCGTGACAATCTCTCGCAAAATGCGATTGCTCTCGCAAAATAGCAAATTGACTTCACCTCTGAACTTTGTTCGAAACGATGCGTCCCCTCAGGGGGAGGCTTTACTCAAAGGAGCTTCCTTCGTCGCTTGACTCGTCCTTTGCTTTTTTACGCTTTTTTTGAGGCTTCTGTTTGATGACCTCCTTCCATCGCTCGATGATGCCGGTGGAGGCAAAAGCCGCATCAATGAGTTGACCTTTGCTGTTGACAAAGGTAGCATGGGGAATTCCACGCGATTGGACGAAGCCCGGGAGATCTTTGCCTTCATTCGCCATCACGCCGGGAAACGGAGCCTTGAAACTTTTAAGATACCCCTGCGCAGCTTCCTTATTCCTGTCACAACCTATGAGAATAATCTCTACTTTCGCCTTGCTCATCTCGGGGTACATTTCGACAATTTTAGGCATCTCTTTGCGGCAAGGAGGACACCAGCTCGCAGATTGCAGGTAGATGTAAAATTTCGCCTTGGGATTCGGCTCGCCGTTGAAACAGTCCATCGCAGAAAGAGCCTCCATCACAGGATTGAGCTTGCCCGTCACCTTTTTCTTGGGCTTCGAAGCATCGCTGTCCGTCGCCGATTCCTTCGCGGGTTTCGCCGTGTCATCGTCATCCTGAGCCAACATGGGCGAGGCGCTGCCGACAACCGCAGCGCAAAAAAACAATGTGCAGATAAGACGCTTCATGCAGGCATACTAGCACTTTCACTCGCCCGCGTCAAGACTGCCTCGGAACAATTCGCCGAAAAGTGCGATGGACTGCCTGAGGTTCTCGATTGCAACAAATTGCCCCGTCGCCAAACAACCAGTCCCGACCTCACTTCAGCCCGGCAAAATGTCTCTTCAATGCGTTCGCGCAACCGCGAATGAGGGATGGTCCCTGGTACACGAAGCCGGAGTAGAGCTGCACGAGCGAGGCCCCTGCACGCACTTTAGCCAGCGCATCCTCGGGTGACATGATGCCGCCCACGCCGATGATGGGAATGGCGCCACGGAGCTCTTGGGCAAAAGCCTCCAACGTCTCATTAGCACGGTTGAAAAGAGGGGCGCCGGAAAGTCCGCCCTTTTGCTGTGCAGCGGGGTGATGCTCGACTCCGACACGCGACGTGGTCGTGTTGGTGCAGATAAGTCCGTCGAGCTGGCAATCAAGGAACACACGGGCCAGCTCGCGAATCTGCTGCTCGCTCATGTCCGGTGATACCTTCATGACGACGGGCACGTACTTGCCCGTTTCCTGATGCAGGTTGGATTGTTCGCTCTTGAGCGCGGCAAGCAGGTCGGCAGCGGTTTCAGCCTTGGCCAACTCGCAGAGGTTGGGCACATTCGGGCAGGAGAAATTGATGGCCACGTAGTCCGCCACATTCCACACCGCCCGCAAGCAGGCCAAGTAGTCGATGCGAGCCTCGTCATTCGGCGTCACTTTATTCTTGCTGATATTCACGCCGAGTACGCCCTTGAAACGACGAACGTCCGAGAGATTTTCCACACCGCAATCCACGCCCGGATTATTGATGCCCATGTGGTTGATAATGGCGCGTTGGGGAATGCAGCGGAAGAGGCGGGGCGCAGGGTTGCCCCGCTGGGGACGCGGTGTGAATGTGCCGACTTCCACAAAGCCGAAGCCGAGCGCACCAAAGGCGTCCACCGTATGGCCTTGCTTATCCATACCGGCAGCCAGCCCCACGCGATTGGGAAACTTGAGGCCCATCACCTCCACCGGATCCTCCACCGGTCTCCCGCACAGCAGCTTCAATATACGAAGACGCTCTGCCACGCGCAACATCGTTAAGGTTGGTTCATGCACCGCCTCCGGCGGCAATAAAAAAAGCGCTCGCTTGGCGAGTTGGTAGGGAGAAAGAGTCATTTGCAAGTTGCGCGGTTAGTGTAACATGCGCCCGGCCAGAAAGCAATCTCTAATTTTTTCACGCGCGAAGCCCGCAATCGGACAATGATTGCCACGTTGGACAAAAATGCCGCCATGAAAGCCAACGAACGAAGATACGGGTTGGGAACGATTCCGCGCGAGGACCAATTGAACCTTGAGGAAACAGTCAGGAGGGATCAATCTCTACGGCAATTCGAATCGAGTCCCAGTCAATTGTTTTGTTTTTGAAGTAGAACTCCTTGTCATGGTCAGAAATTGGGCGGAGAACACGGCAAGGATTACCGACGGCAACGGTTCTCGCCGGGATATCCTTTGTGACGACGCTGACTGCGCCAATGACCGCGTGGTCGTCGATCGTGACGCCCGGGAGAATGCAGACTCCCGCGCCAATCCAGCAGTTACGCCCGATACGCACCGGCATGTTAAACTGGTAAGGAGCGCTACCGCGCAGTTCCGGGAGAATGGGGTGACCCGCCGTGCAAATCATCACATTGGGACCGAGCTTGGTGCAGTCTCCGATGTAGATGTGCGTATCGTCCACAAGAGAAAGATTGTGGTTGATGTACACGTGGTGTCCGAGGTGCAGGAAACAGCCTCCCCAATTAGCAAAGAAAGGAGGCTCAATGAAACTGCCTTCGCCGATTTCCGCCAACATTTTGCACAAAAGCTCCTCGCGTTTTCGCGTTTCTGTCGGGCGCGCGCTGTTGAAATCGTAAAGGAGTTCCATGTGCGCTTTTTGAGCGCGGAGCAGCCCCTCATCCATGGCTTGGTACAAGGAACCATCGTGCAATTGTGAGTCTGAGTCCATGCTGTGAAGTTCGCCTCATTATCATTTTCCGTGATAGTTAAGTCAAGGGGAAACTCAGCCGTTGCACGCACAGATATGGCAGCGGTACGGATTGAAACTTCGGACTGAGATGTGCGATGACTCCGGCGTTGATTCAGCGGATTCAAAATTGCTCCCGCTCAGCCGTCGTTTTCAGAGATTTTTGATGCCTTGCGCGGACAGGGCAACCGCATTTGAAAACCTGGGGGCAGAATTGGACGTATGGAATTTAGCATCAATAAATTATTTAAATTATTGATATTAAATATAAAATATGATAGGATACAGGAATGCACCAACTCATTGCAAAAATCGACCTGATGGAAGACCCAAGAACCGGCAACGCAAAGAT
>CANRET010000016.1 GCA_947629715.1 uncultured Akkermansia sp.
CACAGGCGAATGCGGCTTACCAGTTCAATCACCCTCCGGCTGAGTGCCGGGAACATATCATCTTCTTCATTCATACGCTTCCCCTGTACCACCTTTACGTTGGCTACACAAGTTTACGTGGGTGACAATTTCGCCACATGCGGGAGGAAAGGAGTGTTTGTGTGAGGGAAGGAGATATGTTAGATGAACTGAGACACAATTTTTTAATTTTCATGCCTAAATTAAAATTAACAACAGGCTTATTTTAGTATGGAGTGAGAGAATGAGATGTGAGGGAACAGGGAGTTATGTGACGTTTAGCATCGTTTGATATGCCGTCCACTCGATCTCGCGAAGGCAGCGGATGTCGGTTCCTGCTGTTGGTCAGGAAGTTTTCATTACCGCTCATCCGGGGAAGGAATGCCCAGATGGCGGAAATACTTTTCGCCCCATTCGCACATGGAGAGGATGATGGGAACAATGCTTTTTCCGAGCGGGGTGAGGCGGTATTCCGTTTTGGGAGGGACGACAGGGTACAATTTGCGGTGGATAATGCCATCCTCCTCCATCTCGCGTAGTTGCATAGTGAGCATTTTAGCCGTTGCCTGCGGGAGCTCGCGCTGGAGTTCACTGAAGCGCATGACGCCGGAATCATTGAGGTGCCAAATGATGAGTGCCTTGTACTTGCCTGCAATGATAGCTTGTGTCGCTTCCAGAGTGCAATGAAATTTCGCAAATTTATTTTTCCGCATGAGAAAATTGTATTCGGAAGAGCTGAAAAGTCAAGTGCGATGCGGAGTTATCTTACTTTCTTTTTCCATAGTAAATACGATTTTATATAGAATATTACTAAATTGTGCATACTTTACAAAAAGTTCATGAAGGGATAGAGTAAGCATTATGCGCAAATCTCTTTTGCTCACCATCATCTGTTCCGCTGCCGTACTGGCGGCGGTTGAACTCCCAACCAATCACACCAACATGAATACGACATGCTACACTGAAGTCTCTGATTACGAGGCTATTCGCCATACCATAGGACTCTATCTCGAGGGCTGCGCCCAGGGACAAAGTTCCATCATGAAGCCTGCCTTCCACGATGGCGCCACCATGTATTGGACAGAAAACGGGGAATTGAAGGGCGGTCCGATTCAAATCCTCTTCGACGTCATTGACAGCGCCCCGGGCGTCGGCGATCAGTCGGCCGTGATCTCTTCGGTGGTGATTGAAAAGGACATCGCTCAGGCTCGTGTGGAAACCGACAAGCAGGGAGGACCTCGCTACTCCGATATGTTCAACCTGATCAAGACGAAGGAGGGATGGAAGATCATCAGTAAGATCTACCACAGTCATCGCTGATTTCAGATTCTCCCTATTCCTCCTTCCATAGGAAGAGGAAGCAATTTCAGAAGCGGTTTGGCAGCTTCTCGCTCCAAGCCGCTTCTGGTGTTTTATGGAGAAAGCAAAAGCAAACGGGCGATTGCCTGGTGAGTTTTTTGCCCTGTTCCTTCGATTTTGCGACCGAATAAGACAAATTTTCCTTTGAATTTGGGAAGCAAAACAACTAAAGTTCCTTCTGTTTTGGGACCAAAATGAAGCAAAATTCCTTTGATTTCGAGAATGAACATTGATTATCAACATATTTTTAATGTGAAAGTTTGTGTGCGCAAAAGGTGGGATCGAGCCCCCAATATGCCGTCGTCTCGAAAGTCATAGATTGGGCAAGTTCCTTCGATTTTGCGACTGGATAGGATAATTTTCCTTTGAATTTGGGAAGTAAAATGGTCAAAGTTCCTTCTGTTTTGGAACCTAAACGAAGTAAAATTCCTTCGCTTTTGGGAAATTATATTGACAAATCAATGCATTATGGTTACGATGAAAAACGAACTGAAGCCATGAAACGAGAAGCTATCAAAAAACTGGAAGAATGGCACAAGAGTCCGCGGCGCAAGCCCTTACTGCTACTGGGGGCGCGGCAGGTGGGAAAAACGTGGCTGGCAAGGGAGTTCGGCAAGGGACAGTATCAGGGGGTAGCCTATGTTCGTTTCGACAAGTCGTCGGCAATGCGAGAAGCTTTCGAGCGCAGTTCGGATGTAAAACGCCTTCTGGAGGATATCCAGCTGATTTGTGGGGTGGAGGTACGCCCTGGCGATACGTTGATCATTCTGGACGAAATTCAGGAATGCTCGGCGGCACTGTCATCGCTCAAATTCTTCTGCGAGGAAGCGCCGGAATACCATATCATTGCCGCCGGGTCGCTGCTGGGCGTGGAGTTACATCGCAGTATAGGCTTTCCCGTGGGGAAGGTGGATCGAGTGATGCTTTATCCGCTCACTTTCACTGAATTTTTGACGGCCACAGGCCATGAGCGTTATGCAGAATTGCTGCGAAAGCGGGACTGGAAAACCATCACGCGCTTTCAAGACGTGTACGAAAACTTGCTGCGGAACTACTTCTACATCGGCGGCATGCCGGAGGCGGTCAAGGCGTATTTGGAGACCGGTCAATTTGTGCAAGTGCGAAAAGTGCAGATGGGGCTGCTCGCGGATTACCGAGCCGATTTTAGTCGGCACGCTCCGGAACCCGAGGTGGTGCGTCTCTGTGACGTATGGGACTCTATCCCAACACAGTTAGCTGATAACAAGCGTTTTGTGTTGGCGGATATCGTGCGCGGCGCCAAATCGTCCACTTATCGCGCACCTATCACTTGGCTGCAAGAAGCAGGCTTGCTTCACGCCGCCTATAATGTGAGGCAACCGCAGTTGCCTCTTTCCGGGTACCGAGATGAACAATTCAGACTCTTCCCTCTCGATGTAGGTCTGCTGGCGGCACAGGCCGGACTGGCCTCCGCCGTGCTGGTGGAGAAGAATGCGGTGTTCGGACAATTCAAGGGATCGCTCACCGAGCAGTACGTCTTTCAGCAGCTGCTGGCAGAGTGCGGGCAACATCCTTACTTCTGGCTGGCAGAGAAAGCGCAGGCGGAGATAGATTTCCTGCTGGAAACGGAGCGGGGAGTTGTGCCGCTGGAGGTGAAGGCTGAACGGAACCTGCGTGCCAAGAGTCTGCGCAGTTACTGCAAACGCTATAATCCCGCAAAAATCGCCCGCACCTCCATGCACAGCTATGGTGTGTCTTCCTATACCTACAACGATTCCCACGGCGCCGCACGCAGCTGCACCTTGATTGACATTCCCTTGTTTGCCATCAGTCAACTTCCCGTCGAGCTGCTCCGTTGATGCTCTTGGCTTCTATGCCGGTTTTCCGCCTACGGTATAAGAAGAACGAAGGCAGGATGTTGAGCAAGGAAAACCTCGCCCAGATTTCCGAGCGAGGTTCGATGGCAATGAATGGTGAAAGCATGACGTCAGAAGCTGATAGAGACGCCGAGGCGCAAGCCAGGATTAAGGATTTGTTGTTTTGTTTTGTGTACGTCCTCAGATGGTTCAGCTGTGGAGCCGGAGAGAATGGCTGCCATCACGATCCCTGCATTGGGTGAGAGACGAATGTTGGTGCCCACTTCAATGGAGTAGGCAAAACCAACTTCTGAAGCAGAGACAGAGCCGGAAGGGTAACCAGGAATTGTTCCTGTAGCCTTTACGTGTTGGCTCACAATGCCAAGATTGAAGCCCCAGAAGAGAGAGGTCGAATCCGAAATAGCAGTTTCTCCTCGGTATCCGGGCATGAAGTAGAGGTTGCTGACATCAAAATCGAGGTTGTAATCGATATAGCGTCCATAGCCGACATGTACCGTATTATCCTCGTCATCGGAACCGAAAGAGTATCCAACACGGAATGTAATGGCGTTTTTGGGGTTGATGTGGTAGAGGAAGGTCAGATCGACGCCAGTGGTGTTTACCTCCGGTCCATTCCCTATGTATCCCGAATAAATGCGCCTCGTCGCAAAGTTATATGAACCGGTAATTTCTACACTGAAGCTCGACTTATTCTCCTGTCCCATCTGGGT
Organism: uncultured Akkermansia sp.; assembly: GCA_947629715.1. Lineage (GTDB taxonomy): Bacteria > Verrucomicrobiota > Verrucomicrobiia > Verrucomicrobiales > Akkermansiaceae > Akkermansia. Next base: position 3,944 of record CANRET010000016.1, read on the forward strand.
GATCGTAGGAGCCGGAGCCACTGTTGGAACCGACACGGGCACCATCTGGGTTTGAGCTTGCTGAACGGGAACTACTGTTTGTCCAGAAGTCGCCGGGACGTAGGTGACGTTTCCCAATTGGAAAGCCTGCCCAGGTACGACTGAAACCGGCTGAATATATTGCTGCGCCAATGCACAAGGAAGGGCGGCAGTAGCCAAGACGCCAACTGCTGTAAAATGCTTAAAATAAGCTAATAACAAACACGGGGGGGGGTAATATGAGTTTTCATAATAGAATGTTGCATTACGTGACAACAGGGTTATCCTACCATGTTGGACAAAAGATGCAAGGGAAAAGCATTCATTTTCGAATTTTGCGCATTCAGCTTTTTCATCTTTTCCCTGTCGATGCTGCAACTTGTGACGATTTTGCCATGCGTCATGGAGCAGAAGTTTCACGGTACATCTCTTGCGAGGTAGCGAATTGATGCGATAGAAAAGAGGTGTCACCGGATGTGGTGGTGTACGATGATGAAGATAAGATTCTATTTCATACTGTTGGCTTCGGCATGTGCGGTTTCGGCTTCCGAAGGAGAGTTTAACTGGGGTGATGTTCTTGCGCGTTCATTCAAGATATTTGATGCCGAGCGTGATCATGCGGACAATCCCTACGTTCAGGAAATCAGTTTTCGCATGCGTCCACAGTACCAGTGGGGGTATGTGGACCCCGCAGGCGGTGCGGGCCGTGTGAAGGGAGCTTCTGCCGGGACCGGCAAACGAGGTAATGATGAATGGCGAAGGTTCCGCATCGGCGTTCAGGCGAAGGTGCTGAGGCATTTTACACTGCTCAGCGATTGGGATATTGGAGGGCTGAACGGCCGGTACAAATACAGCGATGGTCGGTGGGAGCGCGGTCGTTCTCAAGCAGCGGTGTACGAGCTGTATGTGCAGGGGAATTTTAAGTCGGTCACTTTCACACTCGGCAAAAGCAAGCCGGCGTTCATCGGCGAATACCGCATCTCGGATTCCAAGCTGCCCACAATTGAACGCAGTGACTTAGTGAACCAGCTTGCGCCGGAGGCTCTCTACGGTATTTCTTTCACCAATTCAGATGCTACTGACAAGTGGGGATGGTTGCTTGGAGCGTGGGTAAACGGGCAGCACGATAACCTGTGGCTTGAGCCTGCTTTTCATACCGACACCAGCGTGATGACCGGCGTTTCTATCAGCCGTTCCCTCAAGGAGCAGAGCAGGGTATATCTCGATTGGATGCACTCTTTCATGAACAGGAGTAGCTCAAATGGATTCGTATCCTACGAAGGACCGGGCGCGCGGGATGTTGTAGTGCTCACATGGGAGACGAAACGCGGCAAGTTCGGCTTCATGGCGGAAGCGATGACGGGTTTCAATGTGACGGCATCCACAGGCAGGCGGGAGAACGCGGAGAATGTGTGCGGCATTTCGCTCATCCCCACCTATCGTATCAGTCCACGGGTGGAAGCTGTGTTTCGCTATGCTCTGGCCATCGGTAGTGACGCCGTGGAGAGTGGCAGCCGCTACGCTCCCCCCAATAGCGCGTATTCTTCCACTTGTGACCTCTCGCAGTCGTTCTATTTCGGAGTCATTTTTTACCTTGATCCGGAAAAGACTGACCGCGCCCGGATCATGCTCGGCGCTGAGTACACTCATGCCTCCAGTTGCGACGCCATGGGTGAACGGGGTTTTACCGGGTGGCAGTATTCTGCTTCGATTCGTACGAATTTTTGACGTTGCTACGGCCACGAAAAATGCTTCTGTCCCCTCGTGAGCCTGTTTTTCTGAATCGCGACGAATTCTTTCCTCCGGTTATGGGTATCAAGAGGGGAGGTAATAATCAAAGCATAGGAGAAGAAATAATGCTTGAGGTACAGTGGGATGAAGGAGTAGAATGAAGGCATGGAATACACAGAGATTGGGAAAACGGGAATAAAGGTATCGCGGCTGTGCGTGGGTGGCATGTCATTCGGTGAGCCTTCGGAGGATTTTCATCTGTGGACGCTGGGGCAGGAAGCGACGACGAAGACGATCAAGCATGCGATGGAGTTGGACGTGAACTTTATCGACACGGCCAACTGCTACTCGCACGGTACGAGCGAGCAATTCATCGGTCGGGCATTGCGCGAGCTCGGAGTGGAGAGAGACAAGGTCGTGCTTGCTTCCAAGGTGTATTTCAATGAGGGGTTGCTTTCTCGCAAGGCCATCCTGCGCGAGATTGACGGCACCCTGCAGCGACTCGGCACGGATTACCTGGATCTTTACTACATCCACCGCTTTGACTACGACACGCCCATCGAGGAGACGATGGAAACTCTGCACAGTCTCGTGATGTCCGGGAAGGTTCGCGCCCTGGGGGCCTCTGCCATGTACGGCTATCAGTTCTACAATATGCAATTGGCTGCTGAGCGTAACGGCTGGACTCTCTTTTCCGCAATGCAGAACCACTATAATTTGCTTTATCGGGAAGACGAGCGAGAGCTTATTCCTGTGTGCAAGCAGTATAGCGTGTCGCTCATCCCCTACAGCCCGCTGGCCGGTGGACACCTCACTCATCGCGTTTGGGACAGTGGGACTCCGCGCAGTACAACCGACCGCAACCTGCATGGCAAATATGATCCCACCCGCGAGTCAGACGTGCGCATTGTGGAGCGTGTCGCAGGTGTGGCGGAACAGCGCGGCGTTCCGATGAGCGCTGTGGCTCTGGCATGGCTTTATACCCGTGGTGTGGCTTCCCCCATTGTCGGCGCCACCAATGAGACTCATTTCGACGCCGCTGTCGAGGCGGCGAAGCTTCAACTCACCTCCGAGGAGATTGCCTCTCTTGAGGAGCTTTATACCCCGCACCCTGTCGTTGGGGCGCGACCTCCGAAAAAATAAAGCTCCAAAGCGCCGGACAGCGCGTGAAGCGGCCAGTCCAGCGCATGGAGGAAATGAGCAACGTGGGGAGGGGCGGTCACTTCACTCCTCGGGGGGCGGAACGGATGAACTGCCAGGTGTTAAAAATGTGTTGGCAGAGAAGGTGCAGAGTGGGACCGAGGAAGACGAGAGGGGAGCAGTAGCAGAGGGCAATGTAGATGCCAACCGCAGTATTTTTTTGCCCCAGGCATTGTCCCATTTCCATGGCGTAATTTTTGCCGCCGAGCAAGCGGCCGATGGTGAAGCCGAGGGTGCAGAGAACGGCAGACAGGATCAAATAGGGGAGAATTTGATTTGCACCGGAGCCGGTCTGAATGATACGAGTAACCCCTGTAGCCGCGACAAGAACCATGCTGAGCATCCACAGGGAAAAAGAAAAATCGCCCAGTTTGCGGCTGATACGCTTGCTTGCCGGCAGGAGCCAACGAAGCAGCATAGCTATAACGCACGGCAGAATGAGCATGACGAGCACTTGGTCAAGAACGACGAGAAAAATCTGGAGGCGCGATAAAGTCAGTCCCGCATGAGGGGCTATGGTGAAAGGGGCAAGAAGGGGTATGGCAATGGAAGCCATGATGCTGTTAAGCAGCAAGCCGACAGCAACGAATTCGGTTTTGCCTCCCAACAGGTGTACCACCACCGGACTGCTTGCGGCCGCCCCGGTAATGCACGCGAGGAAGGCTGCTTCCGCCAGGTTTTCATAACCTGATAAGTGCAGACAGCTCCACGGAAGAAGTCCCATGCAAAGATTAGCAACGAGGAGTAAAAAGTGTTCGCGATGCGGGCGCAGCCGTTCCATCTCCATGCCGGTAAGCGTGATCGTAAGCATGATTCCCACGAAATAGGGAATCAGCCACGAGTACACATGCAAGTCGGGCAACAGAGCTCCAATGATAAAAGAGATGAGTAAACCCCATTTTCTGAATATTCGCAGCATGGACCACCGCATTATACGGGCGAGTTGTTTTGTGTCAAGTCATCCGGAACACGAGAAAGAGCATCAAAAAAAGGGAAGGAAGGGTGTAAAATGGAGAGCATGCTACCCTTGGGGGCAAGGGCATTCAAGGCAACAAGACAAGAGAGACGTTTATTTCATCCCGCGAAGCTGGCGAATCGTGTCATAGGCTCGACCAATCTCCTGGAACTTCTCCTTTGCTCGCTGAATTGTGGCAGCGGAAAGGCCGGCGCCTTCGGCCAGGTCGGGGTGACACTCCTTGGCTTTGCGTCGGTAGGCGGATTTAACCTGCGCATCGGTGGCAGAGACGGGAATGCCTAAAATCTCGTAGCAGCGTTTCTCTGAAAAATCGGAGGCAGAGAATGTCGAACTCTCCTGTTGCGACTCCTCCTCGCGGTACCCGGCAAAGAAGGCATCCACATCGCTCTGCACGCCCAGCACGCGCCCGGCTTCGCGGAGCATGCGCCGTTCCTCCGGATGGACAACGCGGTCTGCAACGACCAGTGAGCAGAACACCTGGGCAATGACGCGACGCGTGGTACGCGTGGCGTGGATTGCGTTCAGTTCCCCAGTCAGATTTTTGACAAAGAAGAGGAAGGGAGCGGCAGAATCACGTCCGAAATTGAATTCAAGCCCAAAACGACGTCGGGTGGGAGCGTCCAGATTCCACGCCTTCATGAGGCCTTTCACGAAAGCGGCTTCATCTTCGCTTACACGACCATCGCTCTTAGCTAACTTGCCAAGGCATTGGAAAAGGATTTGCGCGCCGCGCGCGGATAGGATGGGTCCCATCCCTTCGTTTTCCTCGATGCGGCGCTCACTCTTCTCCGCTGAGGAAAGCCCCTGGTACATGCCGTAGCAAAAGCCGAGAATAGCGCCGAGAGGTCCCGCGAGGAGACCCCCGATAAGCCCGCCAATCAGCCCCTTTGCTAAATCATTGAAATCCATACTATCCGGTGTGGTCACTTCGTCGTCGGAGAATCTTCGAAGATGACAGTTGGGTTGAGAGAGGGGATGACATTAACGGCTCGGACACGGCGGTGCGTGGCGTGAGCGTGGTCGAGAATCATGGCAAGGCGATCCATTTGCTCGCGGATGTTGCGAACCTCCATGGTGACTTCTGCACCGTTGTCAAGAATGAGGCGCAGCTCCCAATCCTTGGGGTGGAAAATTTCGGAGATGGGCGGTATCTCCTCGGGAGAGTAACGGTTGGCGGCAGCGATGAGACGGGCGATCGGACGCACTTTTTGAGCTTCAATCTTCGTATTGACGGTCAGTTCCTGGACATCCTCGGGGCGCAGGTACCAAGTAGGCACGCCCAAAAAGTCGGCATGCAGCGTCTCATCTACGGGGAAGAGCATTCCCTCGGGATCCATGAAGAGGCGCGTGTTGAGGCCGGCTCGTGCGCCATCTTCCCAAGTTACGTAAACAATAGGTATGCGCTCTTCAACTTCAATATAGAGAGCATCAGGCAGTTCAGCGTGAATACGAACAGAGCGAACGGCGGGATGTCGCTCCAGCTTGCGGCGCATTTCTTCGGTATTCAGCGTAGCCATATTGACGGACTCGCCCACGTTGAGAATGCGCAGAGCTTGAGCCTTGCTGATAATGTTGCGCGTGGATTTAAAATGAATTTGTTCCACATTCAGTCCGTAGGCTTTTTCCAACATGAAACGTATTCCGAGCGCCAGAAGAGCCGTCAATGGCACGAGGATGACTGCCAATCTGAGCCATTTTTTTAGGCGTAGTGCACCGCGCCGAATAGCCAACAGGCTGAAAAGACGACTCCGAATCGAGAGATGCTTCTCGAGCTCCCGCACATTGGAAACGTCGTGAGACGATATGGGATCGCGGCTCTTCATTCAAAAAGAGAAAAAACTCAGCGGGGGCAGTTGATTGATATCTCAGCAATGCGGAGGCAGAGTTCAGCGTAGGAGATCCCCACGGCAGCAGCGGCCTTCGGAAAGAGGGACGAACCTGTCATTCCAGGGATGGTGTTAATCTCCAGTACGTAGGGCAGACCCTCTTCGGAGAGCAGCACGTCCGCTCGCCCATATACCTGCACGCCCAGCGCCTTGTAGGCGCGCAGAGCCTCCTGTTGCACCACCTCCGCTTCTTCCGGCGCGATGTCGGCCGGGCAGATGTAATCCGTTCCTGCGCCGCCGTACATAGAGGGGTACTTGTTTTGCATATCGTAGAAGCCGGAGCGGGGGCAGATGTGGATGACGGGCAGGGGCTCGCCATCCAGAATCGCCACCGTCAGCTCTTTGCCGCAGATAAACTCTTCCACCAGCAACTCGTCGCTGTACTTGCCGGCGGATGCCAGCGCGGCATCCAACTGTCCGGGCTCGCGGACAATTTCCACGCCTACGGATGAGCCCTGGCAGGGTGGTTTGATAACCAGTGGTGTGCTGAAGGAAGGCCGCTCACCCGCACGAATGACTTCACTCTTCGGCGTACACACTCCCGCCTTCTGCAACACTTGTTTGGCAAGAATTTTGTCAAAGCAGAGTTTGCTGGCGGCCGAACCGGCGCCGGTGTAGGGAATGTTCCGCTGCTCCAGGTAACGCTGAAGTCCGCCGTCTTCGCCATAGACACCATGAATCATATTGTAGCAGAGCTGCGTACCGGCGGGAATGGGTGGGTTCTCTGCATCCACCGTCACAGGAGTGACTTGGGTAAACCCGGCTTGCTGCAACGCTTCCAGTACGGCCTTGCCGGAGACAAGTGAGACTTCGCGCTCCGCTCCCGGGCCGCCCATGAGCAAAGCGATTTTCGTGTCGTTCGTCAGATGATGCATAAAGAGATTTAGAATTCAGATTCTCGTTCGCCTATAACCTGTACTTCCGTCTTGAGCGTGATTCCCCGTTCCTGTTTGACGCGCCGACGGATGAGGTCGATGAGCTCCGTGACATCAGAAGCTCTGGCTTCGCCGGTGTTCATGATAAAATTGGCGTGCAGATCAGAAACCTGAGCTCCGCCGATGGAGTAGCCCTTGAGTCCGAGATCGGAGATGATTTTTCCGGCGGGGTCAGCGTTCGGCGGATTCATGAAAGTGCAGCCGGCGCTGGGCTGCTGGGGCTGAGACATTCGACGCTTGTTGTGAAACTCCTGCATTTTCGCCTCAATTTCGGCCGGGTTGCCCGGGAAACCGCAGAAGGTGGCTCTCAGCACGATGTTGTGTTCAAACTCCGGAATGAGACGGTACTGCGCCCCTTGCATCGTCATTTTGTCGAAATGTAGCGGTTCACCCTCCTTGTCCATGGCCTCGGCGCTTTGGAAGATGCTCCACATGTCTCCGCCCATCGAGCCGGCATTCATACGCAAGCTGCCGCCTATGCAGCCGGGAATACCCTCCATCCATTCAAAACCGGCGATGCCATTCGCTGCAGCGAAGGCTGCAAGCTTTTTGAGCTTTACCCCGGCGCCGGCAGTGATGTGGCAACCATCTGCGCTCAGCTCATCGAACTCCCCGCAACTCAGGTGAATGACTGCTCCTCGTATACCCCCGTCGCGTACGACGAGGTTGGAGCCGCGTCCCACGAAGTACACGGGAATGTTACGATCTTTGAAAAAAGCGAGCGCCGATCGGGCAACGGCTGCACTATCAGGTTCCAACCAGAATTGGGCATTGCCGCCCACGCCGATGGTGGTATGGCGGCTCATGGGCTCGTAGAGACGGGCCGTGAAGTCGGAACCGCAGTCCTGCCGCATTTCGGCAAGCAAGCGCATATCGTTGGCAATGCGCGTGCCGACATCGTGTACATTGCCGGCGCCCAGCGTGAGGAACAGGTCTCCCGGACGCAGGAAATTGCCGATCACGTGGTGCGCCCGGCATAAATCAGGCAGGAATTGCACATGCTCTCCGCCTTGCTCAAGCACAGCATCTACGATAGTCTGTCCGCTGATGCCGGGAATCGGCGGCTCGCTGGCGGGGTACACGTCCGTCACAAAAAGGCGATCCACATCCTTAAGCACACGTCCGAAGTCATCGCGCAGCAGTTTAGTGCGTGTGTAACGGTGCGGTTGAAAGAGTACCACGAGCCGCGCTGGTTTCAAACTCCGGGCAGTAGCCAGGGTGGCGGCAATTTCCGTGGGATGGTGTCCATAATCGTCCACAATGCGGTAATCGTGGGACAGATACTTGGTTTCAAAGCGTCTGCGGGCTCCGGCAAAAGAGGCTAGTCCGCGTACGATGGCAGCAAAGTCGCAGCCAAGCTCCAGAGCCAGGGCCACTGCCGCCAGCGAATTGAGCACATTGTGGCGCCCCGGAACCCCAAGTTCCACACGACCGAGGGTCTGCTCGCCGTGGCGAATGGTGAACACCGTGCGACCGCTCTTCACCTCCACTTCATCAGCGGTGTAATCGGCGTTCTCCCACCCGTAAGATATGCTGTTGGGAAAGGAGGAACAGACGTCAGATGCGCCCGGGTCGCTTTTGCAATAGATGATTTTGCCGCGCGTTTGAGCGCAGAGTCGGCTGAACACGCTTTTGATGTGGTCCAAATCACGGTAGAAATCCAAATGTTCGGCTTCAATATTGAGAATGACGCTGTACTCGGGCAGGTAATTCACGAGCGTGCCATCACTTTCGTCCCCCTCCGCCACCAGATACTCGCTTCCCTCGTTCCAATGCGCATTGGCGCCCAGTACGGGGATCTCAGCGCCCACGTAGTGGCAAGGGCGCAGGCGTCCCTCGCGCAGCAAGTGCGCCGTAAGCGATGAGGTGGTCGTTTTCCCGTGCGTGCCGGCCACTACAATGCCTTTTTTGCTGTTGAGGATAGCTGCCAGACATTCCGCTCGGCGAATGCAGAGCTTGCCGCTCTCGCGCGCGGCGCGCAGAGTCACATTGTCCTCGCGTATGGCGCTGGAGTACACAACCACCTCAGCATCTCGCACAGGGGTCGCGCTATGCGGGCAGTAGAAGTCCAGTCCGGCCTGCTGCAAACGCTCGGTTTCGCGACTGGTGGAACGATCGCACCCGCTCACATGATGACCAATCTCCAAAAGCATGCGCGCCAAACCGCTCATGCCACTCCCTGCCACCCCGATCAGGTGAATGTGCAGAGGGTGTGCTCTGTCCGTCAGTTTTTCGCGTAACAGATCTGCTCTCATCTTGCTCGCGCGGCATTATACAGGAACAGCGCACATATTCAAGGCCAAATGCAAAGAAAATCACTTGATGTCATGCCGCGCTCCGTCTTTCGGCTTGACTAGGCGGATATTTTTTTGGTAAATGGGACAAGTGAGAAGGCGATGGACATTCGTGCTGGCGATAGGCGTGAGCCTGTGTGCATGCAAGTCAGAGCGTACTGTGTATGACGAGTACGGCCATGTCGTGAACACAGAATTGCCGAGCGGGCAGGAGAGAGACTTTGCCGACTACATGGAGAAGGAGTTCAACGCCTCCTTCTCTGAAAAGAAAAATGCTCAGGGTGTGCCGCAAGCCGTGTCCAACAAGGTGAGCAGTTTTCAGAGCAAGCTCGACGATTCCAAGCGGATCGACAAAGAGTACGTCACCTCTTCATACGTCGGAGGAGGAGAGAGCGCGCTGAGTGGCAGAAGCTATGCTGAATCCGGCAAGAGTTTTGGCTCCAAGCGCAGCTATGCAGGCGGAGACAAAAGACTTGACCGCGACTTGAATCCCGCTTTTGCCACGGCGTCGAAGGGAATTTTCGGCGCAGATGACATGTATGCAGAGGCGACTGAGCAGGCCTCTCTTTCCGGGCGTAAGAGTTCCATGGGCGGTGAATACTACATCAAAAAGAGTCCCTATTTTTCGCGTGACAGCGAAAGCGGTTACATTGAGACGCGGAGGGGAAAAACACCGCCGCCGCCCGTCATCAGTTCTGATGAGTACATGGGACGCACCATCGAAGAAACGCGCACTCTCCTGGGGCGCGATGACTTTTCAAAAGATTGAAGAAAAAACAGGAGTCAATCTGACCCCAAGCGGTTGGCGGCGCTCCAGAAATCCTCCAGACGGTAGAAATCACGCACCTCAGCTGCCATCACGTGCACCATCACGTCAATGTAGTCCAGGACAGACCAAAGGGCTTGCGGCGTGCGCTCGGCATACACGGGCGAAACGCCGTGTTTTTCTTCCACGAGACGATCCACATCGCGAAGAACTGCCCGCAGGTGTGGCACGGACGTGGCGGTGCACACCACAGCATAGTCGGTGATGCTGGACGTATGGCGCAGGTCATAGACCGCCACGTCAGTGGCTTTGGCGTCGCGTGCAGCGGCGGCGCAAGCTTGGGCCAAGTCAAAACTGTTCATAGGCAAGGAAGAGGAAATCAGGAGAGGTCACTTGAAGTCGGCGATGGGGCATCCGGAGGTTGCGTGTCCGTGAGAGCATCCGGAGCAGAGGGCGGAGAAGGAGGCAGTTCGCGGACAGGAGGATTGACCATAGCGCCGGTTTCCAGAAGCTCCTTGACATGGGCGCCGCTCAACGTCTCATACTCAATCAGATTTTTGGCGATGAGCTCCAGACGCTCCTTGTCGTTGGTGAGAATATCCAGAGCGCGGCGGTAATTTTCCTCTACGATACGGCGGATCTCCTGGTCAATCATCTGAGCGGTGCTTTCCGAATAACTGCGCACAGATTGAGCGAAGTCGCGAGCCAGGAAAACCTCATCGTGTCCGGATCCGTAGTCCACCGGTCCCAGCTTTTCGCTCATGCCGTAAACACACACCATCTTGCGGGCGATGGACGTAGCCTGGCTGATGTCCCCGCGCGCGCCGCCGGAAATGTCGCCGAACATCACCTCTTCTGCACAACGTCCTCCCATGGCCATCACGATATAGTCCAGCAATTCCTTTTTGTATTCGCTGTGCTTGTCTTCATCGGGGAGCATCATGGTGACCCCCAGGGCCGGACCGCGCGGTATGATGGTCACCTTGTGCAGCGGAAGGGTTTTGGCGAGCTCGGTTCTGAGCAGACAGATGGCATGACCGGCTTCATGCACGGCAGTCATCCACTTCTCACGATCAGTAATTTCCATGGAGCGTCTCTCACGTCCCCAGCGCACCTTCTCACGCGCTTCCTCAAAGTCATCCTGAGTGACGGCAGCGTGCCCACAGCGCACAGCCGTGAGCGCGGCTTCATTCACGAGGTTGGCCAGCTCAGCTCCGGAAAATCCTGTCGTTGCACGAGCTACAGAGTTCAAATCCACATCCGGCGACATCTTGATTTTGCGAACGTGAACACGCAGAATTTGCTCGCGTCCGGCCGCATCCGGCAAGTTAACCATCACTTGCCGATCAAACCGACCGGGGCGCAGCAAGGCGGGATCCAACACATCCGCGCGGTTGGTGGCGGCGATGACAATGATATTCTCATTGTCCGTGAAGCCATCCATTTCTACCAGCAACGCGTTAAGAGTCTGCTCGCGTTCATCGTGTCCGCCGCCCACGCCGTGGCCGCGGTGGCGTCCCACAGCGTCAATTTCGTCAATAAAGATGAGGCAGGGGGTGTTGCGCTTTGCCTCGGCAAACATGTCTCGTACACGGCTGGCCCCCACACCCACAAACATCTCCATGAAATCGGAGCCGGAGATGGTGTAGAAAGGCACGTGAGCTTCGCCTGCAATCGCCTTTGCCAACAGAGTCTTCCCGGTGCCGGGAGGGCCGACCATCAACACGCCCTTCGGGATGGAGCCTCCCAGAGCGTGGAATTTGGCGGGGTTACGCAGAAACTCCACGAGTTCCCACACCTCTTCCTTCGCTTCAGAAACCCCGGCTACATCCGCAAAGGTGATCTTGTTGCGCGAGGGGTCGATGAGTCGTGCGCGGCTCTTGGCAAACTTGATGGCGCCGTTCGGTCCGCCGGCTTGCATGCGGAAGAGGAAGATGAAGAGCAGTAAAATCAGAGCCACGGGAATGCAATTGATGAGCAGAGCCTGCAGCGTGTTGCTTTCTACGCGGTAAACGGCGTGGCTGCCGAGCATCGTTCGTATCTGCTCAGCTTGGAAGCGACTGTCAAAGTTCACCAGCGCCCCGATGACTTGGCGGCGATTCGGCTTTTGGCGGGGATTCATGCGGTACGAGCCGGCGATGACCCCGCTTCCGTTGCCGCGCAGGTAGATGACGGGCGGGGTGCGAAGGTCGATGCGCCCTTCCTCCCCCAACGTGCGGAACTGCTCGGTGGACCAAACGCGATCGGCGTTCGGCACTTCGGTCGGCACTGGGGAATCCGCGCTTTCCAAAGCGGTGGCAGTGATGCCGTAGCGATTGCACATGGCCTTGATCTCATCGCTGTCCGTGAAAGGCATGTAGAATTTTCCCATGGGAAAATCCTGCTTTTCCCTGTACATATACGCCTTGATGATCCCGGCAGTCGATCCGCTGTTGGAGATGACTTCAATGGGGAAGCGCTGCGGATCATTGAGCACCACATTGCCCGCGCGGTACTCCTTTTCAAATTCGCTCAGCTCCATCTTTTTCGTGCCCACGCCGATGCCGTCGTTGAACACGAAAGCCAGCAAGATCACTCCCACGACAACCGAAAGCAATAACCACAGCCCCCAATTCGGCCTTCGCTGCATGGGCATCTCGGGGCCTTCGGGCGCTCTGTTCGGCTCCTCCGGCCTCTGATCTTTCGTTTTCGTATCTTCTTGCTCTTCGTCTGCCATAGAAAGAACTCTTTCTCGTTTGAACATTTGCTCTTCCCATTTTACTTGACTCCTGCCTCTGTTGAAATCCCGCAGTAAGACATAATGCAAAAAATCGCGTCATTTTTCTCCCCTTTCCTCATTTCGCTTCTTAACTAATTTTTGTCGCTAACCTCCTTGTCCATCTCATGTTGACACGTGTAACACTAACTTTGCTTTGCCCAAGGAGTCTTTTTGACTCATCTCGTTGCGCAGGCTTCATCATCTCGGCGTCATTGCTGCATCCGGTCCATGTTTTCCGAAGAATGCAAAGCTTGTCATCTGGTTCTAACCTGTTTACGAGTAATGTTACAGAGCTTGCTGAAATATCGGAAGCACATGATGTTTTTTTCTTGACATCCATCTGATTGAGGAGGTACAAGGAAGAATGATGAGAAAGGCGTACACATACACAGTAAGCAACAGTTCTCCCTCCAGGCAGGCACCGCAGTACAAAGTGCGTGGGAAAGGGGGAACGACCGGGGAACTCAGGGTGACGTATAAGCATGACTACCCTGCGTACCCGACGAATGTGTTGAACAGTCCTCGAAGACAAGTAAGAGCGTGTGGAGGAGGGGCATCTGGAATCTCAGACGTTCGCGTGGAGGGGAGTGTCCGAGATTCCGGGGCAATTACGATGGGCGGAAAAACGCTGAGATCCGTGGCCGTGGCGCGTGGCGGCGAGGGAGGAGAGATATTTGACGGGGGCTTTAAGTTACCCGATGGACTCTACGGACTTGCTTTGCAGCAATACTTGAGGGATTGTGATGAGGGACAGCAAGGTTCATATTTTGACGCGACTCTGTCAGATGTCGAGGAGGTGGAGACTGAACCGGAAGATAATGAGGAAGAGGAAGAGGAGGAGACATGTGATGAATGTGACGAGGGGTGCGAATCCAGTGATGGTGGAGGTTCGGCGCAAGCCAGATCAAGCATTGGACGTGTGATGCTGCGTGCCGACGGAAGAGGAGAGAGTACATCGGGAGGAAGCGCAGCAGTGCGGTATTCATCGGCGAAGCGGATGAAATGGTCGGTTCAGTTTGGTGTGTTTCGAGGATTGTCGGGTGTGCCGGCGGGGAGGTTGCAGATAGCAAAACAACGGGAATACGAGGCGAAACTCGGTCGGGTGGATGGGTTGGCCTATGCTCATCCTCTGGCGGCAACTCTTGAGGTGCCGGAAGGGGGAGTGAAGAACGGTGAAATGGTAGCTCTTTGTCGAGGGAGCGGACGCCTCAACTACATGCTGGATGCATCGGGAGTTGCCTTTTTCCCGGTGGGCGCTTCCCAGCAAACAAAGACTGTCCTGGCGCCGGTGAAGAAGATGAGCCGTGCGGCGGAAGACGCATGCGCGTTGAGTGAGGCGAACTACATTCGCGCTTCCTACACGGACGGATCAGCCGCCTTCTTTGACTTGAAGAATGGGCAGAGCATGGGATTCATTAGTTCCGAAGGCAAGGAACTGAACAGCGAGCAGGCGCTGCAATATCTCAACATCATGCGCGATGAAGGAGGAACAATTCGGCAAATTTGGAATGCATGGGATGGATTGGCGGACATTGTGGAAGTTGATGAGAATGACCCGTCAGCGGGGTACAGCATCCGAATTTATCCGCCGGCGCAGGTGGAGGAACCCTCGGGAGAAGGGGAACTTTTCACCGCAACCGGGGAGCCGGTGCGCGTTTTTACGGTGCGAGGAAATGATGAGGAATACTCTCTGCGCATCGCTGAGCGAGATATGACCCTGCCGGAGAGTATGGGGGAGTACGTCACCACGTGGAAATGGGCGCACGAGGCGTGGAGTCAGACGACAGGGGAAGGAGCGGAAGCGGTGGAGAAGCATCGCGAGGCGGCGCAGCTGGATGAGACGCATTACAGCGTTGTGGAAAGCCTGCGCAAGAATGACGTCGAAGCTCTCCGCACCTATGAGGAATACGAGGAGGGAATCACGGGCAACCTGCTCAGGAAGCGCATCGTGGGATACGAGCATGCGGGGGCACGCACCACGACCTATGAGTACAACGATATGGGTCAGCTCATTAAAACGGTGGACCCCGGAGGCGGCGTTTCTGAAAATGTCTATGATCCGCAGGGGCGTCCCACGGTGCAAAGTTCACCATGGCGGGAGACCGACGTGCAGAATTACCACACGGAGTATCGCAGTGACAAGGATGTTTACAGCACGGAGCCGATCAGGACGGAGCACACGTACGATAAACCCGGAGAGGTGGGCATTGCGCTGACGGAGGAATACACCTATACGGAGCAGAATCATGTCAAACGCGTTGAGAAGCGTACGCGGTGCGAAGCTAACACTCTTCTCTCCGTGAAAGAAACGTGGCTGGCCGATGCACCGGGGGAATTTGCCGCCGGAAGGATCAAGATGGAGCAGGCGGCTGACGGCACGCAGACTCATTACAGCTACGCTGCAGCGGTAGGAAAGTACAACGCCCTCTACAGCGTTACAGCTGAGGTGCGGGATGAAGAAGGTAAACTCGTTGTCGGGCAGAGCACGCGGCGCGTGAGCTACGTCACGGAGGAGGGCAACACCGTACGCGAGGAAAGCTATGTGCTGGCAGCGGAAGATCATTGGCAGCTCACCAATGGCGCCACCATGGAGTACGATGTGCTCAATCGCCGCATAGCCACGCGCTGGGACAATGGGAGGAGTGAGTCCCAGGTGCTTACCTGCCAGGGTGAGCCGCTTCGTCGGGTGAATGCCGATGGCGTGGTGACCACCTACGCGTATGACAGTGCGAGGCAGCTTATTGAAACCACGCGCAGCGCCGTGTACGATGGCGATATTTGCATCACCCCGGAAATCATCACTGAGTACGAGCGGGACGCCGCCGGGCATGCGCTGAAAACGACGGAGCGCATCGGGGCTCTCACACGCAGTACGAGTATGCGCTACGACCTGCAGGGGCGTGTTATTGAGCAGACCGACGCCTTGGGGCGCATCACTTCCTTCGCATACAGTGAAGATGGCCTCACCACCACGGTCACCACCCCGGGCGGGGCGGAACAGATTACACGGCACAACCCCGATGGGACCATTGCCGAGGAAAGCGGCAGCGGGCAACGTCATTTGCTCTATGCGTATGACTACGCTTGGGGCATTCGCCGCACCACGTTCCTGCCGGATGGGGTGACCAAAGTTCAGGTGCGCACGGTCAACGCGCTCAACCAGCGCGTGCTGCTGCGCGAGGCCACTTCGCTGGGGAACGCCACGATGCTCGACACGCGCCGCACCTACAATGCCAAGGGTCAACTGGTGCGCGAAAAAGTGGGCCCTCTCGCTCCCACGACCTTTGCCTACGACGGCATGGGCGCCCTCAGTTGCCGCACCACGCTTCTCGCGGAGAGTGAAGCGGATGATCCCACAAAGAACCGCATCAGCAAGTTCCAATATTCTTTCGAAGTTGGAGATGATGACTCAGTGTACCGTGTGACCACAATGGAGCGCAGCAACGTGGCAGGAGAATGGCTTACGAGTGTGCAGCGCGAGCTTATTTCCCAACTCTCTCCTGCTACGGAGAGCAAAACCGCTGTCACAGATGAGTATGGCAAGACGACCACGACGTGGACAGATTACGGCAGCGGCACACAGCGCATTGAGCATCGACAGATTCCAACGAGCAGCATCATCGCTGAGGCGATCATCTGGGATGGCTTTGTCACTTCCGACAGGGACAACGTTGGCATCGAAAACCGTTTCACGCGTCATTACGGGGATAGAGGCGTTACTTTCACCGCAACGGATGGGCGCGGCAACACAACCACCACAACGACGGATATCATTGAGAGAACGATCAAGACGGAGAACGCTGCCGGCAATACGACGACCACCGAATACTGCCCGTGGAACAACGAGCCTGCTGTCATCACGGACGCACTGGGCTTTACCGCCTGCGCAGAATACGATTCCCGCAACCGCAAAGTGGCAGAGTTTGGTACGGGAGTGCAACCGGTCGTGTACGAGTATGATGATGCAAACCGTCTGGTAGCCACGACCACGTGGCGGGATGCTCAGCAGGTGATTGCCACCGACCCCCGCGGCATGGAGGGCGGCGACATCACGCGGTGGGAGTACGATGACGCTTCCGGACTCGAGCTGAAAAAGATTTATGCGGATGGCCAGGGGAATACAATGACTTACAATAACGCAAACCGCCCTGCCACTCTTCTCAACGCACGAGGCGTGCTCACCACGTACGCATACAACAGTTCTCTGGGCGTGGTGAACAAAATCACCTATTCGGACGCTCCGGACGCCACGCTGACCGTCCGCTACAACATAGCGGGCAAACCCTTGCAGATCAAGGATGCGGCAGGCACTCACACATTCACATACAATCGTTATGACCTCCAGGAGACAGAATCCCGGGCGGTAGATGGCGCCAAGTTCACCCTGCAAGAGGCTTACGATGAATACGGTCGCAGCGTCGGCTTCTCCCTGCTGAAAGGTGGCAGTGCGGTACACACTGTTAGTACCGGCTATGCACAAGATGGGCGCATCGCCACAGCAGGTTTCCGCCATGCCAATTCGGATCGCACGTGCCACTTTGCTTATCTGGCGGGCAGCAACCTTCTCGCTCAGCTCACCCTTTCCAACGGCATGACGCTCTCTCAAACCTGGGAGGAAAAGCGGGATCTGCTCACGGAGATGAACTACATGCGCGGCGGCACGCTCGTTACCTCCCGTAGCTACGAATACGACCCCCTCGCTCGTCCCACTTCGCGCGGCACCTATTACCCCGGCAAACAGCATCTGAAACTCATCGCCAGCTTCGGCTATAACGATCGCTCAGAACTCACCGCCGCTAAGCTCGATGCTTCCCCCTACGCCTACGCCTACGACAACGTCGGTAACCGCATCTCTGCCCGGGAGGACACCGAACAAATCACCTACGAAGCCAATAAGCTGAATCAATACACGCTCATCAAGACGAATGGCGCCGATTTCATCCCTGACTTCGATGCGGATGGCAATCAGACTCTCATCCAAACTTCCACCGGTATCTGGCACGTCACTTACAACGCTCAAAACCGCGCCACTCGCTACGAAAGCGCGGATGGCTCCACCATCATCACCTGCGTCTATGACTACATGGGGCGGCGCGTGCGCAAGCAGGTGGTCAAGGATGGCGTCACCACGCTTGACGATCGTTTCTTTTACCGTGGATACTTGCAGGTGGCTGCCTATGACTGGCTTCCCGCCACGAAGACTTCTCGCTGCTTTCTCGTCTGGGATCCCACTCAATCTGTCGCGACGCGTCCGCTGGCCATCCGTACCGGCGGCACGGCCTACGCCTATGGTTGGGACTTGACGAAGAACATCTGCGAGCTCTACGGTCCCAACGGTTACATTGTCAACCGCTACGCTTACACTCCATTCGGCAGCGTTACCCAAACTGAGGGTTCGGTCAATCAACCTTTCACTTGGAGCAGCGAATACCTCGACTCCGATCTCGCCCTTGTCTATTACAACTTCCGCTACTACAACCCGTGTGATGGTAGATGGACGCGGAGGGATCCGATAGGAGAAAGAGCTTCTTATTCAGCCTATGGAAATGCTGCTCCTTTTGTTGTGGATATCCTTGGTTTGTACGCGGTTCTCTGTTTTGCCTACGATGCAGGCAAAATCATTGCAGTTGACAGGGATAATCCAACTGATCAGATCGAAGTAGACAATGTTTTTTCTGGCAATGGCGATGATATCAATAATCCCAATTCACAACACCTAGAAGATCGTGGCCCCATTCCAGAGGGAGTATATTGGATCGGCGAACAACGCGTTGTACATGGTCGTGAAAGGTGGAGACGCTTGTACGGCGATGATGGAAAAGGAGGAAAATCATATACCGATGTCCAGGTGTATGATCCAAATACGAGACAAAGAATAACCAGAGGAGGTCTTAATTTACATGTGGGTACCCGCAGTAATGGATGTGTAACAGTAACTTCTGAGATTCCCGAGGGGAGCCCAGGGTATCCACAGAGTGGAGATTATGACAGACTAAACAATTTTATAGAACAAAAGGGTAAGCAGACACCTTTTCATAATCCACGCAGATATAAAGACACGTATCACGGCGTTATGGTGGTTGTCAGGTGCGAGAAACAATGTGAAAAAGCAATAGAAAATCTGATATCATGAAAATCATCGTTCACCTCGTTACTTTTATCTTATTTGTCATGGTAATGTTCGATATGGCTAAGGCAACGGAGCAACTCACGCCAAGTGCAGAGCTTGTGCAGAGATTGGTACAGATAGCGGTCGCCAAGGACGAGGTTGGAGAAGCCGTGAGCAAAGGCAAGGACAACATAGAATTATCAGATATCCGCAGGGGGTTGGAAGAAGAAGGGTATGCAGAAGTTGAGAAAGTTATTGAAAGAGAGGGCGACGTTCGAACTCTCTATGTGGCCATCGTTTCGTTGTATGAGGAATTTAATCTCATGGAAAACGTACACGACAGAATCTTGTTTGAAGCAAGAGAGCTTCTGGAAATACAACTTGCCAAACAAGGAACGGAAGAAGCTTATCGATATTTCATGCGTTTGAAGCCCCATTACGGGCACGATGGCGCCGGATCGACTCATTACGGACTCATGGAGTTGCGATACCTGAAGAAATACTCTCAAATTCCAAAAGTTTTGCTGGAATTGAGTGATGAAAAAGCGAGCATCGGAGAGCTTGAGGCACTGCTTGCTTTGGCGCGTATGTACGCGGATGGACAGATCCCAAACGCCAGATATAAGCATCTTTATACGGCAGTTGTCGTGGCCGCACTTAAAAGGGGGAATGCGTGTGCAAAACGAATAGTGGCAAAATGGCACACGAAAGCAGCCGAGCAAAATGATGTGGAGACGATGATGCTTTTGGCTGATATGTATATGAATGATGAATTCCGGCTTCAAGATCTTGAGAAGGGAGTGTATTGGTTGAAGAAAGCGGCGGCAGCTGGTGACCAAGAAGCGAAAGAGAAGCTGATGCGCTTCGAAAAATGAGCAGAACAAGAAAGAGTATTCCGGAAAAATATGAAGAAGATGAAGGAAAAACTGGCAAGAAGGTCAAAACTGGGGCAGAGTGACGACGAATCAATGATGTCAAAACGTCCCGGTAGTGTTTCACCTCCAATTTCACGAGAAGTTCTTACCACAAACACCATGAAAACAATTCTTATTTCCTTTCTCTTCTTCTCTCTCATAGGTTTGGTTGCAGGGGAGGATTTGCAGAAATTGCCGCTGACTGAGCTGGAACAGCAGGCGCAGGCAGGAGGAGCGGAGGCGCAGGCCGAGTTGGCGTACAGGTATGCGAACGGGGAAGGAACAGAAAAAAATTATGAAAAGGCGTTTGATTTAGCTAAAAAAGCGGCAGAGAAAGGGAATATAAAAGGTATGAGGGTGCTGGGCGGTCTTTATTTGGTAGGAGTGGGAGGGGCAGACAAAGATGAACAGAAAGGGGCAAAATTGATACAACAGGCGGCAGAAGCAGGTGATGAAATGGCGCAAATGAAATTAGGAGTGATGCTTTATGTAGGAATGGGAATCCAAGTCGATAAAAAAGAAGCCGCATATTGGCTTCAGAAAGCGGCCAATCAAGGGAATGTCGAGAGCAAGACGAAGCTAGGCATCATGTACCTCAAAGGGGAAGGCGTGACGAAAGATCAGACGAGGGGAGTGTCACTTATACGGGAGGCAGAGGAGGCCGGGAGCGCAGAAGCAAGGGGAGTTATAGGCGTCATGTACCTCAAAGGGGAAGGCGTAGAGAAGGATGAGCAGAAAGGCTTGTCGCTGGTACGAGAAGCGGCAGAGGCTGGAGACGCACAAGCGCAGAGAAATCTCGCTATCGAGTACATGAATGGGGAAGTTGTGAGAAAGGGTGCAAAGAAGGCCGTCGAATGGTTGACGAAAGCGGCAGAACAAGATTACGCAGAAGCGATGAGGCTTTTGGCGAGAATGTATATGGGTGATGAATATGGGATTCAGGATTCTGTGAAGGGTATCTATTGGCTGAAGAGAGCGGCAGAGGAGGGGAACGCTGAGGCAAAGGGAGTTCTAGGCGTCATGTACCTCAAAGGGGAAGGCATTGCGAAAGATGAGGAGAAGGGATTATCACTTACGCGAGAGGCAGCGGAAGCCGGGGACGCGGAGGCGCAGAGAAATCTCGCCGTTGTGTACTTGAATGGGGTCATTGTGGAAAAGGATGCAAAGAAGGCAATCGAATGGTTTACGAAAGCGACCGAACAAGGAGATGCAGCGGCGAGGGGGAGCCTCGGAGTCATGTACCTCAAAGGGGAGGGCGTAGAGAAGGATGAGGAGAAGGGGATGGCGCTTGTGCGGGATGCAGCGGAGGCGGGGGACGCCAGAGCAAGGAGGCAGCTTGGTTTCATGTACCTTCAAGAGGATAGCGTAGAGAAGGATGAGAGAAAGGGTTTGTCACTTTTACAGGATGCAGCGGCGGCAGGAGACGCGGAAGCGAGGGGATATCTTGGCGCCATGTATATCAATGGAGAAGGCGAGGCGAAGGATGAGGAGAAAGGCTTGTCGTTGGTTCGGAAGGCAGCGGATGCCGGAGACGCGCAATCACAGAGGAATCTCGCTGTTATATACAGGAACGGAGAAATTGTGGAAAGGGATGCAGAAAAGGCAGTTGAATGGTTGACGAAAGCGGCCGAGCAGGATCACGTAGAAGCGATGAGGCTTTTAGCTGACATGTACGGGAGCGATGAATATGGGATTAAGGACCCCGAGAAGGAAGTGTATTGGTTGAAGAGAGCAGCGGAGGTCGGAGACGCTGAAGCGAGGGGAAATCTTGGCGTCATGTATATCAATGGAGAAGGTGTGGCAAAGGATGAGGAGAAAGGCTTGTCGCTGGTTCGGGAGGCAGCAGAGGCAGGGGACGCAAAAGCTCAGAGGAATCTCGCTGTTATGTACAGGAACGGAGACATTGTGGAAAAGGATGCAGAAAAGGCAGTCGAATGGTTTACAGAAGCGGCCGAGCAGGAGCACGTGGAAGCGATGATGCTTTTGGTTGACATGTATATGAGTGATGAATATGGCATTCAGGATTCCGAGAAGGGTATCTATTGGCTGAAGAGAGCGGCAGAGGCCGGAGACGCGGAAGCAAGGGGAAATCTTGGCGCCATGTATATCAATGGAGAAAGCGTAGAGAAGGATGAGGAGAAAGGCTTGTCGCTGGTTCGGGAGGCGGCAGAGGCAGGAGACGCGCACTCACAGAGGAATCTCGCTGTTATGTACAGGAACGGAGACATTGTGGAAAAGGATGCAGAAAAGGCAGTTGAATGGTTGACGAAAGCGGCCGAACAGGATCACGTGGAAGCGATGATGCTTTTGGCGAGAATGTATTTAGACGATGAATACGAAATGAGGCAGCCTGAGAAGGCAGTGTATTGGCTGAGGAAAGCCGCCGAACAGGGAGATGCAGGAGCTCAATACTGTTTAGGGTTGCTTTACCTGAAGGGGATAGGAGTGTCGAAGGACAAGTTTGAGGCTTCTCGGTGGTTTGAAAAAGCGGCGGCGGCCGGAGACCAAGAAGCGAAAGAGATATTAAAAGCTTTCGATGGGAATTGAGCGGTTAGGGAAAAGAGAAGACGGCAAGGATTATTGGGATGATGGAAAATGATAAAACGTTATTCGTGTATATGAGAAAGAAACAAAAGGAGATAGACATGAAGCTCGCGCTTATTAAAAACGCTGGGGAGTTGGTGGTGCACACAGAAATTTCACCAAATGAAATGGGGACTGAAAAAACAGTTGCGCATCATGCTTGCAGCAATTTCCGTAGCGGTATGCGCGATGCCAGGTGGACGAGAAGTGATCCGGCAGGGATGCCTTCTTCATTAAACATCTATGCATATGCAAACAACAGTATAGATATTGATTTCCTCGGACTTTCTCTTATACCTCGTCACACGCCTATTACATCCATTACTGTTAAACGTAAGAGTATCAAGTGGGTATCGATCATTTTGGAAGACGTACTGAAATCTTCCAAGACTAGACCCGGAGGAGGAGACACCTATGGACACTGGTGGATAGAATTTGGGGATGAAAGTTATGGATGGTGGCCGAAATATGCTGTTAGTTCATTAGGAGAGACGGTTTTCGGGGTCGAAGGTCAATTAAATGGTATGGATGACGATGCAAATCCTACGAGGGACGCAGATCATGGTGATTTGGCAGACTATGAATTTCATCCCATGTTATATGTGGGCAACGTATCCTCCACCTATATGCAGTATGGAGCAGGGAGAGAGAAAAAATGTACTTGCGTCAATGAGGAAGAAATTAAAGATTGCCTGCGCACATTCGCAAGATCATATACCGGCACTTGGAGTTATCCATTTGGACAGAATTGTCATTCGTTTCAAACTGAAATGATGGATATGTGCTGCCTTAGAGCCCCACGTTTTTAATGCCTTATCAAGCAATACACTCCATGAGCACGGCAGAATGAACTATTGACTGATCTTATACAGTATGAAAAACATAAGGATGAACAAGAATGTAAGAGCTTTGATTATAATTACAATATTGCTTCTGAATCTTTTTTCTTGTGAAACAAAATCTCAGCCTCATATGGATTATTCTCAATTTCAACTGATGTATTCGTACGGACAGCCTCTTCCGGCTGGAGATAGAAAGTATTATAAAATATTAAAATATTTATCCGCGCAATGGGCGCTAAGTCTCAAAGTGCGTCACTATGTATATTTTCACAACGGGGATTATTATGTATTCCACCGTTATCCTGTTACCGATAGAAGGGCGGGATATCCCACAATTATTTCGGAGGATGAAGCAGAGAGAATGATGGCGACGAATTTCCCTTTTGAAATGGATTATTCTCAATTTCAACTGGTGTATTCATACAAATTTTATTCTCGAAAAGGAGATAAGAAGTATCATAAAATAATAAAATATTTAGAGTCACGGGGCAGGACCAGTTGGCGTAGGGATAACTATATATATTTTTATGATGGATATTATTACATATTCCGCAACTTCCCTGTTACTGGTAAAAAAGTATTACCTCCCATAACTATTTCAAAAGATCGAGCAGAAGAGATCATGGCAGCGAATCCGTAGCGAAGCGGTCGATTACTAAATTACTAAGCAAGATGTGTGAATCGTAAGAATAGAGGTAATAGGAGAAAGATAGATGGAGAGTCTCAGCTCAAGCTACAAAGCTAAACGCGACCTGCTCACGGAGATGCTCTACACACGGCTCAATGATGTGAGGAAGAAGGTGGAGGTGACGCGCCGCGGGTATGCGTACGATGCGCTGAGGCGCCCGACTTCCCGCACGCAGGTTTACCCACCACAGCAGAAGTTTGCGCGAGAGGATCCCTTCGACTATAACAGGCGCTCTGAAAGCGCCCGACGGCTGGCAGGGCGATTGGACAGAAGCGCAGCTTTTGCCCCGGAGGGGCGAGGTCGAGTCAACTCACCGGTGCGAAGCTCGGGGAGGCTCCTTATGCCTATTCCTACGGACAACATCGGCAACCGCATCACGGCCCAGGAGGATGCTGAGAGTGTCACTTACGAAACCAATGAGCTGAATCAATACACGCTTATCAAGACGAATGGCGCCGATTTCACCCCTGACTTCGACGCGGATGGCAATCAGACCCTCATCCAAACTTCCACCGGTATCTGGCGCGTCACTTACAACGCTCAAAACCGCGCCACTCGCTACGAAAGCGCGGATGGCTCCACCATCATCACCTGCGTCTATGACTACATGGGGCGGCGCGTGCGCAAGCAGGTGGTCAAGGATGGCGTCACCACGCTTGACGATCGTTTCTTTTACCGTGGATACTTGCAGGTGGCTGCCTATGACTGGCTTCCCGCCACGAAGACTTCTCGCTGCTTTCTCGTCTGGGATCCCACTCAATCTGTCGCGACGCGTCCGCTGGCCATCCGTACCGGCGGCACGGCCTACGCCTATGGTTGGGACTTGACGAAGAACATCTGCGAGCTCTACGGTCCCAACGGTTACATTGTCAACCGCTACGCTTACACTCCATTCGGCAGCGTTACCCAAACTGAGGGTTCGGTCAATCAACCTTTCACTTGGAGCAGCGAGGCGTATGATGAAGAGCTGGGGCTCGTGTACTACAACTTCCGGTATTACAACCCGTGCGATGGCAGGTGGATGCGGAGAGAGCCGGGGATGGAATACTTCTCCATTAATCTCTACGCGTTTGCCTTAAATAACACCATGACATATCATGATGTATTGGGATTCTGGAATGATGGGAGTTATGGTGACGAAAACGCTGCTTATAAAGACCGAGGGCATAGTGATTTTCCGGGTCAGGGTATGTTTGATTACACAAAAGAAGATAATGATCTTAGTACAAGCCCTTTTAATCCGGCATCTACATGGCGGCATTTTCGGGATTTACCAGAAGTTGAGGATGAATTACTTGATGCGGTCAAAGAATGCGATAAAGGGAAATATGAAAGTAGGGCACACCAAATGCAAGACTATTTCTCCCACTACAAACAGGGGTTCGAAAGCTCCCCTCTCTTGCCCTTGTATATAATAATTTCCTTTATTCCTGGCCTTGTTAGTTGGGTTCTGAGTGGACATGCAATAGAAACGCGTGTACAACGAATTACACACCAGGGAAAAAAGCCTGATAATCCAGAAGATTATCGGGAAGACTATGAAGCCGCAAAAGAACGTACGCAAGCTTGGTTGGATTTGTGGTCAAAATGCTGTAAACAAGTAGGAGGACAATGGGAACGCGATAATTGCACAGATTGCAGTCATATAGATATTCCATAATAGTAAAACCAACAACGTTAAAATGTACAGTCTGTTGATAGATAACCCAAGAGTGTATGAGTGCATTTTTTTTCTTTACTGCACGGTCATATGTCCATTGATTCTTTTTATTCATCTGCTGACCTGCCGGATTAAGAACAGGGACCTCCCCCTACCGGTGCTTCTACTTGGTCTGTTTGCTCCCGATTTTACCTACTTGCCCTGGGTGCTATGTGTCTGTTTTCTGAGCACAATCGGGTGGATACAGGATCAAATGCCGTCGTTAGTTGAGTCAAGTTGGGGTCCCGTATTCGTCACTTGTACGGCTATCCCGATCTTTTTACCCCTATGGAAGAGGTCTCGCTTTTGTACGGCAGTAGCTCTTCATCGGCTCATGCAAGTAGCCGCTATCATATATGGTTTTTTCCCCTTGAGTCAATGGAATGGTCATGGGAGCGACGAAGTCCTGCTGGTCTCCACTGTAGGAGGTGGATGTATTGCACAAGTATCCGGGATTGGGGCAATTTTAGTGGCGTATTTCTTGAATCCCGTTGTCACGCGTACTATTCGGGCGAGACGACTCAATAAGGTATCGCGGTTTCCATTGATGTCGCTCAAGAAGAAAATATATAAGGCTGTGCCCTTACTCTACATCTTGTCGCCTTTCATCCTCATCGGGATCATCTACGCTATGAGACTTTTATGGACACCGTGACAACATCTGCCCAGACGAGTCGCCAGGGGGACCATTCTCTTCTTCAAGCGGACAAAAGGAGAGAGCTCAACTTTTATGCATATTGTAAAATGGAAAACGATAAAATGTTATTCGCGTATATGAGGAAGAAACAAAAGAAAATTGACATGAAGTCCGCACTTATAAAAACGCTGGGGAGTTGGTGGTGCACACAGAAATTTCACCGAATGAAAAGGGGACTGAAAAGACAGTTGCGCATCATGCTTGCAGCAATTTCCGTGGCGGTAAGCGCGAGCCAGGCAACGGGAGAAGAATGGAGATATGAGTTCGTATTCGAAGATTTGGATCCTCAGTACTTCCCCGCGCATTATCTCCGTGCCTATAAAGGGGAAAATAGGCGGATCATCCACACTTCATCGAAGACAATCGAACGCTTAAATGTGGAGGCAAAAGGGTGGAGGTTTTATGAGGATCACATGGTAGCACATATGGGAGGAGATAAAGTCGTCGTTGTACGTGAACCGGAGGATGGCTCTCTTCCGCATGAGATGATGGTAACACGTGATGGTGAAGATCGAACGGTGAGATATAGATATGACAAGATAGAAAAGATCAACTCAGAGGAGGGAGCTCTTGATTTCACGCTCGAGATGACGCAAAGGGGAGATTTGGATCCGAGTATTCAAGGAGAGCAAAAGTGGAAAGTCTATTATCACTTGAGCGAGGTGCAACAAACTCAAGGCGAGCAGACATGCCCGGCAAAAGCGGGTCAAGAGGAGGAAATGGTGTTAGACGGGTGGAAGTTACATATCGAGAAAGGTGAGGATGGGTATGATCTCTCAGCAGAAAAAGGTGGGCAAATTATTGAATGCCTGCTTGTATCGGATACCCCCATAGAACACATTGCAACGTGCGGTCCCTATTGGATAGGACGAATTGGCAATTGGTGGGAACCGCCGGGGAAGCGAATTGTGGTGCTCGCCTCTATCCCCAACGCTGTTTATCCGCAGGTGATATTTGTTTCCTGTGATCCATGGCGTGATCCTGAGTCCACAAGGGATGATACCGTAGAACGAGTAAGTTATGATAAGGGGGAGTTGTCCATACAGTTTCGTGTTTCCATTCGAGAGAAAGAAACTCTTCTGACGAAAAGATATCTCTGCAAAATTCGTATCGATTCAGGAGCTCCAGGAGACGGAAGTTTTCCTAATAGCTCTTCGGGCATCTTATCTAAGGCTGTGAATCTCGTAAAAAAATGGTTCTGATGAAAAAAGAGGTGATGGAGAAGGGTGTTAGGTGGCTGTACGCCTCGCGTGCCGTTATGGGAATTTTGGGGAGCGTGTCGGTTCTGGAGCTTCTTTCTGGTTTAGGGGTTACCGGAGTGTGTGTCATGATCGGGGAAAAAGCGGAGGAGGCCTTGCCTTATGAGTGTTGGATTGTGTATGTTCTTGGGATGCTCTATTTTACGCTAGTATCCTACGTGCTCCAGGAAAAAAGAAGCGATTTAATCAAGAAGGACTTGGTTGAGGGCGTATCAGGATTGTGCGTGGCGGGGGGCTTGTTCTTTGTCGGGGAAAGCTATGGGAGGGAATGGGTGAGAGAAGCTTTTGAGTTGCGGTGGAGCACATTGACCTGCATGATGTTACTCCTTTATTTTGCTCTTGCAACCGCACTCAATGCATGGGCGTTCTACAGGTGCAAGAGTCGGACTATAAAAAGCGAGGGAAGAAAGGGTGAAAAGATGCTACACGCAGCGGCGTTTGTGTCGATGGCTGTGTTTGTTCCCTCTACGGTCGTAACAGGGTGGTTCATAACTCAGCTTGTCCCCTTCCTTGGAGGGAGTGTTCAGGAATGGGAGAGGGCTACCCCAGAAGATCAGTTACTCCTCTGGGTGTGGGAGCATGTTTTCGAGATAGTCGGCGCAGGACTACTAATTTTATGCGCTGTGTGGCATACAAAGATGCAGAGACGCGTGATGGCATTCATATCCGTGGCGCTGCCCCTCATTTACATGGGGCTGCTCGGGTGGATCTCATGTCATCTTGTCTCCTTCGGAGGGAATACTCAGGAATGGAGTGGAGAAGCCCTCATTGATCATGTGCTCTTCTATGTGTGGAACCAGGTTTTCATGATAACCGGTGCAGGTTTGCTGATTCTATGTGCCGCATGGCGAGCGTGTGAAGTAGCCTTTACAGGAACGTATCGTCAAATGCCGGCGACGTGGAGAGAAGCGTGGAGGAGTTGGGTAAAATTCACAAGTTGTCTCTTGCTGCTCATGGCGTTTACTGTCAGCATCAATTGGGCGCAAATCCTGAATTATTTCAACGGACTCGGCTTGTATCTCGCCTCAGTGGGCTGGGCTCTGGCGTTCATCGTCATCGTCGGCACTGTCATAGCTGTGTGCAGTTGGGTGTCCCATCTCCGGTTACAGGCTCAAGATACCACCCGGGGGCAAAAAGACGTCATGCAAACAGGGAAACGAGACTTGTTCTTGACCACTATCATCCTCGTTGTGGAAACTGCTTTTGTCGTCTGCTGTGCGCTCAATCGTGACACGAACGACCCGTTCATGAGTGCCCTATTTCTCAGGTCAACCTATCATAAGTATTTGCTTGCTCTTGCAAGCATGATCGCATGGGTCTGGACAATTCCCGGCGCGACGTGTTGGGACGATGATGGTAGCCAAGAGCTTGGATTCTTCAAAAGACTGTGTGGTTCAAAACGCTGCTGGCTTGCCATCCAAACGGTGACGCTCTGTGGTCTTATGTGTGTGATCAATCCTCCGGGAAGACCAACGGAATTTATGGCTCTGCTCATCATCATCATGACGCTGTTGGCAGGGCACACTCTTTTGTATGTCGTTCTCGGGCATTTCAAGTTTTTTTGTTGGAAAAGCTGATTTTCAGAATAAAAGGATAAAATCAAGAATCCGTCGAGAAATGAGTACATCCCGGAAAAAAGAAAAGATACGGTGAAAAAGCCAACGAGAAGTTTTTACCACGAACACCATGAAAAAAAATTCTCATCTCATTTCTCTTCTTCTCTTTCATAGGTCTGACAGCAGGGGAAGATTTGCAAGGATTGCCGCCCCTCTGCCAAGAAGAAATGCTCTGACCTCTATGATGCTTGCATACTTGGATGTTGAGGAGGCAAATGGCCCACGGAAACTCCAGGCGTTAGATTTTATTGAGAGTTTGATTGTATGTTAGATTACATATTTGATACGAATCTGTATTACTATGCGGAAGGAACAGGCGAGCTGTGTACCACGAGAATTGCATTGACCTATCCGTGGAAAAGGAAAAGTCCTCATACTCGTGATGTCTTACGATGGATATGCTTTGACCATACGTGCTCTCCATTCTTTGGGAAACATCCCCTAACCCTTTTAAGAGAGGCGTGTACCATATTAAGCATGGAACTCAGCGAAAGAGCATACTTTTTTAAATATGAGGATGCTGTCTCTCGTGATATGAGCAAATCTTTTCACAGTGAAAGATACATTTCCGTATACAAGCAAATAATGAGCGCAGTAAGAGAACGAATCAGGAGCTTGGAAAAGAAGCAAAAACAGATGGGAACTGCTCCGCCTGTTTATCAAACAGAAGAAAAATGTGAAAAACTATTAAAACGAGAGGAATACCAAAATCATTTACAGAAGTATCCGAATGCACAGAGCAGAGAGATGGAGTTTTATTACTATACGCCCAAAAAGGGAATATGTACGTTGAGCGCACGCGAATGGGCTCCTGTAGAAATTAAAGCAGGACTTTGGGCATACAAGCCGTGTGTCATAGAGGGAAGTTCCTCCTCCCCTTTAGAAGGGGGAGAGACGACAGATCCGCTTCACGCATTGATCAATTCCTTGCAAAGCATTACTCAATATTTAGTGACTTATGCAGAGGAACACGGTATTCTCCGGTATTTTGTTGTGAAGGAGGGGGGCGTTGCAACTGAAGGGAATTCTTTAGATGTATCTTTCCTCAAATATACATTGAAAGCTCCCGTATTATGGGGATTAGCTCTTAGGATGGAACCTTCCGGTGATCTAATTATGGATTGATTTAGGATACGCGAATTGCAAGAACAAATGCAACGGAGAAGGAAGACACCATGATGACTTATCCGAAAACTGCAAGGGAGGTGCGAGTTGGAGACGCCGTTTGGATCAACGATGGACGGTGGCTTGTTCGCGTGGTGAGGCTCACTCGAGCAAGTTGTCCGAATGAGAAAGAAGGATTCTATTTCTCCTATGAAGCGAGTGAGAAATATGGAGAGTCATTTGGATTTATGCCAAAAGCGCAGATGCAGGGGGACGGGGTTTGTCCTCTGACAGGGGAGGAAGAGTTGGGGGTGAGACTACTTATCCATAAATTGGCAATAGAATACGGTCTCTCTGAACATGATTTGCATTATTCTCTCTCATACCGCATGCACGCTGATGGAAATAATGACGCTTTTGATTGGAAAATAGGGGTGATCAATGGAAAACAAATGGGGAAAATGAGACGGTTCATCTATCATGAAAAAGAGGATCGATTTGAAGAACTTCAACAAATAGATGGACAAATGATGGACCTATTTGTCTGGGCCGTTCAATGAAAATCAGGTAATGACAGAGGAACAATATAAAGAGATTTCAAAATGGGGATGTTTCTGGTTCCGCAGTGGAGGCGAAACTAAGGCTCTGTTTTTAATGAATAGTTCTCTGTATGTTGACCACGAGTCAAGCTCGAATGATCGTTCATGCCGTTTGGTTTGTTCATCTTGTCCATTCTGCAACAATGCGGATGTTTCTCTCTCACTCAAGACTCTTGACTCAGTTCGGTCGATGACAGATCGTGAAATTTCGTTTGTTGTCATCATGTTCCACTATCTTGCCGGGCACTTGAGAAGAAAAATTGATTTAGAAAGAAATGCCGCAATGCTTTCGTACAATGACTGTGCAACCGACTGTGTGTGGCGCATGTCTTTCATAGATTCCTCTCCTTCTTCTACGAGGCAATATTATCTTCTCTTTGAATCGGATTTGCATATAGAGGAAGATGTAATTTCAAATGGCAGGCGAAGGGACTGCGCTTCATCGTAATTGTATGGAAAAATTGGCTAGAGCGCGAAGAAATGAAACAGAAAATACCAAGGCATTTGAGAAAGGAACTGAAGGAGTTCCATCGAACTCTGCAGGATCACACCCAGTGGGAGAAGAGGAACCTTCCTCTTCGCGCGCGGGAGAGTACGGATGAGATCCTCAAAGAACTCAAAATGGAGATTGTGGAGGCATTCGCCGGGGTGACGTGTCACACGGAATACAAGGTTTCAATGTAGCATTTGCAAGAGAATGGGGAGGGATTATGTGCTCCGATGAATTTTATGATTACCTATCCTCCAATGAGGAACGGGATGATTGGCACAGGTTTGCTCCTAATGTTCGATATGGCTAAGGCAAAGGAGCAACTCACATTGAGTGATGAAAAAGCAAGGATCGGAGAGCTTGAGGCACTGCTTGCCTTGGCGCGTACGTACGCGGATGGACAGAGCCAAAGCGCCAGATGTAAGCATCTTTATACGGCAGTTGTCGTGGCCGCGCTTGAAAAGGGGAATGCGTGTGCAAAGCGAATAGTGGCAGAATGGCACACGAAAGCAGCCGAGCAAAATGATGTGGAGGCGATGATGCTTTTGGCTGATATGTATATGAATGATGAATTCCGGTTTCAAGATCTTGAGAAGGGAGTGTATTGGTTGAAGAAAGCGGCGGCAGCTGGTGACCAAGAAGCGAAAGAGAAGCTGAAGCGCTTCGAAAAAAGAGCAAAAGAAGAAAGAGCCTTCCGAGGAAAAAATGAAGAAGATGGAGAAAAAACTGGCAAGAAGGTCAAAACTGGGGTAAAGTGACGATGAATCAATGATGTCAAAACGCTCCGGAAGTGTTTTCACCTCCAATCTTACGAGAAGTTTTTACCACAAATACCATGAAAAAAATTCTTATCTCATTTTTCTTCTTCTCCCTCATAGGCCTGACGGCAGGAGAGGATTTACAGAAATTGCCGCTGCCTGAGCTGGAACAGCAGGCGGAGGCAGGAGGAGCGGAGGCGCAGACCGAGTTAGCGCGCAGGTATGCGTACGGGGAAGGAGTACCGCAGGACTATGATAAGTGCTATAAGCTGGCTGTTCAGGCGGCTGAGAAAGGAAATGCGCGGGCGATGCGGATGATTTCCACTTGTTATGCGCACGGCATCGGTGGAGTGGAAAGGGATATGCAAAAGGCATTGGAATGGACCAAGCGTGCTGCTGACGCGGGAGATATTGTTTCCTTGGGCAATATTGGAGCGATGTATTATCAGGGCATGGGGGTAGAGCGAGACGAGAAAAAGGGGCTCCAAATGCTTGAGCAAGCGGCAGGGGCAGGAGATGCAGGCGCAAAGAGTAACTTGGCTGTTATATACCTCAAAGGGATGGGCGTGACGAAGGATCAGAAGAAGGGAGTGTCACTTTTGAGGGAGGCGGCGGATGCCGGAAGCGTTACGGCAAAGGGCGTTCTAGGCGTCATGTACCTCAAAGGGGAAGGTGTGGCGAAAGATGAGGAGAAAGGCTTGCCGCTTGTGCGAGAGGCGGCAGAGGCAGGAGACGCGCAGGCACAAGTTAATCTTGGATATGCGTACGAGCACGGAATTGGGGGGCGAAAGGATATAACGAAAGCGTTTGAATGGTGGGAAGAGGCAGCCAAACGTGGAAATGTTGAAGCGCAGATCAACTTGGCCAAAATGTA
>CANRET010000017.1 GCA_947629715.1 uncultured Akkermansia sp.
ACCGGTCCCGCGAAAGTAGATCGCTGCCAGGACCAATGCAGCCCGCAGTGCCCAAAGCCCTGCGGGCTGCTCCTTTTACACATCCCCTCGCAATCAACCAAAAATCTTTCTCCTACCCCAGACCTCATTTTCCCAATCCTCCTCGATGGTGGCATGCGGAAAGAGGAGCTGCAGATGGTGGAAAGGGTGGAAAATCAATCAAACCTACCCCCTCGCTTCCTTTTCTACAGAGGAATACGACTGCTCCAGAGTTGTGACGGGAAGAGACTTTGCCTAATCTCGGAGGAGCTCAGCAATTTTTCCTTTGGCGTAATCTATGGCTCGCTTGCCGTCTTTATCACGCGCGTTTTTATCCACTCCATCTTTCAAGAGACGTCGCACCATCTCCTCGCGGTTCGAACGAGCCGCAACAATCAACAAAGGGGTCTTCCCCGAGCAAATCGGATTGTTTGGATCCACACCGCGCTTTCTCATTTGGTCGTACGCACTTACGTTTCCTTTCCCGACGGCCAGAGACATAGGGGTGCCGACAGCCCAGCTCAACGGAGAGTAGTTCATCACATTGAAGTGGGGAAGTAACGCAGAAAACGCTTTCATCTTGTCAAAATAAATTGCATCATGGATCAAGAAAGCTCCGTTACCAAAGTTATTGTGAAAAGGACAGCAACCGGAGTTTATCAACAGGGGTATCAAGTCCGCTCTGTCATGCATCAAGGCCGTGTAGAGGGCGGTTGGTTTTCCTTGAGGTTCAACGATGACAAAGCCCGCCTTCAAAAGCTTGCGAATGATATCAGGACTGCTCTTTTTACATGCTGAGCAGAGAAGGTCCGTATTTTTACCGGAGGGAGAAGCTGCGTTGGGATTCAATCCTCGTTTCAGGGCATCGCTGAGTGCCCCTCCATTCCCCTTCTCCAGATCTTCATAAACTCTCAGCTCCGTTTCACGCACTTTCTTAGCGTAATTAAACGCAAACTTGACCGCGCGGGAAGCCGCGAGCTCCTCGGCCGTTTTTCCTCCTTTATTCTTGATTTTTGTATCTGCGCCGGCATTCAGCAACAACTGCACGGCATCAGGCTGCGCGTGCAACGCAGCGATGTGGAGCGGGGTGTTGCCATCCTTGTCTTGGTGGTTCAGTTCTTCCTTATTGAGGCTCCAGCGCATGAGCATGCGAATATTTCCCTCCTTGGCTGCTTTGTGCACATTGCACTGGGCATCGCGGGCATAAATCTTCCCCACGCCTTCATGGACACTTTCTTCCCAAGGATCTGTGGGCGTCCATAGGAAATAGGAAGAAAGGCAGCCTGCAACAATGCCCGCAATGGCTGCAATCGAGACTTTGACGCCGGGAGAGCATTTCTTTTTCTCCGGCTCTTCTCTCAATTGTTCGCTGAGTTCTTCTGCAAGTGTCCGCATACAAAATAATGACCGTTTTCCTCGTTGTACTGAACTTTTCTTTCATAGTCAAGTACAAATATTCCTGAGGATGGAAGTTACGTGACGGAGAGATTCTTTGTCCTTTTCTTTTTAGCTTACACAGAGAGGACTCAAAAGTTCTTTTCCGAAAGAGGTGTACAACAAGTCTTCTTATAGTTCGGAAAGGGGAGTGCATTCCTTTCGAATCAGAGCATCCTTGTTTGGTCTTTTCAACATGGGGAAGTGGGGGTAGAATAGGGGCATGAGCAAGGGAGAAGGAGACTACATTCGCATATGCGGAGCGTCGGAGAATAATTTGAAGGGAATTGATGTGGACATACCGCTTGGAAAGCTTACGGTGGTGACGGGACCGAGTGGGAGCGGCAAGACATCGTTGGCAATGGCAACTCTATATGCAGAGGGACAGAGAAGGTACATGGAGACCTTTTCGCCGTACGTGAGGCAGTTCATGGATCGTATGGACAGACCGGCGGTGGACAGCGTGGAAAACGTGCCGCCGGCGATTGCCCTGGGACAGAGAAACTCAGTGAAGAATTCACGCTCCACGGTGGGTACGATGACGGGGATCAACGAGTATTTGAAGCTCGTGTTCTCGCGGCTCGCCGTGGGGCGCGATGAGCATGGGCGCGAAGTGCGCCCGGCGACTCCACAAGGGGTTGCAGCGGAATTGCTGCGGGATGATGCAGGTGAGGATGCGGCGATTCTTTTCGGCGTGGAACCTGTGGGAAGCTTTGCTGAGATGCGCGCCGCGCTGACGGCGCAGGGTTATTTGCGTGTGTGGGTGAAGGGCGAGATTTTGAGGCTGGAGGAAGCCACGGAGAAGCAGCTGGGCATGAAACTTTGGAGGGTGGTGCAAGATCGCGTACGACTGCTGCCGGAGAATGCGGAGCGCCTGGTTGAAGCACTGGAAAACGCACTGCACTTCGGGCAGAATATCGTGCAAATTTCGATACGAGTAAAAGACGGCGGCTGGGGTGAGCCCATGCAGAGGCGCAGCGATTGGTATCCGCTGCTTGAACCTCAGCCGGGACTCTTCAGTGGCAATTCTCCGCTGGGCGCCTGTCCCGCATGCAAGGGCTACGGACGCGCCATTTCGTACGACTACAACAGGGGAATCATTCCTGAACTTACGATACGCGACGGTGCGCTCAAAATGCTCTCCACCCCCACGCTTTCCGCCTGCTATCGCGACTTCGTGCGCGTGAATAAAAAGTGCAAGGCCGTGCGCGTGGATGTGCCGTGGAACAAGCTCACGAAGAAAGAGCGCGACTTCGTGTTGCTGGGCAACTGCGGAGATATGGATGTGTGGGAGGCTTACGACAAAGGTTGTTGGTACGGCTACAAGGGTATTATAGAGGACATGGAAAGGCATGCGCACAAGATGACTGCGCGCGTGTTTTTGTCGTACTACCGCGTGTACAGCGTGTGTCCGGCGTGCGGTGGGGGCAGGTTGCGACCGGAGGCTCTGGCGTTCACGCTGGGAGGGCTCACTGTACCGCAGGTGCAGGCGCTTCCGATGGATGAGCTGTTGGCCTGGACGGATAAGTATGTGCTGCCGCAGGTGGGGGAGAATCGATCGCTGGCGCAGGCCGCGCGTGAACTACGCAGCCGCGTGTCTTACCTGTGCGATGTGGGACTACCGTATCTGAGCGCATCGCGGCTTACGCGTTCTCTTTCCGGGGGTGAGATTGAGCGCGTGAGTCTGACAGCCTGTCTGGGGGCTTCGCTCACGGAATCGCTCTTCGTGTTGGATGAGCCGACGGTGGGGCTGCACTCGCGCGACACGTCGCGGCTTATTGCTGCTATGCGCCAGCTGTCGAATCGAGGAAATACTCTGGTGGTGGTAGAGCACGAAGAGGCGGTGATGCGCGCGGCGGATTACATTGTGGACTTAGGACCATCCAGCGGCTCGGCAGGCGGGGAATTGACGTACGCCGGCGCTCCGGCCGGCTTGCTTAAGGCGCCAGAGTCGCTTACCGGGCAGTATCTGAGCGGCGCACGAAGCATCCCGCTTCCCAAGAAACGCCGCAAGCCCGCAGCTTGGCTGCGCATTCGCGGCGCGGAGTGTCACAACCTGCATGATTTTGACGTGGACCTGCCGCTCGGTGTGTATACCTGTCTCACCGGGGTATCCGGCAGCGGCAAGAGCACGCTTGCGCGTCACGTGCTCTACGGCTATGTTCACCCGGAGGAGCTGGACGATGAGGAGAGAGGGCTTGGGGCAAAGTCCGTTCGCGGACTGGAGAAAGTGGATGAGGTCGTGCTGGTGGATCAGAGTCCCATTGTACGCACGCCGCGCTCTACCCCCGCGCTCTACATGAAGTTCTTTGAGGACATCCGTGCACTGTTTGCGCAGGAGCCTCTTGCCCAGGCTCGAGGATTGAAGCCCGGCTACTTTTCCTTTAACAGCGGGGAGGGTCGCTGTCCGCGCTGTGCGGGTTTGGGCATGGAGAAGGTGGAAATGCAGTTCCTCTCGGATATCTTCGTGCCCTGTGCACTTTGCCACGGCACGCGCTACACGCCGCAGGCGCTCGGCATCACCCATCGAGGCCTCAATTTGTCCGAGGTTCTCGCCATGGATGTGAAGTCGGCCATCTCATTTTTCGATCAAGAAAAAAACGCACAGGCGGAACGAATTCTGCGGGGGCTCAGACTGCTGCAGGAAGTGGGGCTCGGGCATCTGTTGCTCGGACAGCCGTTGCATACACTTTCCGGGGGCGAGAACCAGCGTCTCAAGCTTGCGCGCATCCTCTCCGAGACATCCTCTGCTGACACATCGGGGAAGGGGAGTCTGCTGATCCTTGACGAGCCGGGAACGGGACTGCATTTTTCGGATTTAGAGACGCTGCTGGGCGTATTTTCGCGTCTGGTGGATCAGGGGCATTCCCTGCTGGTCATTGAGCATAACCTGGACCTTATCAAATGCGCTGACTACGTGATTGACCTGGGACCGGAGGGCGGCAAAGACGGGGGACAGATCGTGGCCGCCGGTACGCCGGAGCAGATTGTTCGGCAAGGGCGGGGACATACGGCCGGATTCCTGAAGCGCGCGCTGGAGGGTAAGCCCATGACTCCGCAGAAGTCGTGCGCTGTTCGACGAAAGTCATCGAAATCACGCGTAATTTCCCTACGAGGAGCACGCCATCACCAACTCAAAAACATCGATACCGACATTCCTCTGCATGAGATGACCGTAGTGACCGGTCTTTCCGGCAGCGGCAAGAGCACGCTTGCCTTCGACATCATTTTTGCTGAGGGGCAGAAACGTTTTATGGATGTGATGAGCCCTTACGCGAGGCAGTTCACTGATCAAATGGAGACTCCGGACATCGATGCTCTCACCGGGTTGCCGCCTACGGTGGCCATCGAGCAGAATCGTTCCAGGGGAGGCAGCAAATCCACCGTCGGAACGGTCACTGAAATATGGCAATATCTTCGCTTACTCTACGCCAAGCTCGGAACGCCACACTGCCCGAAATGCGGAGTGGAGGTCGGACGGCGTTCTGCCGCTGAAATTCACGTTGCCGTGCAGCAGATGATTGCGCGCAAGCCGGCATCACTGCTCATCGCTGCGCCCGTGGTGCGCAATCGCAAGGGGCATTATGCCGACTTGGCGCGCTGGGCGGCCCGAAAATGCTGTCCCTTCCTCATTGCAGACGGCAAATTGGAGACGCCGGACGACTTTACGCCGCTGGACCGCTATTCCAACCATGACGTGGATGTTGTCCTCGCCGAACTTTCGGTGAAACGCAACGCGATTTTCATGAACGGAGCGTCCTGCGATTTCGCGGCGCTGCAGGAGTGCATCGACCGCGCACTGGAGATGGGCGACGGCTTCCTGCGCCTCATTTTGAACCGGGACGTGAAGCATGCCACGTTGTTGGGTACGCGCCTCACTTGTCCGAAATGCGGAGAATCTTACGCTGATCCTGAGCCGTCCACCTTTTCCTTTAATTCGCCGCACGGGTGGTGTCCCGCATGTTTGGGGCATGGTTTTGTACGGCAGAGCGTTCGCGCTCATCGCGAGGAAGAGTGGCGTATCAGCGAATTGGAAAAAGAGCTGCGTTTTGACTTGGAGACCGAGCAGGCAGCCGAGAAAGGCGAACTTACTTGCGTGTGTCCGGATTGCTCCGGAGCGCGGCTGAATCCCTTTGCTCTCGGGGTCACTCTGTTCGGACGAAACATTGCTGAACTCGGCGAGATGGATGCGCAGAGTGCACTGCGCGTGGTGCAGGGATGGCGTTTCAGCGGACGCGAGGCGGAAATCGCGCGTAACGTGGTGGCGGAAATCGAACCGAGGCTGCGTTTCCTGCGGGGAGTGGGACTGGGCTATCTTTCCATGAACCGCGCGGCTCCCACGCTCTCCGGTGGTGAGATCCAGCGCATCCGTCTGGCGGCGCAGCTTGGCTCAAACCTTCGTGGTGTGCTCTACGTGCTGGATGAGCCTACCATCGGTTTGCATCCGCGCGACAACGAGCGTCTGCTCTCCACGCTGGACGACCTGAAGCGGCGCGGCAATACCTTGCTCGTTGTAGAACATGATGAGGACACGATGCGCCGCGCTGACCACATCATCGATCTTGGTCCCGGAGCAGGCATCCACGGCGGGCAGGTGGTTGCTGAAGGGACGCTGAGCGATATCATGAAAAGCCCGGCATCGGTGACAGGGCAAGCATTTCGGGAGACGGAGGCGCATCCCTACTGTGGCAAGCAACTGCCGATGAAACATGTGGAGTGGCTGGAGCTGACAGGGTGCTCGCTTCATAACCTGAAAGACGTCACGCTTCGCATTCCCCGAGCTCGTTTCACGGTCGTGACAGGACCTTCCGGGGCGGGCAAGACATCACTGATCACCGATACCCTTGGTCCCGCCGTTCGTCGCGCTACCGGCGATTCTTCCGTTCTGAAAACGTGGAAGAGCGCTAGGGGATTGAACACCGTGCGCGCATTGTACCGAGTGGACCAGAGTCCGCTCGGAAAAACGCCGCGTTCCACTCCTGCCACCTACATCGGCATATTTGATGAAATTCGCAAGATTTTCGCGCAGACGGCAGACGCTCGTCGTCTCGGGTTTGACGCGAGCCGCTTCTCTTTCAACACCTCTTCCGGCAATTGCCCGGACTGCAAAGGTACCGGTTTCATTCGCCGCGAGATGGATTTTCTGCCGCCCTGCGCTGTGCCTTGCGAGACGTGTCGCGGCTCGCGCTACAACTCTCGCACCTTGCAAGTGCGCTACCATGGCAAAACTATTGCCGATGTGCTGGAGATGAATATGGAGCAGGCTGCCGAATTTTTTGAAAGTCAGCCGCGCCTTGCCGATCCTCTGCGTCTCCTTTGTGACACGGGGTTGGGTTACCTTACTCTCGGACAGGCCAGCAACACGCTTTCCGGTGGCGAGGCTCAGCGCGTCAAACTCGTCTCCGAACTCATCAAGGGGCGGCGCGCTACGCTCACGGCCATCCGTCGCGGGCGTTCCCTGCCTCAGGACCTTTACCTCATCGAGGAACCTACCATCGGTTTGCATCCGCAGGACGTCCGGCTCCTCGTGCGCGCGCTGCGTCGCCTCGTGGAACTCGGCAACACGGTTGTGGTGATTGAACACAACCTTGAACTCATTTGCGAGGCGGACTACATCGTTGACATGGGACCTTCTGCCGGTTCTGACGGAGGACGAATCATCGCTTGCGGCACTCCCCGTCAGCTTGCGCGTTCCAAAATCGCTCCCACCGCCCCTTTCATCCGCGCCGAATTGGAAAAATAAACCGTAGCTGCAAATCACATTGCGCTTGCAAAATGCCTGGCGCAGGGGCATAATGGACCGAACTATGAAGACCTTGAAACGATTTGTACTGGTGGGTGCGCCGGCATCCGGCAAAGGCACGCAGTCCTCTTTCCTTTCGGAGAAGTACGATCTGAAGCCCCTGAGCACGGGCGCTCTGTTGCGTGCGGAGGTAGCGGCGCAGAGTCCGCTGGGATTGGAAGCCAAGAAGTACATGGATGCCGCGCAGTTTGTGCCGGATGAGGTTGTGAATGGGATTGTGGCGCAATGGCTGGGCAACAACAAGGATTGCGGGTGTCTGCTGGATGGTTACCCGCGCACGGTGGCGCAGGCGAAGACACTGGATGCAAACTTGGAAAAGATGGGACTTGGAGTGGACATTGTGGTGTATCTGAATGTCTCCCCGGAACTCATTGAGGCACGCATGCTCAAGCGTAAGGCTTGCCCGAAGTGCGGGGAGACCACGCGCAACGGTGAGGAGCTTTGCCCGAAATGCGGCACGCCCATGATTGTGCGCACGGATGACAACCCGGAGGCTTTTGCTAAGCGTCGCAAAGATTATGAAACGCTGACGCTGCCGGTGGTGGAGCATTACCGCGCCCAGGGCAAGGTGGTGCAGATTGACGTGACGGAGGAAGGAGAGCCGGAAGTTGTTTCCGCTCGCATCGCCTCTGCTGTCGCGGCGTATTGCCAGGCATGAGGGCGCTCCAGGGATTTAGCTCCTCTAAAAATTCTCGCGGCAAGGGTATATAATCGCCTTGCCTCCGAGCGTGGGCTCAACCGCGTGATGGTGGACGCCTATTCCTCCAAGAAGGGCTGTTACAGCATCCAGCACATCAACGCCTACCACGGCGGGTTGAAACGCTTTGTGCTGGATTTTAACGGAGTTTCCACGAAGCACCTGAACGACTATCTGCTCTGGTTTAACTTCGCGGCGTATGCCAAGGAGACATACACGGAGAAGATGCGTCTGCTGGTGCGTCACATCATGACGGCTCAAAGCTACACGCGCCGAGTGGATGTCCCCAACCGTCCAGCTATTCCCTACATTTGTCAAGCGGTCAATAA
Source organism: uncultured Akkermansia sp. (assembly GCA_947629715.1). Lineage (GTDB taxonomy): Bacteria > Verrucomicrobiota > Verrucomicrobiia > Verrucomicrobiales > Akkermansiaceae > Akkermansia. Next base: position 8,282 of record CANRET010000017.1, read on the forward strand.
AGTGGCGTAGAACTTGCTTAAATAAGTGCTTGATACGTCCAACAAATGGGAACTATCCACTTGACTGCACCAACAGGTTTTTTGGAGGGAGGTGAGAATTTTGTTAGTTGTGAATTTTTCTTGTCGTAGGTAGGGAGGTGGGGTATATTACGCTTGAGGTATACTATATATAGTTATGCAAAACGCTGAAAATCAATATATCGGGGGGGGGTAGCAATCCTCTAAGGGAGAATGAGTTAGGCAGTGGGTGTAAAGTTTGCACGCAGCGCGATGGAGTTGAAAATGAGCCGCTGCAACAGGTTGAAGGTTTTGAGAGGAAGGAAACATTCCGCGAAGTTATTGAGCAAGTTAGGGAGAAGACGAAGGATTCGTCTCAGTCGGAGAAGGGTACGCGCTTTGAGGAGCTGATGCGTCGCTTTTTTCAGTATGATCCGGCGTATAAGCATCGTTTTTCCAGTGTATGCCTTTGGGGGGATTGGCCTTACCGCAACGGTATGCACGACACAGGAATAGACCTCGTTGCCAAGGAGCGCGTCTCGGGCAGATATGTGGGCATCCAGTGCAAATTCTACGATAGCGAAACCCTCTATTTGAGTGCTGTCAGTACCTTTTTCACGACGCTCACCATGAAGTGGGACACGGACAATGGTCCCGACGACACCTTCGTGGGTGGGATTATTATCAACACTTGCAATCTTGCGAGCGATAATCTTACAGAGACTATTAAAAATCATAGTGTTCCTTGCGCTTTTATAGGATTGTCTGAGTTGGAGAGTTGGGAGGGAATTGACTGGGGAGCGTTGAGAAGGGGACAAGCATACGATATTCCCAAGAAAGAATTGCGCCACCACCAAGAAGAAGCTGTCAATGCTGTGGTGGGGGCATTCCGTAACGGCACAGAGAGAGGCAAGATGATTATGGCGTGCGGCACGGGTAAAACCTTTACATCCCTGCGCTTGACGGAGAAATACACTGGCGGGAAAGGTTGCGTGCTCTTCCTTGCTCCCAGTATTGCTCTCGTCTCGCAGAGTCTCCGAGAGTGGATGAACCAGACAAAATGCAAGATGCACCCTATCGCCGTCTGCTCGGATTCCAGTGCTTCTGCTGTCGATGAAAACTATGACCTTGCCGCAGCAAATCTTCCATCCCCTGCCACCACCGACCCTGAGGAGATTGCTAGAAACTACCGACGTTTCAAAGATACCCATCTGACGGTCATTTTCTCCACCTATCAATCCCTCGACAAAGTTTGTAAGGCTCAGGCAGCAGGTTCTCTCCCGGAGTTCGACCTCACCATCTGCGATGAAGCCCACCGCACTGCCGGTCCTTCTGTCATGGTAAATGGGGAAAGAGCAGAGACTGATTTCCGCCGTGTTCATGAGCAGAAAGAACTCAAGAGCAAGAGACGCCTCTACATGACAGCTACGCCAAAGGTGTACAGTGATGCTGTACACGAAAAAGCGAAACGCACGGAGGGAGTGACGTTGGCAGACATGAATGACGTCTCGACCTTCGGCGAGGAGCTGTACTGCCTCCCTTTCTCTGAAGCTGTGCGTAAAGAGTTGCTCACAGATTACAAGGTGCTCGTACTGTGGGTGGACGAGACGTACGTGAAGGAGTTGATGGGATCACAACATAAACAGGGAGAAGAAGAGCAATTTGAGATGGAGGATGCCGTCAAACTTGTCGGCTGCTACAACGGTTTACGCAAGAAAATGTACATTGCCCATGGTGACTCCATGGCTGACATGATGGGCATCAGTGAGGAAGAGTACGACAAGAAACGCCCTGAGCTTCTCAACTGGCAAGAAGATCATATCAACGACTTTCTGCGCAGTGACCCCGACCCCATGCTCCGAGCCGTAGCCTTCTCCGGCAACATTCCGAATTCTAAGGCCTATGCTGAGCTGTGGAAACATGTCGTCAAGACCATCAGGGAGAGTGAGAACACTAATACGCCGTTCGATAGCGAGATGCACCATGTGGACGGCGAGATGGGTATGAACGAGCGCGAGCGCGAACTCCTCTGGCTTAAGGATAAAGACTCAACAAAATGCCGCATTCTTACCAATGCTAAGTGTCTCTCGGAGGGCGTGGATGTACCGGCTTTGGATGCCATCATGTTCCTTGCACCCAAGAAGAGCCAGATCGACATCGTGCAATCCGTTGGACGTGTGATGCGCAAAGACCCCTCCGGCAAAAAGAAGTTCGGCTATGTGATTATCCCTGTCGGCGTTCCGAGTGGGGCAAAAGCAGAGGACGTGCTGGATGATGATAAGCGTTTCAAGGTCGTCTGGCAGGTGCTTCAGGCTCTCCGTGCTCATGATGACCGCTTTGATGCCGAAATCAACGCCCTTGAATTCAATAGGCGTAACAGCAAGCACATCTCACAGGGGGTCGTCACAAAACCGTTGCCAGATTCCCCCGGCGAGAATGGCGACACGGAATACGTGGAGGGATCTATCGAACAAAAAACCTTCCATGAGATTCTCGCTTTCACGAACAAAGTGCGGGAGATGAAAGATGCCGTATATACCCGCATGGTGTCCCGCGTCGGAGCTCGCATCTACTGGGAAAACTGGGTGAAGGATATTGCTGACATTGCAGAACGCCGCCGTCAGGCGATTGCAAACCTCATTCAGCAGCCGGACTGCTTACCAAGATTCCAAGAATTTAAGCAGGGGCTCAAGGAGAACATTCGCGAGAATATCGAAGATGATGATGCCGTAGAGATGCTCGCGATGCAGTTCGTTTCCCGCCCGGTGTTCAATGCTCTTTTCGGTGAATACGAGTTTGCGGATAAAAACCCCGTGAGCGTCACGATGAACGCTATGCTGGATTTCATTGAACAGCGTATCGGTTCAGAGGATGATAAGACAATGAAACGCTTCTACGAGGACGTGAAAACCCGCGCGGGCAGCATCACCACAACGGAGGGACGCCAGAGTGTCATCAAGGAACTCTACGAGAGCTTTTTCAAAAATGCCTTCAGGAAGATCGCCGATGCTCTCGGTATCGTTTATACCCCCATTCCTGTTGTGGATTTCATCCTCCACAGCGTCCACAAGGTGCTGCAAAAGGAATTCAATATCGCGGACGGCTTGAGCGCGGAGGGCGTACGCATTCTTGACCCCTTCACAGGCACCGGCACCTTCATCGTACGCGCTATCCAGAGCGGACTGATCAAGAAGGAAGACCTGCCGCGCAAGTATGAAAAGGAACTTTTCGCCTCAGAAATCGTGCTTCTCGCCTACTACATTGCCTGTGTGAACATCGAGGTCGCTTACCACGGCACTACCGAACAAAAACAATACACTCCATTCGGTGGCATCTGCTTTACCGATACCTTCCGTATGCACGAAAACAGCGCAAACGACCGTGACCTCTTCCCTGAGTTTGAGGAAAACGGTGAGCGTGTAAAAAATCTCTGCAAACAGGACATCCGCGTCATCATTGGCAACCCGCCGTATTCGATTGGACAGAGGAGAGGTGGTGACAACAACCAGAATCCGGACTGTCCCGAGGTTGATAAGAGAATTGCGGAGACGTATGCCGCTCGAAGCACGGCAGGCCTGAAGAAGGGACTTTATGATTCCTATATTCGTGCGTTCCGTTGGGCGAGTGACTGCATCAAAGGCGATGGCGTTCTTGCCTATGTGACCAATGGAGCTTACATTGACAACAACGCCATGGCGGGATTCCGCGAGTGCCTGATGGATGAGTTCTCTTCCATCTATTGCTTCAATTTGAGAGGGAATTGCCGAACGCAGGGGGAACTCCGAAGAAAAGAAGCGGGTAATATCTTTGGTGAAGGCAGCCGCACTCCCGTTGCAATCATTGTGCTGGTGAAGCGTGCGGATCACGCGGCTGGACAGCGAGCCACATTGCATTACCACGACATTGGTGACTACAAGACCCGCGATGAGAAACTTCAAATTCTCAAGGACACCGTTGATATTGATGGAATCGACTGGACAACTCTCACCCCAGATAAAAACGGAGACTGGATTAACCACCGTACTGATGACTACACTCAATTTATGCCGATTGGCGACAAGTTGGCAAAGGGTAAGGAGGATACAAAGGCTCTTTTTAGTATATTCTCCCTCGGCGTTGTGACTGCCAGAGACCCATGGTGTTATAGGTATAGTCGCAATGGATTGCGAAATTCAATAGCTAGTAGCATCTCCTATTTCAATGCACAGGCAGATGCCTACGCTAAACGCAGTGGTGAGAAACAAGACATCAAAGACTTCATTGTGGTTGAAAAGGGAAAATTTGCTTGGAGCCATCTACAGTATATGGACGCTTCCAGAGGAAAAACATATACAATGGACGAGCAATCGTTGATTGTTGCCACGTACAGACCCTTTGTCAAGCAGTACTTGTATTTCAATAAAAGTTTGAACGCCCGTGTGTATCAGATGCCTAAACTCTTTCCAACACCGAAGCATGATAACCTTGTAATCCAGATGATGGGAGTTGGATCTTCTAAATCATTCTCTTGCCTTATTTCTGACACAGTTTCAGATTACCAGAGATTCTTCAACGGTCAATGCTTCCCGCTTTACTGGTATGAAAAGCAAGCGGACAGGGAAGGAATGCTGGAACTAGGAATGGAGGAAGCGAAGAGCGATTACATTCGCAGGGATGCCATCACGGATTGGGGGCACAAGGAATTCAAGCAAGCCTATGGCGACCCGAAAATCGGCAAGGAGGACCTCTTCTACTACGTGTACGGACTTTTGCATAGCGAAGAATACCGCACCAAGTACGCCAACGACTTGAAAAAGGAACTGCCGCGCATACCTTTCGCCAAGGACTTCTGGGGCTTCAGTGAAGCCGGGCGCGAACTCGCCGCGCTGCATCTCAACTACGAAACGGTAGATCCCTATCCGCTGGAAGAGGAACACAACGGCGGAGACTACCGCATCGAGGGCAAAATGCGCTTTCCCAAGAAAGGCGAAAAGGACGCCATCATCTACAACAGCCACACCATCCTGCGCGGCATACCGGAAGAAGCCTACGAGTACATCGTGAACGGTAAATCCGCTATCGAATGGTTGATGGACCGTTACGCCGTCACCATGGACAAGGATAGTGGCATCGTGAACGACCCGAACGACTGGTGCACGGAACACAACAACCCGCGCTACATCATCGACCTCATCAAACGCATCGTCACCGTCAGCGTAAAAACCGTCAAAATCACCCGTGCCCTCCCCAAACTGGAAGAGCTATAAAATGGGTAAATCTAGTCCCCCTTTCTAACGAACGCCTCAAAAACCAGACTATGGCAGGACAGAGGTGAATTGTATAATGCGTTCGCTTTGACATGACAGTTAGCAGACTTGTCCGGGCGGGGAATGTGTGGTAGATTGAAGGAGTTATGATGCGCTTGATTACACTGCTTGCTGCTGCATGGGCGATGAGTCTCTCGGCATGGGCTGAGCACCAAAAGCCGAACATCATCCTGATTCTCGTGGACGACATGGGGTGGGGGGACTTAAGCCTTAATAGCAGAGGCGCCGTGGAGCAGAATACGCCGCAAATCAGCACTCCACATCTCGCTAAGTTGGCCCAGCAGGGGATGCTGCTCACGCGCCATTACACGTGCGCGCCCGTCTGCGCGCCCGCCCGCGCATCGCTGTTTTCGGGGGTGCATCAGGGGCATGCCGAGGTCGTGCGAAACAACAGCTTTGACGCGGCCTTGGAGGACAGCCATACGCTGGCCAGCGTGCTCAAGGAAGCCGGATACGCCACGGCGCTGATCGGGAAATGGGGAATAGGCGGAGGCGTGGAGGGTGGAGGCTCCCCGACCACGACGGGAGCCTGGCCCACCCGGCGAGGATTCGATTATTTCTTCGGGTACAACAATCACATAGCCGGGCACAGGCATTATCCCAAGGAGGAAAGCGTAGCCGATTCGGAGACGAAAAAGAATGCCATTTGGGACGGTGATAAAATCGTGACGGACCATTTGGACGGGGCATACAGCACGGACCTTTTCACGGCGCGCGCAAAAAAGTGGATTCAGGATACGCGCGCGGCTGATCCGAAGAAGCCTTTCTTCCTTGCGCTCACGTTGATAGCCCCTCATGCTCGTCTGGCGGTGCCGACCATGGAGTATCCCAAGAACGGGGGCGTGCGCGGTGGCGTGCAGTGGTTGGGGAAACCCGGCAAAATGATCAACACGGCAAGCGCCAAGTGGGACTGCTTCATCTATCCGCGCTATCGCACGGCCTGGGAGAAATACGCTGCCAAACGGTACGGTCAGCAGGCGCAGGCCAAGCTCGCGGGTGCACGACGTCACGCTACCATGATCACACGTGTGGACGATGCCGTGGGCGATATTGTTCAGCTTTGCAAGGATCTGAAAATAGATCGCAACACCTTTCTCGTATTCACCAGTGACAACGGACCTCACAACGAACCTGGGTCCGTGAGGGGCGAGGCAGACCATCCTGCGCCGGCGCAGGATCCCTCCTTTTTCCGGAGCTACGGCCCGCTGGATGGCATCAAGCGCGACGCGTGGGAGGGAGGGCTGCGCGTGCCTTGCGTGGTGTGGGCGCCGGGTATTGTTCCGGGGGGAGTTAAGAATACGCAGCCTGCGCAATTCCAAGATTGGATGGCCACTTTTGCCGACTTGGCCGGCGTACCCGTGCCGATGCGTTGCGACGGAGCGTCGTTGCTGCCCATGCTGAGCGGAAAGGAGACGGAAAGGCACGGCGGCGTGGTGTATGCCGAGTACGCATACGGCGGCAAAATGCCGCGTTATGACGACTTTGCGATCAATAAAACCGATCGCCTGCGCGGCGAACAGCAGGTTATCCTTTTCCCCGTACCCGCCGGTAAGAATGGTCGAGCCTCCCGCTGGCTGAAAGCCATTCGCACCGGAATTTCCACCGGCGAAGAAGATTTTGAAATTTACGATGTCGATGCCGATCCTCACGAAGCCCAAAATTTGGCTGACCGGTATGCGAAATATCAGGATCAACTCAAAAAGAGCGTTCTCTGGAACCGCAGAGCCTACGATTATGTGCGCGATCCCGCCGCCGGCAAACGCAGCAATCCCTGTGGCGGGCGGCGTCCCTACGATGGTCTGCTCGTCCCTCCGGATGAGCCGGGCGGAGAACTTCTGCCAGGTCTGAGCATGCGCCGCGTCATGGCGAAGACGCCTTGGACACCGGTATTTGACACGCTCCCTCAGGCCACGCAGGCTCAGACGGGCGTGGCGTCGGACTTGGGGAAGGAGGAGCTGCCGGCAGGCAGTGTAACGGAATACACAGGCTACATGCGCGTGCCGGCAGATGGCAAGAAGTGGCACTTCTTCCTGACGCTCTCGGATGTTCCCGGAACCAAGGCGTACATTAAGCTTCACAATTTCCAGCTTATTGACGCAGACGCCAATTACAAGCCGGGAACAACCGCCACGGAAAGCGCGGCCGCTAATGTTGTGGAGAGCGTAGCAGACAAGACCGGCAAAGCCGGCATACCTCTCCGCGCCGGATTGCACGCAATTTGCATCACTGTGGTGCAGGGAGAAGGAGGCGCGGGCAAAATCCGCTTAGAACGCAAACTCGGAGATTCAACGAAACGAGAGGAAGTGTCTGCCGCCGACTTTGTGCATGAAAACCATGGGGAATCGGATTAAAAACGCGATTGCCTGGTTACGAATCGTCGAACACTGCCAGCCCGTAAGAAATCGGGACGAGAGGGGGAGGTTTCTCTGCTTGCCTCCGTTGTATTCACAATGGAAGCGCAGGATCAAACGTCGTGGCTCACTTGTCAATGTCAGCACATGTCAGCGAACATGCAAAGTCGGTGACGGCGTGCATTTGTCGAAAAGTTTTAAGCTTTGCAAAAATAGCGCCATCCCATCTCTGTCACGATGCGCCCAGCGAAGACCTGTTGATTTCGTTTCAGGTTGCCGATCTTCGTAAATCGTAGGTTCTCATTGGGTGCAGGCGGGGCAGAGTTCGACGAAATGCCCGGGGGAGATTTCGGTGAATGGAGGACGCTCAGAGCCGAGTGGGGCGGGACGTCCCAAGCGTTGGCAAAAGCGGCAGCCTGTGACGTATTGATGAGGCGGGGGCACACTGCCCGGGATGCAGAGCAGAAGGGATTTGTGCGGCATATCCGGTCGGATGGTGGTGGCGAGGAGAGCCCGCGTGTAGGCATGCAGAGGGTTTGCGAAAAGTTCGGCCGTCGGGGCGCATTCTACGACGCGTCCGGCGTACATCACATAGGCGATGTCGCAGTTCTGCGCAATGACGCCGAGGTGGTGCGAGATGAGCAGACAGGCTGAGCCGGATTTGCGGCGCAGGTCGCGCAGGAGGGCGAGGGCTTGCTGTTGCACGGTAGGATCCAGCGCGGTGGTAGGTTCGTCGGCGATGATGAGTTCGGGATTGCAAGCCAGGGCGATGGCAATCATCACGCGTTGACGCATGCCGCCGGAGAGCGCGTGCGGGTATTCTCTCGCGCGCTGTGCGGAGCTCGGAATATGCACGGCTTCCAACAGGCTGACGGCGCGTCGGCGAGCTTCTTCTTCGTCCAAACCGAGGTGGAGCATCAGTGGCTCGGCGATTTGATCGCCGATGCGTTGCGTCGGGTTGAGGGCTTGTCCCGCCTCCTGAAAAACGACGCCAATGCGGGCGCCTCGGATGGCACTGAGTTGTCGGATGGACATGGCGAGCAGATCCTGTCCATGAAAGATGGCCTGTCCGGAGAGGATGCGACCGTCCGGCTGGGGCAGCAGGCGAAGAATGCTCATCGCCGTTGCGCTTTTCCCGCATCCGCTTTCTCCCACGATGCCGACGCATACGTTCTTCGGGATGCTCAAGCTCACGTCATCCGTGACCGAGAGGAGACCGCTCTCTCCGTTGAAAGCAACGGTGAGATAGCGTATGTCCAGGAGGGGGGCAGGCGGCTCGTTCATGGGGTTGGGCTCCCGGCGGGGAGGGGAATGAGAAGTTCGTCCTCGGGAAAGCGTCGGCCTTCTGATCGGGCTCGCTGCGTCTCTCGCACAAGTTTGGGGTCAATCCAATACAAGTGGCTGTCCAGGGGATCGAAATAGAGAGGCGGACAGAATCGGACGCTTTCCGTGTTCGGCCAGCAGAGCCAGCGCCACTGCGCGAAGCGCCAGAAGCGCGAGGACCAGCCGGGAACCCACGCGGCGGAATCGGCGATGAGGCGCTGCACGTTCCGCTGGGCGCGGACGGCTGCTGTGGCGGTAGAAGCAGAGCGGGCTTCCAAGATGGCGCGGTCGAGTTCGGGAGAGGCGGTGGCAGTGATGTTGTCGGTGCCGGGCAGAGGCTTGCCGTCTGCATCGTACGCGTACTGCGAGAGAAAGAAGGGACCGGCATCCGGAACCGGTGGACTGAATCCCCAGGAGAAGATGCACGCACTGTAATTCTTGTTCTTCACTTTCAGAAAAAAGACCGTGTCATCCATTTGCTCGAATTGCAGATCGAGGCCGCAGCGAGTGGCATCAGGCTTCAGAATGCCCATGGCAGCAGCGTAGGACGGATCTGTGCGCGAACTCACCGTCACCTGAAGCCGCGTGCCATCCGGCTTACGCAGAATGCCGTCCTCTCCCTCCTCCGTGAAGCCGGCGGCGGCGAAATACGCACGCGCGCGCTCGGGGTCATAGGGCAAGGCGCGTATCGACGGGTCGGTGAATTCGCCGAAACCGGAGAAATAGGAACTGCCCCTCCGGTAATCGCCTCGGAAGAGAGTGTCGATGACCTCTTGCACGTTCAAGGCGTAGTGGAAGCCACGACGAGCGTTGATATTATCGAAAGGCGCGGAGGAGCAGTTCAGATGGAAGCCGAAGCTGTTGCGCGGCCATTCATTGTGAAACATGACGCGTTGAATGTAGCCGGCATGCACAGGGGGAATTTCCAAGCCCTCGTACCAGAAGTCTGCGTCGCGGCCGGAGACGACGTCCAGTTCACCGATACGGAAGAGTTCGCGTATCTTGGAGGCCTCGGTGATGAAGGCGTAGGAAATGTGATCCACATTGCAGGTGTGGCGCGTGTAGCGGCGGTCGGCGGCCCACCAGTCTTTCACGCGCGAGAGCACGAGCTTGCTGCCCATCAGCGTCTTTTCCGCATCTACGGCATAACCGCCGGTTGTGGGAACTGCGCGCCACAGGTAACGCTCCGGGTAATCGGGACCGAACTCGGCGAAAAAGCGCGTGCAGGCGTTCGGCAGACTGCCGGCGTAGAATGCGGCGTAGGGGCGGGGAGAAGGAAGCGTGACAGAGAGCGTGTGGTCGCTGTAGATGGCGACGCGCGCGAAGTTGGCGACGTAGAAGTCACGGTAGAAAGGATCGGCGCTGTAAGGGGACGTGCGCAGGAAAAGAGAGGTCACAAAGTCGCGCGTGGTGAGGGGGTCGCCGTTGGAGAAGCGCGCGTCGGAATCGATGTGAAAGTAGATCGTGCGTCCGTCAGGAGAGATGGCCCAGCGGTCCGCCGTGCCGGGAATGAGTTTTCGCGTGCCGGGGTGCAGACGCACCAGAGGAAGGTCGAGGTCGTTGTAGATGTAGCGCCGGGTGGAGTTGTTGCTGTTGGGACCGAAGACGCGAAGTGTGTTGGGGAAGGAGCGTTGGAGAGCGAGACGCAGGGTTCCGCCCTTGACAGCGGCAGGGTCGCCGAGTTCCGGTTCGTATCCTCCGTTGATCCACTGCAGGTTGGACGGCAGGTCTTTTTCGGTGAGGAAAATAAGGTAGCTCCCCATTTCTCGTCGTTTGTGCAGTTGGCGGGCCTCATCGGCAAGCAGGTCGCGTCGTGCGCGGATGGCGTCTCGGTCGGGATTCTGTATGTCGGCAATGCGCTGGTTGAGGCGTTCAATTTGTTCGTTCACTCGAACAAGTCGATCGCCCAGCAGGGATTGCACTTGGGAGTTCCAGCGCTCCGGAAAACCGCGGAATCCGGGAGGCATACGCCAGCGTTTTGCGTAGTTCGGGGCATCGGAGTCAGCGTCAAAGGTCGGGGGAAGCGAATCCAGTTCCGGGGGAACCCAGCTTAAGCCGTTGCGTGAAGATTCGTCCTCACAGCTCATCATGGCACAGATTGAGAGCACGGCGAGGAACAGACCGAGCGGATGCCGGCGGAAGCGGAGTCTGTGAATCGGGTTATTCATAGCGGTTGAGGCGGCGCGGGGAGATAGCCTCGCGTACGGATTCGCCGATAAACGTGATGAGCAAGAGCATGATGACGAGCGCGACCACAGCGGAGGAGGCCACCCAGGGAGAGGAGAGCCGCGCCAGACCGTCGTTGAGCAGACGCCCCCAGCTCGCGCAGGTGTCTGGCAGTCCGAACCCCAGGTAGTCCAGTGAGGTGAGAGAGAGTACGACAAAGGCGAAGCTGAAAGGAATGAGCGTGATGACGATGCCGGTGATGTTGGGCAGGATGTGGTGCAGCAGGATGTGCGGGGCGCTTGCTCCCATGGCTCGGGCTGCGGCTACATAATCCCGTGCTTTTTCGCGCATCGCACCGGTGCGGATGAGATAGGTCACCGGCATCCAGCCCAGCAGGGCCATGAGCAGCAGGGTGGTTGGCATTCCGCGCAGACTCGACGGAACCATGTCCGTGACCGCCATGATCACGAAGAGAAAAGGAAGCTGAGAGAGAATCTCGATGATGCGCTGTGTCACCATGTCGAACACGCCGCCCAAGTAGCCCATGAGCATGCCGATGCTCAGGCCGATGCCGTACACGAGCGGCAGGTAGAAGAGGGCGGCTTTCACATTCACCTGCAGCCCGCCGAAGAGAATGGCGACAATGTCCTGGCCTCGGCTGTCGGTTCCCAGCAGATGGCCGCCGGAGAGCGGAGACGCGGGGTGGTAATGAATGAGGAAATGCCTGACGCTGCTCTGCTGTAAAAAGCGGGGAATGTCACCGGGACCCCGGTAGGTTTCGCGAATGAGTTTACCGCGTTGCCAAACGGCGCTGTACACCTCGCGACGATCGGGATTCCAGCCCTGCGTCATGCCATCCGGCACGCCGTTGCGGTAGCGGATGCGCAGGTGGACGTCACCGTTCGGGTAGAGGCGGCAGGCCAGACCGTCAAAAGGAGTGACGCCGTCCGGGGCGTAAAGTCGGTTGTGCAAGGCCGGCAATTCTTCCCTAGGGAAGGAGGTCGTGTCGCCGGCAGGGTCGTAGGGGATGGGCGGCATGAGGACGAACTGCGGACCGCCGGGTTTGCCCAACTCGGCGTGCAGTCGGCGATAGTCGGCTTCGGCCAGTCCCTCATTGCCGGTCAGTCCGAAGACGCTGCCGGGAAGCATGTGGCGTCGGAAGGCCGGAAAATGCCACTTGCCTTGTTCTGTGACGACGATCAGAGCGCGCTTGCCGACCAGAGTCTGATCTAACCCGGCGAGTGTCAACAAGACCATGAATACGCCCAGCGAAACGAGGCCCGCCTTGTTGTTGCGGAAGCGTGCCAGGGCCCGTTCAGTTTGCGCTGACAAACGAAAAGCTCCGCGATGGAGCAGGAGGAAGATTCCGACGAGAGCCAGAAAAAACATTGTCAGCCAGCCGAACCACTGGATATGTCCGTCCGCTGCGAGCGCCGGGCACAGCTCGGGAGAACAGGAGAGGAGGTTCCATTGCCGTGCTGCCGTGAAAGGCCAGGAGATGGTGGGGACGAGCCAGCCGTGAAGCTCCCCGAGGCTGCCGAGTACGGCAGCCAGGATGAGCAGACAGGCGAGGGCGTTTTTTTTCATCAGCGGAATTTGATGCGCGGGTCGAGGCTCGCGACGAGGATGTCGGATGTCAAATTGCCCAGCACGATGACGATCGAGCTGAGCAACAGGGAACCCATGATGAGCGCGTAGTCTTTATCCATGAGCGCCTGGTAGCACAGCATGCCGAAGCCCCGGATGTCGAACACTCGCTCAATGAGGATGGAGCCTCCTACCACTGAACAGATGACTCCGCCGAGACCGGAGGCGATGGGGATAATGGCATTGCGCAGGGCGTGACGCCATACGGCGCGGCGGTAATTTGCTCCTTTGGCTACGGCGGTGCGCATGTAGTCGGCGGAGATCTGGTCAAGCAGACTTCCCTTCATCATCATGGTGGTCAGAGCCAGGGAACCTGTGACGTAGCAGGCGAGGGGCAGGGCTGTGTGGTGCGCCAGATCCGTTAGTTTTCCCAAAATGCTGAGCGAGTCGAAGTCCGGACTCGTGAGGCCGTAGAGGGGGAAATACTCCAGCCGCGCGCCTAAGTAGATGAGCAGGATGGCGCCCAGAGCGAAGCCGGGGATTGCGTAGCCCACGTAGAGGAGCGTTCCGGTGACGGCATCGGCGAAACTGCGGTGATGCAAAGCTTTCCAGATGCCGAGTGGGATGCTGATAAGGTACATGAGCAGCGCGCCAAGGATGCCGAAGTAGAGCGATACGGGGAGACGGCTGAGCATCATGTCCAACACGGGTTCATTGTACTTGTAGGACTTGCCCAAATTACCCTGAAGCAGACCGTCCCACTCGTAGCGGAACAGGATGACGCGGGCGCGCTGTGCGTTTCCGACTTTTTGCGGGGAGGAAGGGGTGAGCGGGTTGCGGGCGCGGCTGCGTTCTGCGCGCTCTGCAGGAGATTCTATGCGGATGCGCCAGTCCTCTTCGGCGAACCAGGTGGGCTGCCGAAACTCAGGGACAGAACCGCAGCGGCGCACGCTGAGTACGCGCGGGCTGCCGTCCGGCGCCGATGTGGTGGGATAGGCGAAGCCGTCATCATTGAACTCGGCTTTCGTGATGTCCACTCGGCGTCGGGCGAGACCAAGCCACTGCAGGTAGGCTTTCCACGCGGGCTCGTCCAGATTGAAGAGTTCGGCAAGGCGTTCGCGTTCGTCCTCGCTGACACTGCTTGAGCTCGCGGCATCTGCTTTTTCTCCGGAAAGTGCGCCGATAGCCTGCTCTTGCATGATGCGCTCCACCGGTCCGCCGGGAACCAGCCGCGTGAGGCAGAACACCAGCAGCGTCACCCCGACAATGGTGACCGGCGCCAGCAACAGACGCTTGATGATGTACTCCCGCACGCCCCGAATTCTACCAAATTACACCCAACTCGCAAGAGGTTTTTTCAGGACAAGCTTCTACCGTTCAATATCACCGAGCAGACTTTGGAGTTGCTTATGGGCGTAAAAGATGCGGGAGCGCAGCGTGCCTTCGGAGACGTGGAGCATTTTGGAGATTTCCTGATAGGAGAGTCCCATGATATCACTGAGAGTTACGACTTCGCGATGGGAGGGGGAAAGTTGATTAAGGGCTTTTCGAAGACGTTTTTTGAGGTCGGTGATGTGGGCGCCGCGTACAGGGTCGGAGTCGATGGCTCGGTCGGCGAGTTCGCTGTCTTTCTCCAAGGGATCTCCATTTTCGTCGTCATCGATGCTGAATGCGTTTTCTCGTTTTCGTTTACGCAGGAAATTGCGGGCCTGATTTGCGGCAATCGCATAGAGCCATGTGTAGAATGCGCTCTTCTTGTTGAAGTATCTCAGAGATCTGAAAGCGCGCAGGAAAGACTCCTGCGCTACATCGTAGGCATCGGCTTCCGAAGCGAGCATTTGCAGAAGCATGGCGTGCAATTTTCGGCTGTGCCGACGGATCAACTCATCGAAGGCTCGAGTTTCTCCCTTCAACGTGATGCCGATGAGCTCCTCGTCCGGGAGTTCATTCCAATCTTGTGATGTGGCGTTATCGGGCATCGTTGCGTGATAGATTGTGGGGAGCGCCTCTGGGGGGAGGCGAGGAGTGAAACGCGACGGAGCCGAGGCGCCGGGCGCGGGTCACACGGGCAGGGAGTACGAACGACCGTCGCGACCCTCATACCAGTTGATGAAGGCGACGTTGGCCGTGGTGTAACCGCCGGGGGTGGGGTAATTGCCGCTAAAGTACCAATCGCCGCACGGACCCTCGATGGCCGAGTGGAGACCCTCAAGCGTCTGATAGATGATTTGCACCTCGCAGGGCGAATTGTCCGGCGTGACCAGATGTGAAATTTCTTCAGTGATCTCATCAGCGCTGAAGGGAGCGTAGATCATCTTCACCGGGTTGCCGCGTTGTTCCGGTGGGAGAGTGAGCTGGCGGCGGCATTCATCATACACATGGGTTATGTAAGCGTAGTCACCGCATTTTTTGAGCAGGGAGATGGCGGCTTGAAACGCGATGAACTTGCCCAGCTCGCTCATGTCGATGCCGTAGCAATCCGGATAGCGAATCTGAGGAGCGGAAGAGAGGATGACGATCTTGCGCGCCTTGGATCGGGCCAGCAGGCGCAGCAGAGATACACGCAGGGTCGTGCCTCGTACGATGGAATCGTCGATGGCAATGAGCACTTCATCCTTGCCCACAGCGCCGTAGGTGAGGTCATACACTTGTGCAGCCATTTGCTTGCGGCTGCTTTCCTCGGAGATGAATGTGCGGAGCTTAATATCTTTATGGGCGATTTTTTCGGCGCGCGGCCAACGGCGTTGGATAAGTTCGCGGATGAGTTCATCGGAGAGCGTACCGTTGTGAAAATTTTCGATGACAGCGGCGGTTACACGGTCTCGGCGGTAGGATCGCAGCCCCTCCAACAGGCCGTAGTAGGAGACTTCGGCGGTGTTGGGGATGTAGGTGATGGCGGCTTTGGAGAAGTTTTCATCGCCGAGGCATTCCACGACTTTCTCAGCCAGGTTGGCGCCGAGCTGTTTACGCTCCTGATAGATAATGGGGTCGTTGCCGCGCGAAAAGTAGATGGCTTCAAAAGAGCAGGGAGTAGGCTCCAGCGGCGTCGTGTAGGGGGCGATGGAGATTTTACCGTCGCTTTTCACCACAATCATGTTGGCGCGGTCCAGTTCATGCACGTCCTCGCATTCCACTCCCATGACGCTCATGAGGGGCACGCGTTCGCTGGCGATGGCCAGGTACTCGTCTGTGAGCACATAATGGCAGGGGCGGATGCCGTGCGGGTCGCGCAGGCAGAAGAAATCGCCATTGCCTACGGCGCCCATGACGCAATACCCGCCGTCCCAGTTTTGGGAAGCTTTGCCGATGATGTCGTAGAGGTCGAGGCGTTGCGAGATGACGCTGGGAATTTCACGCCCCGGCATGTTGTCGCGCAATTCACGGTAGATGTCTGTGTGGGCTTCATCAAGGTAATAGCCGATTTCCTCCAGCACGGCCTGAGTGTCGGTGTCAAAAATGGGGTGTTGGCCGCGTTCGATGAGCGTGCGGTTCAGTTCACTTGCATTCGTCATGTTGAAATTGCCCAGCAACATGAGCGTGCGGGTCGTCCAGTTCGTGCGCCGCAGGAAAGGGTGACAGCTGCCTTCGTCAAACTGTCCGCTGGTGCCGTAGCGCAGGTGGCCCATCAGGATTTCGCCGCCGAAGTTGAAGTTCTTTTTGTAGGCGTTGGCGTCCTGCACGCTCCAGTCCCCCATTTCCCGCAGTGTGCGCAGATTGCGTTGCTGGGAGGAAAAAATGTCGGACAGAGCCGAGGGGGTCGCGTTGCGTGCACGGAAGACGTAAGGTTCCCCCAGCGGCATATCCAGTTTCACGCAGCCGATGCCCGCTCCGTCCTGCCCGCGATTGTGCTGTTTTTCCATGAGCAGGAAAAGCTTGTTGAAAGCCCATTCCGGTGAGCCGTACTTGTTGGCAAAGTAGGAGAGCGGTTTGAGCAATCGAATCGCGGCTACGCCGCATTCATGGTGCAGAGGATCAGACATGGCAGGTTGGAGGGAGGAAAGAGAGAGGAAAGGCGGGTCGTTGGAGGAAGGGAATCAGGAAGCCACGCGCACTCGAACGCCGACGCCTTGTTTCACAATGCCGAGGACGTGGGATTGAGGTCCCACACTCATGGCAGTGTCCACTTGGTCAGGGGAGACGATGGCAACCCAGCCGATACCCATGTTGAATGTGTGGAAGCGATCCTCCTCTTCAACGTACTGCAGCACCTTCTGCACGGAGTCATTTTGCCAGAAAGGCACGGTGAGTTCAGCGCCCATGTCGCCGAGGAAGCGCTCCAAATTTTCCGGGAGACCGCCGCCGGTAATATGGGCATAAGCTTTCGGCGTGAGATTTGCAGCGCGCATCTGCTCCACTACATCGTGGTAGAGTCGGGTGGGGGCGAGCGCGGCGCGCAGTTCTTCGCGGCTCAGCAGGTCAGGGTGTTGCGCGAGGATGCGGCGAACGAGGCTCCAACCATTGGCATGGAAGCCGTCGCTTTCGTACCCGACGAGTACATCGCCCACTTGCACGCGGGACGGGTCAATCATGCTCTCCTTTTCCACGCAGCCGATGCAGAAGCCGGCCAATTCCACCAGATTCTCCGGAACGACTCCGGGCATCTCTGCTGTTTCGCCGCCGGCCAAGATGCAGTTGCAGCTTTCCAGATAATCGCACATGCCGGATACGAGGCGGGTAATGCGCGGAGTTTCGCGTTTCAGGTTGGATATGCCCAAGTAGTCCAGAAAAAGAAGAGGGTCGCCGCCTGTTGTCAGGATGTCATTCACATTCATTGCCACCAAGTCCTTGCCGGCCGTTTCCGGCATATTCTGCTCAAAGAGCAGTTCCGTCTTGGTTCCTACACCGTCCGTTCCCGTCACAATGACCGGCTGTTTGTACTTGCTCAAATCGTATGCTGCTGCGAAAAGCCCGAAAGCGTTGAAAAGGCTGCGGTTCTTTTGCGTGCGCTTGACGTGTGCGCTGATATTATGGACAAACGATTGAGCTTCAATGGTATCTACGCCTGATTGCCTGTAAGTGAGTTTTGAGGACATGGAGAGGATGAGGGGTGCGCGTTGAAATCGCCCGGATTATACCTGCCCCCTCCGGGAAAAGCAAGACGGAATTCAGGAGCTTCGTCTATTTGATGGGGAAAGGCGAGCGCGGGATACGGGGCTTGCGCTTTATGTACAGCTCACGAGACATTTGAGTATGCAGGATCGTTTGCACCATGATCGGAGGGGGCTCCGTTCCTGACGCACAGCGCATCGGGGACTCGGGGCGAGCAGAGAAAGGAACCGAAACAGGCCGAAAAAAGCCGAATGAAGCAAACTTCGCGGGTTAATATGTCTGAGCAGCCTGTACAAGTCGGGAGTACATACTGCAGAGGAATTGCCAAGTGTCGCGTGCGGCAGCGATGAAGTCCTGTCCGTAGCTGGCAGGATGGAGTACGCCGAAAGCATACAGCACGACCAGCAAAATGGCGATGTTCATCACCAGCACGGTGAGCAGGGAGAAGAGGAGACCGTTTTCCAGCATATCCGGCTGTTCTCTGGGAATCACCCACACTGTCCAGTACAAGTGAAAACCCCACCAGAAGCCAAAGCCGGCATAAAACCAACACTCCCACTCCGGGAAAGGACAAAGCCAGTTCGCCAGCCACAAAATGAGCAGCCACACGCACATCCAGAGCGGTACGAAATAGGGTGAAAGGGCGATGAAGAGATTGTCCGTGTCGGTTTCCACGTAGCCGCCATTGAGATCCACACGCAGGGTCTGAACTTTGCCCAGACAAAGTTTGGCGGCAATGGCGTGCGTGAGTTCGTGCCCTACGACATAGATATAGACCATGACCGGCAGCGCAATGCGCGAGATAACAAGCGAGACAAAGGAGCCTGCTCCCAGCAGACTGTACCACACCGGTATGCTGAGCCAGAAGCTGCGCTGTCCCACCGTTTCTCCCGCATGGTGGTAAAGATGCAGCAGCAACGCATATACCAGGAGTACAGAAAGGGGAAGAAGAACCAGCCATGCCAGGAGAAGCCGGAGTGCGCGCGACCATCCGCAGATGGGCATGACGGGAGGGTTGTCGGCAGAGACGTCGGCATGACGGGGGAGATTTGATACTGTCTGCCAATATGCTACGCGCAGCTTAAGACGACGCCATACGTCGGGAGATTGCGGAGGCAGGTGCTCCGCTTCCTCTGTCTTTTCAAGGGGAAGACGCCAGTCTCCGTGCTCCATGGGAGGCAACGGATTCTTATTACGACGGAACATCATGAGTTAGAAGAGCGCATGTCTTGCAGAACGATGGAGAGAAAGGTGCGACCCTTCCAGAAATTGCGTTCCAGATTGAAGACGATGTCCCATGGCGGGTCGGGCAGAGGAATGTCCGCAGCGTTGAAGAAGATGGCTTCCTGCTCATGGCTGCCTTGGTGCAGAGAAAAGCGTAAGTGGTTGCCGGCTACGCGGCGTGGCGCACAGGAGGGCATGACATTGCGGCTCAGGAAGAGGGGTTGTTGGTTGGAATTGCCAAATGGTTCCAGCAGAGCGTAACTCTCCATAAGTTCCACGGAAAGCTCATCGAAGGAGACTTCAGCGTCGATATCCAGAGACGGAACCAGGGCCTGAGGGTCGAGACGCTCTCGCACGTACGAGGTGAAGGCTTCACGGAACGCGTCCAGCTGTTCTTCGCGCAGCTCAAGTCCGGCCGCCATATTATGACCTCCGCCGGCCACAATGCAGTTCGCACAAGCATGCAGGGCGTCCACCAACGAGATGCCGGGTATGGAACGTCCCGAACCCTTGCCGTTGCCCTGTTCATCGAACGAAATGATGAAAGTAGGTTTGTAGTAGCGGCGCATGAGTACGGAGGCCACGATGCCTACCACGCCGGGATGCCAATTGCGCGAGCCGAGTACAATCGTTGGACTTTCGCTCAAGTCAGGTCGCTCCGCAAGCATTTGCATGGCTTCGCTTTTTATGCGTTCCTCTTCCGCCTGACGTTTCCTGTTGTGTTCTTCTAGGTGAGAAGCGAGGGTTTGCGCTCGCTGTTCATCACGGGTGACCAGCAGTTCCAGAGCATCTTCGGGAGACCCCATGCGCCCGGCAGCGTTCAAACGCGGACCTATGCGGAAAGACACATGACTGGCATTTGCTGGCAGTTTGAGCCCGGATACATCGGCCAGAATGCGCAGCCCCATATTGCCGTTCTCCTTTCCCACAAGTTTGAGCCCGGCGCGGGTGAGCAGACGATTTTCTTTGACGAGCGGCACGATGTCAGCCACCGTGGCCACAGCCACCATATCCAAGTGCGTGCGCAGGTCGAGATTCGGCAGACGGCGCCTCTTCATGAGTGCGTGCGCCAACTTAAAGACGACACCGGCGCTGCAGAGGTAGGTGAGTTCGCTGTTTTCCTCCAGCTTGGCATTGACGATGGCCACGGCGCGGGGGCGTCCACGGGCGCCACCCTCGTGGTGATCCAAAATGATGACGTCCACTCCCCTGCGAGCAAGCTCATCGACCTCGTCCACGGAGGAAGTACCGCAATCCACGGTGATGAGCAGGGAGGGGGGGCGCTCGCATCGGTCCAGCGCATTTTGGATCCCCTGGCGGCTCAGGCCGTATCCCTCACGCGTGCGGGTCGGGACAAAGCAGGCGTGGTCAATGCCGTAAGCGGAGAGAACATTGTGCAGCAGTGTGACGGCGCTTACCCCATCCACATCGTAATCTCCATAAATACAGACGTACTCTTCACGGTCCGCTGCTTGAAAAAGACGTTCCACGGCAGCCTCCATCCCCTGCATCACAAAGGGGTCGCCCAAGTCTGCCAGACGAGGTCGCAGATACTGCTCGGCCATGACTTGTCCGCTGATGCCACGTTGAGCCATGAGCTTGCGTATCAATAGAGGAAGCTCTGCATTCAGCTCTGCGCCGAAATCCACACTCCCGTTCATCGGGCGCAACACCCAATGGAACCTTGCTCTCATGGCTTCAACTCTACCACATTTCCGTGATTTTGGCAAGTCCGGGCAAAACTGCATTCGGAATGCAATCAGTCAACTTGCGGTCAAAAGCCCACGTTCTTCTGTCGGAAAGTTTCCTTTAGTTTTTCCTGTTGATTTTTTCGGGATCGGAACTTCGCTGCGCTTGTCAAAGGCTCGGGGGTATGGCATGTTCGTATGATGATTGAAGAAATTATACACCACGAGCTAGTGGGCAACCTCCCTGTGAGTCCCCTGGATATTATGCGCCTGTTTCTCGAGTTTGCCGAGGAAGCCAGCGTGATGCAGCTTGACAAGGAAGAAATCATCAACTCCTTTCGGCGCATTGTTCGCATGGGCGTCAGCGGCATTGCAGAGCAGGAAAGAAGCGTTTCCTTTGAGACGGCAGCGAAGGAAAGTCTGCGAGCGAGGAGACATCGACGTCCCAGTACCTTGGCGGATTTGCGCTCTTACACCAATCGCATGTTGCGCTGTGTGCGCTTTTGCAGCCTTCCTTTGAGAAGTATAACAGTTGATCATTGCCATGAACTTTTGCACAATCACTTCGGCTACAGTCCTCACGTGTTTCGCAAAGCCAAAGCTGTGCTGCACGGTGTTTTCTCGTACGGCATTCGTCGTGGGTGGTGTCAGACAAATCCTGTGAAAGCTCTGGAAAGTCCTCCGGTATTTGAGGAGCGCATTGTGCCGTTGAGCGGAGCACAGATTCGCGCGATTATGAGAACCTGTTTGGACGAAGATTTACGGTCCATGTTACCGGCCACGCAATTGCTGCTCTTTTGTGGGGTGAGGCCGGGCGAGGTGCGTCGTCTGCGCTGGAGGGACATCGACAGGCGTGAGAAGGTGGTTTACATTGAAGGACGCGCGAGCAAGACAGGGGGGCCCAGGGCGGTGCCTTTGCGCGGCGGAGCCAAAGAGCTGCTTGATTATCGCTGCCCGCCGAATGAATACATTGCTCCTCGAAATTGGACGCGGCTATGGCGTCGGTTGCGTTTGCGGGCCGGTATCAAACGTTGGCAGAGGGACGTGATGAGACACACTTTTGCCTCATTGCATTTGAAACGATTTCACAACTTACTACAGCTGCAAGAGGAGATGGGGCACAGAGACTGCAACCTGCTTCGCACCCGGTATTTGAACGTGAGACACGTTTCCACTTCCACTGCCCGGCGCTTCTTTACGTAGAGAAATCTGTCCCGGAGGCACATACCTCGAAAGAGCCTCCCGGAGCTGGTACAATGCGTCGCTCAATCTGCAAACGCATCAATTGCGGAGTGAGTTCTGCAGCCGTCATCCCGAGTGCGCTGCAGAGCGCATCAAGGGTGCGGTGTCCTGCGGCAATGGCTGAGATGACGGGATCCGTTTGTTCGGTCGGCAGGTGAACGGGGAAGAGGGAGAGCTGTTTCTGATCCCATCCCATGTCACCGATGATATCGGCGGCGGATGTACAGAGGATGGCGCCATCGCGGATGAGACGGTGACAGCCCAGGGAAGAGGACGTTGTGACAGGGCCTGGCACGGCAAAGACGCTTTTTCCGAGGTCTCCGGCGAGGCTGGCGGTGAGCAGAGCTCCGCTGCGACCGGCTGCTTCAACGACCAGAGTGGCGCAGCCCCATGACGCCACGATGCGGTTACGTTGCGGGAACGTGTTGCGAGAGGGTCGCGTGTTCATCGGGAATTCGCTGATGACCGCGCCGTGCCCGTCTGCAATGCGTGTCGCCAGCGTTGCGTTTTCCGGTGGGAACATGCAGGAGAGGCCGCCGCCGAGCACGGCGATGGTGCGTCCTCCTGCATCCAGAGCGCCCCAGTGTGCTGCCGTGTCGATACCGCGGGCCAGGCCCGAAATGATGCAGCAGCCCGCGTCTGCCAGATCCCGGCTCATGCTGCGAGCGCAGTTCAGACCGTAGGGAGAGGCCAGACGAGTGCCCACAACAGCTACAGAGCGTTCAGCATCAGATGGGAACCATTCACCGATGGAGTACAGTACAACGGGCGGATCAGCCATGCGGCGCAATGCATCCGGGTATTCTGCATCCAGCAGCGTGGTGATGCGTACGCCGCCCCGTTGCGCGCATTCGAGTTCTGCGTGTACGTGGGTGCAGTGGCGCCAATCCGCTATGGCTGTCGCCAATTTTTCTCCCAGACGCGGGACTTGACTGAGCAGGCTTTTCGGAGCCGCCAGCACGAGATCTGCTGAGCCGAAATGTTCCAGCAGACTGCGAATGCGCACAGATCCCAACCCGGGGATGAGGTTGAGGGTAATGAGGGCTTCTCGAGCAGACAACTCCATTCAGCGAGCCAGCGTGGTGAAGTCCAATCCGACGTCCAGGGCGGGGGATGAGTGAGTGAGGCAGCCGAAACTCATGAAGTCCACCCCGCTTTCAGCCGCCGCCGGTGCGGTCTGCAGGGTCAATCCTCCGCTCGCTTCGAAGAAAGGCTTGACGGATGCTCCTCGCATTTCAACGGCTTGTCGCATTTCCCCGGGACTCATGTTGTCCAGCAGGATGTAATCTACGCCCTCCAGCTTGAGAAAGGCTTCTACCTGTTCCAAGCTGTCGGCTTCCAGCTCGACTTCCACACCGGGACGCTCGCTTTTGAGACGACGAATGCAGGTCTGCAGGTGCTCGGCATTGCCGTTTGTCATCAGGTGATTGTCTTTGACCATGGCTCGGTCGTAGAGGCCGAGGCGGTGGTTGGAGCCTCCGCCGTGCACCACGGCCGCTTTTTCCAGCAAACGATAGCCGGGCGTGGTTTTACGGGTGTCGAGCAGCTTGCACGAGGTGTGGGAAATGGCCTGTACGTAACGGCGCGTCATGGTGGCTATGCCAGAAAGGCGTTGGATGAAGTTCAGCGCCGTCCGCTCAGCCCCCAGGATAGAGCGAGCAGCTCCCCGGATAATCATGACAATCGCTTCGGGTGACACTTCATCGCCATCTGCCAACTGCACATCGACTTTAAGCGTGGGATCTACCGTCCGGAACACTTGCGCCGCCACTTCCACCCCGGAGAGCACGCCGCGCGCGCGAGGTCTCATAAGCGCTTGGGCTTGCAACGTTTCCGGCACAAAGTAAAGAGACGTGACATCTCCGCTGCCGAAATCCTCCTGCAGGGCGAGGCGGATCAATTCATCGCGGTTGTCGTTAACGCGCATGCTTTTCATGGGGCCATTTTACCTGATCAAGACTGCTTGTCAAGAACCGGCGATTGCCATTTGTGATTTGGGCTTTGGCGTGGCTTGACTCATGCTCGGATCGTGTTCTTCTGCACGGTCCGCCCCCCCCCTGAGACTCTTCAGTGTTCTTTCGCGTGGAACCGTCTCACAACGATCGGAAGTTTTGTCTTAGTTTGACGCTTATTCTTTCTTGACGAAATTGATGCAATAATATAGAGTGTGGTGCAGGGAGGAAAAACTATGGAAGATTTGAAACTGGATGTCAAGCTTTGGCTCAAAAAAAACAAGCACGATTACGCGTGGCTTGCACAGCGTTGCTTCGTCACGGAGACGACAGTGCGCAACTGGATGGCGAAGAAGCCGATACCTAAAGCAAAAGCGCACATTATTCGGGAACTCATTTCGCAGAATCCGGTGGTGATGCCAAGCATGCCGCCCATTGACGTGACGCTCCAGACGCATGTGATGATCCGACTTGACAAGGACGTGACGAAGCGACTGGAAGACAAAGCTTTTGCCCAGGGGTTGACACTGGAGGAGTTCCTTTCGCGGACGCTGGCGAATTTGAGTGCAGAATAGGGAAGAGGTCAAATCAACCGGGCGTAGTCGATGCAGGTTGCTTCAGTGATTGATTTGCCCTCCGGCACCCATGTCGGAGAGCGGTACAAGCTGCTTAAGGTGATCGGGCAGGGGGGCTTCGGCATTACTTATATCGCTTGGGATGAGGAGGATCGTTGTCGTGTGGCAGTTAAGGAATGCTTTCCTCAGGGAATTTGTGTGCGTGATCCGAGTTCCGGGATAATCGTGCCGGCGCGGGACAGTTACGGGCCGAGCTACATGAAAGCTATTGAATATATGCGGCGTGAGATCCGCACGCTTGCCGGACTGGATCACGACGCCATCGTACGCATCCGAGATGTCGTTTGGGGGAACGGTAGCGTGTTTTGCGTGATGCCGTGGCTGTCCGGTGGATCGCTGAAAGACGTGATAGACACGCGTCGAGAGAGTGTTGCCACAGAGCAAGCGACGGAATGGCTGCGTACATTGCTGGGGGCTTTGCGCTATATGCACGAGCGCGGTATCGTCCATCGAGACATCAAACCGGCCAACATTATGTTTGACGAGCAACAACGTCCCGTGCTCATCGATTTCGGTGCGGCCCTTAACCGGTCGGAGCGCACGACGAGCACGACGACGTCCCAGGGAGCCTTCTCCCGCAATTATGCTGCCCCTGAGCAGATCACCGGAAAAGGGAAGGTGGGGCCATGGACAGATTTTTACTCTCTTTCTGTCACTTGGTACGAGTTAATTACAGGCATTCCTCCGGAAGCTGCCGATGCTCGGCTCGTGCAGGACGACGTGAGAAAGCTCGCGAAGCAGGCATCCAAGTTGGGCTACTCGCGGGAGACTCTTGCTTTGTTGGATTGCAATATGTCGTTGCGAACCAATAGACGTTGCCAGAGTGTGGATCAGTGGGAGCAATGCTGGGAGGAGGGCTCGCTGCCGCGACTGGAAAATATCGCGGCCGGACGCCGAAAGCTGCTCCTTGCGGGAGTTTTCACCGTGCTTGGTTTTGTCGGCCTTTACGGAGTGTATGCGACTTTTCGTGAAAATGAGTCTGTCAATCCTCTCTCGCAACTGTCCACCACGGGAGGCAAGGAAGAGTTGGTGAAATATGTGGAGACGGGAATTCATGCGCAGAACTTCAGGAAACTCTGCGATGATTCCCTGGAAAAATACCTTCGCTTACAGAAAGAGCATGCCGGAATCGTCCGGCGCATGGTGGAGCGGTATTCTGCGGCGATCGATGGAGTGGAGCGAGATGAGGATGGTGAGAAACTATGGAAGGAGCTGGACGAAGAGAAGAGTATGCTTCTGTCGCTTTTTGCCCGTGACATTGAGAATGTGCGGAGTGATTTTCTGAAGGCCAGAGCGTCGTATAGTGTCTCGAGTGAGGAAATACAGCAGAAACTCAAGCCTCGCAATTCGGTAGAGGAGATCATGATGCCGGCTGTTTGCGAGGAAATAGCCGTGGCTCTTTCGCAATATGAGAGCAGGTTTTTTGCATCTTGTGCCGAGGATTATGACAGCTCTCAACTCATCACAGAATGGGGAAAACTTGAGAGAAGGCTGTCGAAGAAAAACGATGCTCTCCGAAAGGAAAGGTACCGGAGAGAACACGGAGCGCCGACCGCGACTCCTTCGTGACGACTGCTTCCTCATCAAGCACGACTCCTCTACCGATTTCCTCAGTGCGTAGCTCAACTCTTTTGGATTGACATCGTCGTTGGTTATGGTAGAGTACGCTCAAATAAGAGAACTCCTCCCGAAAAATGAAATTGGCGCTGGATGCAATGGGCGGCGACAACGCCCCACAGATCAATGTTGACGGGGCGAAACTCGTACTCGAGCGATTGGAGCGCCTTGAAGCGCTCTACATGGTGGGGGATGAAGCCGTATTGCGCGAAAAATGTGATGCTGCGGGCATAGGAGGTGACAAACGACTGCACATCGTCCACGCCCCCGAAGTGGTGGGCATGGAGGAGAGCGGTTTGGCGGCTGTGCGCCAGAAAAAGAATTCTTCCATGAGCATGGCGGTGGATTTGGTGAAAAGCGGGGAATGCGATGCGGTGGCATCTGCAGGCAACACCGGGGCCGCCGTGGCAGCCAGCACGATTAAGCTTCGCCTGTTGGAAGGGGTGGATCGCGCCGGCATTGTCTCTCCCATGCCGAGTGTGCACGGCTATGTGTTGGTGAGCGATACGGGCGCCAACCCGGATGCCAAGCCCGGTCATTTGGTGGGTTACGCCGTCATGTCCGCCATGATGGCTCGCTACATCTACAACCGTCCCATGCCGAATGTAGCGGTGATGAGCAACGGCGCCGAAGACTGTAAAGGCAGTGAGTTTTCCAAAGAGGCGCATCACCTGCTGCAGAACCTCAATGAGCAGGAGTTGCTGCCGTTCCGCTTCACCGGCAACTGCGAGGGGCATGACCTCTTTGAGACGGATTTGGATGTTGCTCTCACGGACGGTTTCACCGGAAACATTCTGCTCAAGAGTGTGGAAGCCACAGCTAAAGCCTTTTCTCATTGGCTGAAAGACGGCATTAAGCGGAATCCCATGGCTATGCTTGGTGCATTGGCCATGCGTCCTGTGTTCCGTCGCATTGCTCAGAGCATGAGCGCCGATACCGTGGGAGGCTGTCCTCTGATGGGAGTGAATGGCGTTTCCATCATCGCTCACGGGTCTGCCAATGCCACGGCTATTTTCAATGCTTGCCGCATGGCGGACGGCATGCTGCGCCATAGCGTGAACGATCGCATTGTGGAATCCATGGCCAAGATCAATACAGCGTTGCATTCGCATTGACAAGATTGCGGGAGGAGGCTCCAAGAACCTTCATCACCTTTCCTTGCGGCGTTGTTTCCTGCTTCAGTGAAGCTGTCAACGGCATTTGTTGCAGAATTAACTTAGCAAGGATGAGAATTCTTTAACGCTTGCATCAGACATCTCCAAAGCAAATGCAGCGGTATACATAACGTTGACGATCTTTTTTCAAAAACTTACCGAATCTTTTTCTTGCTCCTCCGGCAAAATGGGCACAGGTCCGAATTTTCCCAATTCTTTGATTTTCGCCTTGACTTTCCTGGTCTGCTCTCCTATACTCCGCGCATCAGTCAGGGCTATGGTGTAATTGGCAACACATCGGTTTCTGGCACCGCTATTCGGGGTTCGAGTCCCTGTAGCCCTATGGAGCTAGGTATGTTTAGGAAACATGTCTAGCTCTTTTTGTACGTCAGGCATGACATGTAGCTGGGGTGAAAGTCCCCAAGAGCCGCTGACAGGGCGGAATCAAATAGCCA